>JABFWL010000696.1 GCA_013362315.1 Catenulispora sp. | reverse complement strand
CTGGCACCGCCCATCGTCGCCGCCCACAGCGCTTCGGCCGGCGACATCCGCATCTCCCGCACGGCCAGCGCGATGCAGAACGGCATCGAGTTCGTGTAGCAGGACCCCGGGTTGCAGTCGGTCGCGAGGGCCACGGTCGCGCCGGCCTCGATGAGCCGGCGGGCGTCCGGATAGGGCGACCGGGTCGAGAACTCGACCCCGGGCAGCAGGGTGGCGACGGTCTGCGAACCGGCGAGGGCTTCGATGTCCTTGGCGTCGAGGAACGTGCAGTGGTCGGCCGACGCCGCGCCGAACTCGACCGCCAGCTGCACGCCGGGGCCGGTGCCGAGCTGGTTGGCGTGCAGGCGCAGCTCCAGACCCAAGGCCTGGGCGGCGGTCAGGATCTCGCGGGTCTGCTCCTCGTCGAAGGCGCCGCGCTCGCAGAAGACGTCGGCGTAGTCGGCGTAGGGCGCGCAGGCGTCGAGCATCTCGCCGGTGACCAGCTCGACGTAGGCGTCGGGCCGGTCCCGGTACTCGGCGGGGACGACGTGCGCGCCGAGGTAGGTGACGGCCTCGACCTGCTCGCGCGCCAGCCGCAGCGCCCGCGCCTCGTCCTCGACGGTCAGGCCGTAGCCGGACTTGCATTCGACGGTCGTCGTTCCCTGACGCAGCATCTCGCCGGTCAGGCGCCGCAGATTGGCGCGCAGCGCGTCGTCGTCGGCGGCGCGGGTGGCGGCGACCGTGGTGCGGATCCCGCCGGCGCTGTAGGGGGTGCCGGTCATGCGCGCGGCGAACTCGTGCGCGCGGTCGCCGGCGAACACCAGGTGCGCGTGGCTGTCGACGAAGCCGGGGACCACGGCCCGGCCGCCGACGTCGACCCGCTCGTCGGCGTCCGGGGCCTGGGATGCCGGACCGGTCCAGGCGATGCGGCGGTCGGTGCCGATGACGAGGGCGGCGTCGGTGAGGGTGCCGGGGTCGGCGTGGGTGGTCAGCTCGGCGATGTTGGTGAGGAGGGTGGTGGTCACTTGAAAATCGCCCCGATCGTCGCCGCCAGCTTCCCCGCCACGTCCTCGACCAGCTCGTGCCGATGATCGCGCACCGTGAAGCGGCCCGCCACGACGACATGCCGCACGTCGGCGGCGGTGGCGGCGAAGACCACCGATTCGGCGGCGTGGGCGGGCTGCAGGCCGGCGAGCCGGACCGTGTCGGTGGCCAGGGTGGCGAAGTCGGCGGGGGCGCCGGGGGCCAGGCGGCCGGCGGCGGGGCGGCCGAGGGCGGCGTGGCCGGCGGCGGTGTCGGCGTGCAGGAGTTCGGCGGCGTGCCAGTGGCCGCGGCGTTCGGTGCCCAGGCGCTCGTCGAGCTCCACCGCGCGGGCCTCCTCGAACAGGTCGATCACCGCGTGCGAGTCCGAGCCGAGGTTGATCGGCGAGCCCGCCTGGTACACCGCCCGGGCCGGGCCGATGCCGTCGGCCAGGTCGCGCTCGGTGGTGGGGCACATGCACACCGCCGTGCCGGAGCTGCCGAGCAGGTCGATGTCCATCTGCGACAGGTGCGTGGCGTGGACCGCCGTGGTCCGCGCGCCCAGCGCGCCGTGGTCGTGCAGCAGCTGGGTCGGGGTTTTGTGGTGCCGGCTCAGGCAGGCGTCGTTCTCGGCGCGCTGCTCCGACAGGTGCACGTGCAGCGGCAGCTCGTACTCGGCGGCGAAGGCCACCACCGGCGGCAGCTGGTCCACCGGCACCGCCCGCACGCTGTGCACCGCCGCGCCGACCAGCACCGTCTCAGAGTCCGCATACGCCTTGCGCAGCGCCGCCACCCGGTCGGCCCAGCGCCCGGCGTCGCCGTCGGAGAAGCGGCGCTGCACGTCGTTCAGCTCGGTGTCGAACCCGCCGGCCAGATAGCAGGTGTCGAGCAGGGTGAGCCGGATGCCGGCCGCGGCGGCCGCCTCGGCCAGCGCGTGGCCCATCGCGTTCGGGTCCTGGTACAGGCCGCCCTTGGGCGAGTGGTGCAGATAGTGGAACTCGCCCACGGCGGTGACCCCGGCCAGCGCCATCTCGGCGAAGACCGCGGTCGCCAGCTCCCGGTAGGAGTCCGGGTCCAGGTGCGCCGCGGCGGCGTACATCGACTCCCGCCAGGTCCAGAACGTTCCGTGCCCGACCTGGGTGCGGCCGCGCAGCGCGCGGTGGAAGGCGTGGGAGTGCACGTTCGCGAGCCCCGGCACCGTGAACCCGGCCAGGTGCACGGCCTCCTGCGGCGGGTTGCGCACCCCGCAGGTGACCGCCGAGATCCGGCCGTCGGCGGTCTCGATCAGCACTTTGCTCTTGACCGCGCCGCCGGTCTCCCCGTCGGCGATCCAGGCCAGGTCGCACCAGAACTTCGTCACTGAGCCAGCTCCTGCAACACGTCGGCGAGTGCGGTCACCCCGGCCAGGCAGTCGCGGGTCTCCGCGTGCTCACCGGGCGCGTGCGAGACGCCGCTGGGATTGCGGACGTACAGCATCGCGGTCGGAACGGCGGCCGCCAGGACCCCGGCGTCGTGCCCCGCTCCGGTCGGCAGGACCGGAACGGCTCCGAAGTTCTGACGGAGGCGACCGGCCAAAAGGTTCCGCAAAACGTCGTCGAATTCGACGACCGGCGTGTGCGACTCCCGTTCGGCGGCCACCGCCGTGCCGTCCCGCCCGGCCCGCTCGCCGGCGGCCCGCACGATCTGCTCGGTCACCGCCGCGAGGATCTCCTCGGCCGGCGCCCGGACGTCGAGCCAGGCCCGCACCCGCGACGGGATGGCGTTGGTGCCGTTCGGCTCCACCACCAGCCGCCCGAACGTGGCCACCGCGCCGCCCAGCTTCGCCTTCTTGCGCGCCGCCAGCACCGTGTTGGCGTAGGTCAGCATCGGGTCGTGCCGGTCCTGCAGCGCCGTGGTGCCGGCGTGGTTGGCCTGCCCGGTGAAGTCCAGCCGCCAGCGGCTGTGCGGCCAGATCGCCGAGGCCACCGCCACCGGCGAGTCGGTGAAAGCCAGCGCCCTGCCCTGCTCCACATGCAGCTCGACGTAGGCGGCGATGCCGTCCAGCCGCTCGTCGTCGCGCCCGAGCGTGTCCGGGTCCTGACCCGCCGCCGCCATCGCCGCGGCCAGCGTGACGCCGTCCAGATCCCGCAGCCCGCGGGCCTGGTCCGGGTCCAGCGCGCCGGTCAGCAGCCGCGACCCGGCGCAGGCGATGCCGAACCGCGCCCCCTCCTCGTCGGAGAAGCACGCCACCGCGAACGGCTTGGCCGGGGTGAAGCCGCGGGCCCGCAGCACGTCGATCGCCGCGAACGCCGACACCACGCCCAGCGGCCCGTCGAAGGCGCCGCCGTCCGGCACCGAGTCCAGGTGCGACCCGGTGACGACGGCGCCCGGGCCCTTCGGCCCCCACCACGCCCACAGGTTGCCGTTCCGGTCGGTCTCCACCTCCAGGCCGCGCTCGGCGGCCTGGGCGCGGAACCACTCCCGGCACGCCAGATCCGCGGCGTTCCAGGCGAACCGGCGGTAGCCGCCGGTATCGGCGTTCAGGCCGAGGGGCAGAAGCGAGCGCCACATCTCGGTGTAGCCGCTCGCCTCCGCCTCATCCACAGCCCTGTGGATCGTCTCGAGTACGGACACGGTGCCGGGCCTATTCCTTCTCCGCCGAGTCCGCGGGGCTTTCGCCCTCCCGCATGGGGATCCGCACGCCGCGCTCGGCGGCGACCTCGTCGGCGCGGTCGTAGCCGGCGTCGACGTGCCGGATCACGCCCATGCCGGGGTCGTTCGTCAGCACCCTGCGGACCTTCTCGCCGGCCAGCGCCGTGCCGTCGGCCACCGTGACCTGCCCGGCGTGGATCGAGCGGCCCATGCCGACGCCGCCGCCGTGGTGGATCGACACCCAGGAGGCGCCGGAGGCCACGTTCACCATCGCGTTCAGCAGCGGCCAGTCGGCGATCGCGTCCGAGCCGTCGGCCATCGCCTCGGTCTCCCGGTACGGCGAGGCCACCGAGCCGCAGTCCAGGTGGTCGCGGCCGATCACGATCGGCGCGGCCAGCGTGCCGTCGGCGACCATGGCGTTGAACCGCTCGCCGGCCAGGTGCCGCTCGCCGTAGCCGAGCCAGCAGATCCGCGCCGGCAGGCCCTGGAAGTGCACGCGCTCGCCGGCCAGCTTGATCCAGCGGGCCAGCGACTCGTTCTCCGGGAACAGGTCGAGGATCGCCTTGTCGGTCTTGGCGATGTCGCTCGCCTCCCCGGACAGCGCCGCCCAGCGGAACGGGCCCTTGCCCTCGCAGAACAGCGGCCTGATGTAGGCCGGGACGAAGCCCGGGAAGTCGAAGGCGCGGGTGTAGCCGGCCAGCTGCGCCTCGCCGCGGATGGAGTTGCCGTAGTCGAAGACCTCGGCGCCCTTGTCCTGGAAGCCGACCATCGCCTCGACGTGCTTGGCCATCGACTCCCGGGCCCGCTGCGTGAACTCCGCCGGCTTGTCCTTCGCGAACTGCTTCATGTCGTGGAAATCCACGCCGAGCGGCAGGTAGGCCAGCGGGTCGTGGGCCGAGGTCTGGTCGGTGACGATGTCGATCGGCGCGTCCATCGCCAGCAGCTGCGGCACGAGTTCGGCGGCGTTGCCGAGCACGCCGATGGACAGCGGCTCCCGCTTGTCGCGGGCGGCGATCGCGAGCTGGAGGGCGTGGTCCAGCGAATCCGCCTTCACGTCCAAGTACCGGTGCTCGACCCGGCGGTCGATGGAGCGCTCGTCGCAGTCGATGCAGATCGCCACGCCGCCGTTCATCGTCACTGCGAGCGGCTGCGCGCCGCCCATACCGCCGAGGCCCGCGGTGAGGGTGATGGTGCCGGCGAGAGTGTTGTCGAACTTCTTGGCGGCAACGGCTGCGAACGTCTCATAGGTGCCCTGCAGGATGCCCTGGGTGCCGATGTAGATCCACGAGCCGGCGGTCATCTGCCCGTACATGGTCAGCCCGAGCTGTTCCAGGCGGCGGAACTCCTCCCAGTTGGCCCAGTCGCCGACCAGGTTGGAGTTCGCCAGTAGCACGCGCGGCGCCCACTCGTGGGTCTGCATGACGCCGACCGGCTTGCCGGACTGCACCAGCATCGTCTCGTCGTTCTTCAGCGTCCGCAGCGTGCGCACCATCGCGTCGAACGACGGCCAGTTGCGCGCGGCCTTGCCGGTGCCGCCGTAGACGACCAGCTCGTCCGGGTGCTCGGCCACCTCCGGGTCGAGGTTGTTCATCAGCATGCGCATGGCGGCTTCCTGCTGCCAGCCTTGCGCGGAGATGCTGGTCCCGCGCGCGGCGCGGACGGGGCGCGGCCCACTGGTCCCGGTCATAGCTGGTCCCCTCTCATTCATTCGGGCGATCGACCGTATGATCTCATTCATTCAGGCGGGGCCGGAACCCCACAGCGTCCATCAAGGGAGCAGCGTGTCAGTGCCAACGATGCAGACTGTCGTGATCGGTGAGGCGGAGCTCACGTTCGGCGACGTCGTCGCCGTGGCCCGGCGCGGCGCGCGGGTCGAGCTGTCCCGGACCGCGCTGACCGCCCTGGCCGAGGGCCGGGCGCTGGTGGACCGGCTGGCCGCCGCGCCGACCCCGGCCTACGGCATCTCCACCGGCTTCGGCGCCCTGGCCACCCGGCACATCGATCCCGAGCTGCGGGCGCAGCTCCAGCGCTCGCTGATCCGCTCGCACGCCGCCGGGATGGGGCCGCTGGTCGAGCCCGAGGTGATCCGCGCGCTGACCCTGATGCGGCTGAAGACGCTCGCCACCGGCCACACCGGCGTCCGCCCGGTGGTCGCCGAGACCATGGCGGAGCTGCTCAACACCGGGATCGTGCCGGCGGTGCGGGAGTTCGGCTCGCTGGGCTGCTCGGGCGACCTGGCACCGCTGTCGCACGTCGCGCTGGTGCTGATGGGAGAGGGGGAAGTGGTCGGTCCCGACGGGGTGTCGGCCGTCCCGGCCGGCCCGGTCCTGGCCGAGCACGGCATCACAGCGCTGGAGCTGGCGCCCAAGGAGGGCCTGGCGCTGATCAACGGCACCGACGGCATGCTCGGCATGCTGATCCTGGCGCTGGGCGACCTCGCGGAGCTGGTCAAGGCCGCCGACGTCGCCGCCGCCATGTCGGTGGAGGCGCTGCTCGGCACGGACAAGGTCTTCCGCCCCGAGCTGCACGCCATCCGCCCGCACCCCGGCCAGGCCGCCTCCGCCGCCAACCTGCTCAAGGTGCTCCACGGCTCGCCGATCATGGAGTCGCACCGCGAGCCCAACGAGTGCACCCGGGTCCAGGACGCCTACTCGCTGCGCTGCGCCCCGCAGGTCGCCGGCGCCGTCCGCGACACGATGGCGCATGCCGCCACCGTCGCCGAACGCGAGCTCGCGTCCATCGTGGACAACCCGGTGGTGCTGCTGGCGGACGGCCGCGTGGAGTCCAACGGCAACTTCCACGGCGCCCCGGTCGCGATGGTCCTGGACTTCCTCGCCATCGCCGCCGCCGACCTCGGCTCCATCGCCGAGCGCCGCACCGACCGGATGCTCGACGTGGCCCGCTCCCACGGCCTGCCGCCCTTCCTGGCCGACGACCCCGGCGTCGACAGCGGCCTGATGATCGCCCAGTACACCCAGGCCGCCCTGGTCAGCGAGAACAAGCGGCTGGCCGTCCCGGCGAGCGTCGACTCGATCCCCTCCTCGGCGATGCAGGAGGACCACGTGTCGATGGGCTGGTCCGCGGCCCGCAAGCTGCGCACCGCCGTGGACAACCTGCGGCGGATCATCGCGGTGGAGCTGGTCACCGCGGCACGGGCGCTGGAGCTGCGGGCACCCCTGGCGCCGGCCGCGGGCACTAGAGCGGCCGTGCGCGCGCTGCGCGAGGCCGGCGTCGGCGGCCCGGGCCCGGACCGGTTCCTGTCGCCCGAGCTGCGCGCTGCCGAGGAGGCACTGAAGTCGGGCGCGGTCGTCGCGTCGGTGGAGGCCGCGGTGGGGACGCTGAACTGAGGCCACGCGCCTCTCTTGGACCGGCGCGTGTCACCGGGTGAGAACCCCGGTGGCACGCGCCGTCTGACCGCCAGCCGGTCGGGGCCGGAACCCACGCGCGGGACGGTCGCGCGGTTGTACGGCGGTGGTGTTTTCAGGTACTCGGTTCAACGGTAGGGCTGGCACCACCGAGTTCCGGGGGCGGACGTCATGGCGCCCCGCGCCCCGGCCGGTGGATCATGGTCGCCATGGGGCTGAGATTCTCGATATGGGCCAGGGGTCTGATGGCGTCGCAGGCGGCGCGGCACAAGATGGCGATCGGGTTCGTGGGTGCGGCGATCGTGTTGGTGGCGTGGATGGTGTTCCTGGCGAAGACGCTGCACGGGCAGGCGGTGGTGAGCCACTGGTCGACGGTGTGGCTGGGGTTGGACACCATGGAGGCGCTGGCGCTGGCGGCGCTCGGGGTGTTGCTGGTGCGCCATGATCATCGGGCGCGGACGGCGGCTACGGTGGCCGCGACCTTGTTCGGAATGGATGCCTGGTTCGACGTGATGCTGTCCCGGGGCGGGGACTTCGCGGTGGCGCTGATGCTGGCGGTGGTGTTCGAGCTGCCGTTGGCCGGGGCCTGCGCGGCGATCGCGCGCCAGACGGCGCGGTGGTACGACGTCTAGTTGGTCTCAGACTGCTGCGATGGCTGGCTCTGTCGGGTCGGTGGCCGGCTGCTCTGCACGGCGGGCCTTCGCCTCGGCCAGGGCGGCGTCGATCCGCTTGTTGTTCGTGAGACTGCCGACGACGATCGAGGTCGACGCCAACATCCCGGCGGCGACGACGAACGGCGCGCGCAGCCCGGCGACGTTGGCCAGCCAGCCGCCGAAGACGGCGCCCACCGGCCCGGCGCCCAGCGCGATCAGGCGGGCGGTGGCGGTGACCCGCCCCATCAGCTCGTCCGGCACGATCGCCTGGCGTACGGCGGGTCCCAGGCCCATCGTGACGCCCATGGCCATGCCCAGCACCAGCTCGCCGGTGCCGGCCACCCAGGCGCTGGGCGCCACGCCGATGCCCAGCAGCGCCGCCGCTTCCACGAAAGCGGTCAGGGTCAGAGCGGTGCCGGTGCCCACCCTCGCCGCCACCTTCGGCGAGACGGCCGCACCGATGATCGCTCCGAGGGCGTTGGCGGTCAGGTAGACGCCGTAGCCGGTGGTCCCCAGGTGCAGCGTCTGCCGCAGGAACAGCACCATCACGCCGTTACAGGCCATGAAGGCGAAGTTGCCGATGGCGGGGCGCAACGCCAGCCCGACCAGCACCCGGTTGCCGAACAGGTAGGCGGCGCCTTCGCGGGCTTCGCGCAGCAGCGAGCCGCGCGGCGTGTCCGGTTTCGCGGGCGACTTCGGCAGGGTCCAGATCGTCAGGGAGCTGACCAGGAAGGACAACGCGTCGGCCAGCAGCGGCACCGAGCGGCTGAGGGTGAACAGCAGCGAACCGGTGGGTGGCCCGACGAAGCCGCCCAGGGCCTGCTGTGCTCCCTGCAGGCGGGCGTTGGCGTGTTGCAGGGTCTCCAGATCACGGTCGTCCAGGACTTCCGGCAGGTAGGCGACCCCTGCCGTGTCGAAGAAGACTTGCCCGGTGCCGAGCAGGAAGGCCGCCGCGAAGAGCAGGTAGATGTTCGCATGGTCGGTCAAGACCAGCACGGTCACCAGGGCCAGCAGTGAGAACCGGAGCAGGTCGGTGGTGACCATCGTCCGGCGCCGGTCCCAGCGGTCGACCAGCGCTCCGCCGATCATGCCGAAGAACAGCCAGGGCAGGAGCGCGCAGGCCTCGAGCACGCCGAGCATGACCGGGTCGTGCGTGTAGGTCAGAGCGAGAAGCGGGAAGGCGGCGAAGTAGATTCCGTCGCCGAGGGCGGACACCGTCGAGGCGGTCCATATTCGGTAGAAGCGCTGGGGCATGCGGCGGGCCAAGGGAGATCACACGTCCTTCGGTCGGTAGAACGCCACGAACAGGTCGGCGGCGGGCTGGCTCGGGTCGGAGAGGTCGTTGAGTTCGGTGAGCAGTGCGGCGAGCTGTTCGTTGAACTGATCCCAGGCTTCGGGAGTGAGCCGGGCGTGCTTCAGGAACACGGTCTTCTGGTTGCTCGGCGGTGCCGCCTCGATGTCCATGAGCGCGTGGCGCATCAGCACCTCGTGTTGCCCGGTGCCGGTCTCGGGCAGCTCGATGGTCTTGCCGGTCATCGCGTAGTACTGCTCGGTGACCCCGCCGACCTTCCGGGTCTCGACGACGTGGACCAGGCCGGCCTTCGCCAGGACCTTGATGTGGTGGTTGGAGCTGCCCTTGGCGATGCCGAGGCGTTCGGCGACCTGGGTGATGGTCGCCGGACCGTCGCGCAGGACCCGCAGGATGCGGTGCCGCATGTGGCTCGCGATGGCGCGGAGTTGTTCGTCGCTCTGAATGTGGAAGCGGTCGTCGGCGGCCGGGGACTCTGGGGCTGTCGGCTCTGGGCCTGCCG
>JABFWL010000545.1 GCA_013362315.1 Catenulispora sp. | reverse complement strand
AGGCCATGCGGCGGCTGCTGGCCGAGCTCCGGCTGGCCTTCGGCGCGATGCCGTCGGCCGAGGCGCTGCACGCGCCGTTCCTGCGGCGCAACCGGGCGCTGGCCGACCTGCTCGCCGAGGGTCGGATCGCTGAGGCGGACGCGGAGCTGGCGGCGTATCTGGACGATGCGTGTCAGAGCATTGTGACGGCGATCCAGCAGCATCGGGACGGCTCATGAGCCTGCGAATCCAGCCCTACGGCCCTGAAGCGCTGCTGATCGACCTCGACGACACTGCGCAGGTCGGCGCTGTCTACGCCGACCTGCTGAGCCTGCGCGACGCCGGACAGCTGCCGGGCGTACGGGACATCGTGCCGGCGGCGGCCACGGTGCTGCTCGACGGTGTGGCCGACCCGCGAGGCGTGGCCGCTCGGCTGGCCGACTTGGAACCGCAGTCCCGGCCGCAGGCGAGCGGCGACACCGTCGAGCTGCCCGCACGTTATGACGGACCGGATCTGGAAGACGTCGCAAAGCTGTGGGAGGTGGCGCCGGCTGAGGTCGTGCGCATCCATTCTGGGATCGAGTTCCAGGTGGCGTTCACTGGCTTCGCCCCTGGGTTCGGGTACCTCGTCGGCTTGCCGGAGCGGTATGCGGTGCCGCGCCGGCCGACCGCTCGGACCGCTGTTCCGGCTGGCGCGATCGGCCTGGCTGGTGCTTACACCGGGGTGTACCCGCGCCGCTCCCCTGGCGGGTGGCAGCTGATCGGCACTACTGACGCTGTGCTGTGGGATCTGGATCGGGAGGCGCCTGCTTTGTTGATGCCGGGTACGCGGGTGCGGTTCGTCCCTGAAGACGGAGGTGGGAAGCCGTGAGCGCCGCGCTGGCAGTGGTGTCGCCGGGGCTGCTGACGACGGTGCAGGACCTGGGTCGGCCCGGGCACGCGCACCTCGGTGTCCCGCACTCTGGTGCGCTCGACCGGCGGGCGCACCGCCTGGCGAACGCGCTCGTTGGCAACGCGCCGGAGGCCGCGACATTGGAGACTACGCTGATGGGCTGTACCGTGCGTGCCGTCCGCGCCCTCCGCACTGAGATGCCGGTGGTGGCGGCGGTCGCGGGCGCCGTCGGGCCGGTCCGCGTCGACGGCCGTCCGGCAGCGTGGGGTGCGCCGGTCCACGTGCCTGCCGGATCAGTGCTCGAAGTCGGCCCAGCCACTCACGGGGTCCGCGCCTATGTCGCGTTCGCGGGCGGGGTCGCGCCGACCCCGGTCCTGGGCAGCCGCTCGACCGACCTGCTCAGCGGGCTGGGGCCGGAGCCGCTGAAGGCGGGCGACGTCGTGCCGCTCGGCACCCCCGCCGGGCCGCCGCCGGAAGGCGCCGACGTCATCCCGCACGCGGCGCCGCCGACGCGACTGGTGCTGCCGCTGCTGCTCGGCCCGCGTGCCGACTGGTTCTCGGCGGACGCCATCAGGGCCCTGGCCCGCGCCGAGTACCGGGTGGCGCCGGCGAGCAACCGGGTCGGCTTGCGGCTGGAGGGGCCAGCGGTGAAGCGGAGCCGTGACGGGGAGCTGCCCAGCGAGGGCATGGTGCTTGGCGCGGTTCAGGTGCCACCTGACGGCCACCCCGTGGTGTTCCTCGCCGACCACCCGACGACTGGCGGGTACCCGGTGGTCGGCGTGGTGCCTGCCGCGGCGCTCGACGCCGCGGCCCAGGCTCGGCCTGGGACGGCGGTGCGGTTCGTGCCCTCAGCGGTGGGGTAGCTCAGCGCCGGGGGTCGGCGTCAGCGGTGGAGTCGGCGTCGGCGTCGGCGTCGACGTCCGGCACCGAAGCAGGGCTCTGAGATTTGGAACGAGGCGGCCTTGCTGGGGAAGCGGCGCATGCCGCACTATTTCGGTGAGGACTGGACTGCCCACTCCTAAGAGACGAGTCCATCGAGGACTACGGAGGCACCCACCATGACCCGATCCCGGCACCAGCGCACCGCAGCCATGCTCGGCACCGTTGCGGCTGCGCTGTGCTCCATCAGCTTCGTCCCTGGCGTGGCAAACGCGGCCACTGCCCCGGAGTACGCGCTCAGCGTCCACAGCGGCAGCGCTCAGACTGTGAGCCCGCAGGGTATTCAGGGCAGTGGGAAGAACAGCATCGTCGTCGGCGTCTCGCCTCAGGGCATTTCGGGGGGTGGGAGGAGCGGTACGGGGGTCGTCGCGGATCCTCAGGGGATTCAGGGCACTGGTAAGTAGGTCGTGTGGCGGTTGGCGGCAGGTCAAAGTCGAGGGCGACAGTCAAAAGACAGTCAAAGGCGACAGTCAAAGGCGCCTCCGGCGGCGCCTCCGGCGAGGGCCTCGCTCTGGGAAGGGGGCGCCGCACACTGGCGGGGCACCTTGGGCTGTTGGTCGCCTTGTCCTGGTCTCCCCGTCACGTCGGCGCCTGACGGAATCACACCGGTCAGACGGTGTCAAGGCGACCCTTGAGCAGGTGGTCGCGTATGCGAGCCTTGACACCGCC
>JABFWL010000048.1 GCA_013362315.1 Catenulispora sp. | reverse complement strand
TCGCCACCCCGTTCGCCGCGGCCGCGCCGTTCGATGCGCTGCCTACTGCGCCGTTCACCGCGCCGCCTACTGCGCCCTGCACCGCAGCGTCGCCACCCGCCGGCGGCTTCGCGCCGTTCTGCTCCGGGTGCGTCTCAGGGTGCTTCTCCGGCTGGCTCTCAGGGTTCGCATTGTCGTCGCTCACGCCGCCGCCTCCTCTTCCGTCAGCTGCGAGAGCACGATCTCCCGGTACGTCTCGTTGCCATCCATCAACTCGCCATGAGTCCCGGACCCGACCACCACGCCCTGGTCCAGCACGATGATCCGGTCGGCGTTGCGGATCGTCGACACCCGCTGCGCCACGATCACCACCGTCGCGTCCCGCGTCTGGTCCACCAGCGCCGCCCGCAGCCGGGCGTCGGTGCTGTAGTCCAGGGCCGAGAACGAGTCGTCGAACAGATAGATCTCCGGCTTGTGCACCAGCGCGCGGGCGATCGCCAGCCGCTGCCGCTGCCCGCCGGAGACGTTCGTGCCGCCCTGCGTGATCGGCGCGTCCAGCCCCTGCGGCATCCGCTCGACGAAGTCCCGCGCCTGCGCGATCTCCAGCGCCTGCCACAGCTCCTCGTCGCTGGCGTCCGGGCGGCCGTAGCGCAGGTTCGAGGCGATGGTGCCGGTGAACAGATACGGCTTCTGCGGCACGATCGCCACCGCCCGGGTCAGCGCCTGCGGATCGAGCTCGCGCACGTCCACGCCGTCCACCAGCACCTGGCCGTCGGTGACGTCGGCCAGCCGGGGCACCAGGTTCAGCAGCGTGGTCTTGCCCGAGCCGGTGGACCCGATGATCGCGGTGGTCTCCCCGGGCCGCGCGATCAGCGAGACGTCGGCCAGCACCCGCTCCTCGGCGCCCGGATAGCGGAACCCCGCCGAGCGCAGCTCCAGCGTCCCGCTGCCGGCCGGCGTCAGCGGCGCCACCGGCGGCACGACGCTCGACTCGGTCTGAAGGACCTCGCCGATGCGGTCGGCGCAGACCGCGGCGCGCGGCACCATCATGAACATGAACGTGGTCATCATGACCGACATCAGGATCTGCATCAGGTAGGACAGGAACGCCGTCAGCGAGCCGACCTGCATCCCGCCGGAGTCGATCCGGTGCCCGCCGAACCACAGCACGCCGACACCGGCGAAGTTCACGATCCCCATCACGACCGGGAACATCAGCGCCATCAGCTTGCCGACCTTCAGCGAGACGTCGAACAGCTGGCCGTTGGCCACCCCGAAGCGCTGCCGCTCGTGGCCGTCCTTGACGAAGGCCCGGATCACCCGGATCCCGGTGATCTGCTCGCGCATCACCCCGTTGATCTTGTCGATCCGCACCTGCACGATGCGGAACAGCGGGCCCATCTTCCGGATGATGGTCCCGATCGCGATCGCCAGCGCCGGCACGATCGCCACCAGCAGCCCGGACAGCGGCACGTCCTGGCGCAGCGCCAGGATCACCCCGCCGATCAGCATCACCGGCGCCGCGGCCGCCATGGTGAAGGTCATCAGCACCACCATCTGCACCTGCAGCACGTCGTTGGTGGTCCGGGTGAGCAGCGACGGGGCGCCGAAACGCCCCACCTCCCGGGTGGAGAAGGCCTGCACCCGGTCGAAGATCCCGGCCCGCAGGTCGCGCCCGAGCGCGGTCGCGGTCCGGGCCCCGAAGTACACGGCCGCGACCGTGCAGGCGATCTGCAGCAGCGAGAAGGCCAGCATCAGGGTGCCGGTCTTCAGCACGTAGCCGGTATCGCCCTTCACCACACCCTGGTCGATGATGTCGGCGTTCAGGGTGGGCAGGTACAGCGCCGCCAGCGTCTGCACGAACTGCAGCACCAGCACCAGCGCGATCGGCCCCCGATAGGGCCGGAGATATTGTTTGAGGATCTTGATAAGCAAGGCGAACGGTCCCATCTCTCTCGGCGCGCCGGCGGCAGGTGGCAGCGGCGTGACCGGGCGAGCACTGTCGGTGAATCAGGCTGTTGCGTCTTCCGGTGGACTGACCCCGGCTCGGGGTGATGGTCGGGCGTGCTCGGCCAGGCCCGCGGCGGTGGTGACCGCCTGGCGCAGCAGCGCAGTGTAAGGGGTGTCGGCGTCCTCGCGCAGCCAATATTCGGTGGCCACCCGGATCGCCCCGTTCACCGCGGCGGCCAGCACTCGGGGGAACAGGTCGTCGGCCGGAAATCCCAGCCGCTCGGCGATCACCGGCGTGAGTTCGTCCTCCAGCTTGGTCATCGCGTGCAGCATGAACGGGCGCACTTGGCAGTTGGTCATCATCAGCGACTGCGCCCGGAGCATCATGGACCTCTCCGGTTCGCGCTCGTATCCGCGCGTGTACTCCGTGACCACCGCCTCGGCCACCGCCTGCGCGAACGGCTCGCCGGCCGGCCGGTCGGCCAGCGCCAGCGCGACCCGGCGGGCCCGGTCCACGCCCGTCGCGCCGATCGCCTCCTGGGGGCTGCGGAAGTAGTTGTTGAACGTGCGGGGGGAATAGCCGGCCGCCTCGGCGATCTCGTCGGTGCGGACGTCCTCCAGGCCGCCGCGCTCCAGGGCCAGCCGCATGGCGGCGAAGCTCAACTCCGCGCGGGTCTCCAGCTTCTTACGCTCGCGCAGGCCTTCGATCAAATCCGGCATGTCGACGAGGGTCGGAATGAGGCTGCGCAGGCGCTCGATGTCGTCCGGGCTCATCTCGACGGCGACGCGCTCCTGCGGATCATCGGCAGACATGGCAGCAGTCTCGCGGAAAACTTGCGCGGTGCGCAAGGTTTCGCCGTGCGCATTTTTGCCGGAGGCGCAGTGGAGTGCGACGCGGTGTGACAGTTCCCTGCGACGGAAGGCGATAATGTCCTTGGACCGACTGATCCTGGGGAGGGGTTCGATGAGGGGGATTCGTGCCGCGCTGATCGCCGCCGCGCTGCTGGCCGCCGGGTGCTCCAGCAGCGGATCGTCGGGCGGGGGCTCCGGGGGCGTGCCGAAGACACTCGCCGCCGCGCTGCACGGGGTGCACGCCACCGACGACACCAAGGTCTCGGTGGCGTGGGGCGTGTACGGCGGCGGGAACGCGAGCGTCTTCTACGACGCGCTGACGCCGATCCTCGGCTTCGGTGTGCTGCACCAGCCGTTCGTCCTCACCGTGGGGCTGCCGCCGAAGTCGGTCAGCGTGCTGTACGGCAGCTTCGATCCGGCGGCGATCGGGGCCAAGCTGCAGGGGCTGGGCTATACCAGGAGCGACCGGGGCGCCGGGGTGACGCAGTGGCTGGTCCGCGACGACCACCAGCTGGATCCGAATCAGAAGCCTGATGAGCTGGCCCAGGCCGGCGACACGTTCAACGTGATCCGGGTGTCCAAGGACCGCGTCGTCTACGGGGGCGCGACCGCCGATCTGGACGCGGCCCTGCCGGCGCGGTCGGCGTCGCTGGCCGACGACCCGGTGGTCGGCGAGATCGCCAAGTGCATGGATCAGGAGGACTCCGGGGACTACGACAGCTCCGGCGGCTACCAGATCGCCGTGGGCGCCGGCTCCGGCGACACCGAGACGATCTGCGTCGCGGCGCCCGACGACGCCACCGCGAAGCGGTACGGCGACGCCTTCACCAAGGCCGTCACCAGCGGCACGTCCGAGGTGTCGCTGGCGCGCTGGAGCACGGAGTTCAGCGCTCCGAAGGTGGAGTCACTGGGCGGCAAGGCACACGTCATGCGGCTCACGGTCACCGACGTGAACACCTCGCATCCGCACGTGCTGCCGAACCTGTTGTTCGACACCAGCCTGCTGAACCTGATCGGCGAGCACTCGGCGAAGGCGCGGCCGACCCCCGGGCCGTCGTCTGGCTCGTCGCCGAGCGACGACGCCAGCAGCTCGTCGAGCAGCTGAAGCCGCGCTGCCGCCGCACCGAGACCGCTTCGCCGTCGCGGCGCCGCCTCACCGCAGCCGCAGCGCCGTCACCTCCGCCGCCGCCTCGCCGACGGCGGTGAGCAGCGGCGGCGCCAGCTTCCACTGCTGCCAGTGCAGCGGCACGTCCATCGGTAGGCCCGGCATCAGCTCGACCAGCTCCACGCGGCCGTACATCGCGGCTTGCACGTCCGGGATCATGCCCCAACCGAGGCCGGTCTCGACGGCGTACATGAAGGCGTCGGTGGCCGGCACGTAATGCCGCGGCCCCGAACTGACCGTGCCGATCCGGCGCAGGAAGCCGTCTTGCATGTCGTCCTTGCCGTTGAAGACCACTACCGGTGCCGCGCCGAGGGTCTGGGCCGTCACGCCGTCGGGCAGCCACCGGGCCACGAACTCCGGTGTCGCCATCGCCCGGTATCGCATCGGCGTCAGGGGCCGTACGACGCACCCCTGCACCGGCTTCGGCGACGAGGACACGGCCGCCATCACCAGGCCGGAGCGCAGCAGCTCGTCGGTGTAGTCCTGGTCCTCGCGGTGCAGGTCGAAACAGGCCCCGGATTCCGGGCCGAACCGCTGCGCCACCTCCGGGAACCACGTGCTCAGCGAGTCGGAGTTCACCGCGATCGACAGCGTGGTGCTGATCGGCGTGGCTTCGCCGGGTCCGTCCGCGGACAGCGCCAGCTCCGCTCGCGCGCTGTCCTCCAGCCACGCCAACTGTCGCGCGAACCGCACCACCGCCGCGCCGGAATCGGTCGTCCGCAAAGGCTTTGACCGCACGAGCAACACCCGTCCCAGGCGTTGCTCCAAAGCCTTGACCCGCTGGCTCACCGCCGATGGTGTGACGTGCAGCTTCGGGGCCGCAGCCTCGAACGTCCCGGCGTCGACGGCGACCAGGAGGGTGCGGACGTGGTCCAGCGGCAGATCCATCATCATGATCTCTAATGATAGCCAAGAAAGATTAGCTGGCCTTGAGGAAGGGCCGTTCCTAGCATCGAAACCGTGATCGCTCCCTTCACCTCCGCCGCAGCCGGGTTCGGCACCAGCCTGTCGTTGATCGTCGCCATCGGCGCGCAGAACGCCTTCGTTCTGCGCCAGGGTGTCCGCCGCGAGCACGTCGGCGCCGTCGTCGCGATCTGCGCGGTCTCCGACGCGGTGCTGATCGCGGCCGGCATCGGCGGCCTGGGCGCGGTGGTGCGCTCGGCCCCGACGGCGGTCACGGCGATCGCCTGGATCGGCGCCGCCTTCCTCGTCGGCTACGGGCTCCTCGCCGCGAAGCGGGCCTGGAAGCAGAGCGAGCACCTGGAAACGGCTGGCACCGCCGCGCAGTCGCCGCGTACCGCGGTCCTCACCTGCCTGGCCCTGACCTGGCTGAACCCGCACGTGTACCTCGACACGGTGCTGCTGCTCGGCACCGTCGGCAACAGCTACGGTGCCGCCCGCTGGTACTTCGCGATCGGGGCGGCGACGGGCAGCTTGTCGTGGTTCTCAGGGCTCGGATTCGGGGGTCGGGGCCTCGGGAAGGTACTGGCCCGGCCGCGCGCCTGGCGGGTGTTGGACGGCGTGGTGGCGGTCACGATGATCACGATCGGGGTGGCGATGGCCACGCGGGCCTGATCGCCCGGGCCCATAGAACAACAGCCGGGCCGCATAGGGCAACAGGAAACGGGCACGAAGTGCAGAGCAACAACAGCGCACTACTGGCAACTAGTGGGCACTGTTGGGCACTACTGGGAGCCCCGAGGAGGTTGTTAGCATCGCGCCCGTGGAGGACTTGGTCTACAAGCGGCCCCGCACGGCCAACCAGTTCGGCACCTTCCCGCTGGCGGCCGGCGGCGCGCTCGTGATGCAGATCCCCAACGCCGTGTACCAGCTCGCCATCGGCGTCGCGGTGGTGCCGCTGGTCATCCTGGTGGCCCGCGAACGCTCGACGAGGGTCACCGCCGCCGGTATCACCGTCCGGGCCGTGCGCAGCCGCTTCATCCCCTGGGAGCAGATCGACGCGATCACCGTCGACACCGAGACCGACGACCGCGCGATCGCCGTCCGCCTCCTCGACGGCTCACGGCTCCGGCTGCCCGAGCCGGTCGAGCGGCACCGGCGGACCCGGGATCCGGAGTTCGACGACAAGTACTCCGCCATCGTCGCCGCCTGGCTGCGCAGTTCCGCCCCCGCACCGGCGGAGGCGGATCTCCGGCCCGGGGGCTGACCGCGGCGGGTCCAGCGCCGAAGTGGCCTCGTCGGACAGCAGCACGTGCGGATCGGCGGCCAGCGCCCGCGCGATGCCGACCCGCTGCTTCTGCCCGCCGGACAGGGATTACCTCGTCCAGTCCGTGAGATGACGCGCCGGCGGTTGAACTGCATCCTTTGGCCCGATCTGGCGCGTGGCGCGACCGCTGGCTCGGCTGACCGGCTGGACCGGAGGCTGTCGAGCACTCCGGTCCAGCCGGTGAAGGAGGTGGTCTTACCTGACCGGGTGCACGACCATCGCTGACCCGCCGCCGCGCCGCGCGGGCTCGGCCGCGGCCTGGATCTCACCGTTCGGCAGGAACTCCAGTCCGGTCGCCGCGCCGATCTCCGGGGTCGGCGTCCCCGACGGTGCGACGAGTGAGAACTTCTCACCGAGCGCTTCCAGGGCCGGCACCTGCGGCAGCGTGAGGAACGCCGGTTCCACGTCGGTCACCGAGCGGTCGCGCTGCGAGGCGCGCGGCGCCGCGATCGAGTCCTCCAGGCTCATGCCCAGGTCGAGGTGGTTGACCAAGATCTGCAGCACCGTGGTGATGATGGTGGCGCCGCCGGGGGAGCCGAGGGCCATGTAGGGGCGGCCGTCCTTGAGCAGGATGGTCGGCGACATCGACGAGCGCGGCCGCTTGCCGGCGTCGGGCAGGTTCGGGTCCGGCTGTCCGGGGTGGACCGGCGTGAAGTCGAAGTCGGTCATCTCGTTGTTCAGCAGGAAGCCGCGGCCGGGCACGGTGATCGCCGAGCCGCCGGTCTGCTCGATGGTGAGGGTGTAGGAGACGACGTTGCCCCACCTGTCGGCGGTCACCAGGTGCGTCGTCGACAAGCCCTCAGTGCCCGTGTACTCGGTACCGGTCGGGGTCCCGCTCGGGCAGGTCGTGCCGCCGCCCGGCACGGACGGGTCGCCGGGTTTCACCGGGCTTGTCAGCGTACTGGTCGGACTGATCAAGCACGACCGTTCCTTGCCATACAGAGCCGACGTCAGGCCCTTGACCGGCACGTTGCTGAAGGCGGCGTCGCCGACCCACCGGTTCCGGTCGGCGAAGGCGATCCGCGACGCCTCGTCATACGTGTGCAGCGCCTGGACCTGGTCCGAGGGCGAGACGTCGAAGTTCGACAGGATGTTGAGGGCTTCGCCGACCGTGGTGCCGCCGGAGGATGGCGGGGCAATCGAGTAGACGTCGAGGCCCTTGTAGCTCACGTGGGTCGGGGCCTGGACCGGCGCGGTGTAGTGCGCCAGGTCGGAGGCGGTCAGCACACCGGGGCGGAAGTTCATCGTCGGGTTGGCGATCGTCGGCGGGTGCTGCGCGGTGTTCGCCACTTCCTGGCCGAGAACACCGTGATAGAAGACGCTGGGGCCCTCCTTGGCGATCAGCTTGTACGTCTTCGCCAGGTCCGGGTTCTTGAACACCGAGCCGACCGCCGGCGGCGCGCCGTTCGGCAGGAACAGCTTGGCGGTCGGGACGATCTGCGAGAACCGCGCCTGGTTCATCGCGGTGAAGGCGTTGAAGGTCGGATCGACGACGAAGCCGTCCTGCGCGATGTCGATGCCGCCCTGCAGGGCCTTCTTCAGTGGGATCGAGCCCCACTTGTCCAGGGCCGTGGTCCAGGTCTTCAGCGTGCCCGGGGTGCCGACCGACAGGCCGGAGTTGACGGCCTCGGTGAAGGACAGCGGCTGACCGGTCTTCGGGTCGATGAAGAAGTCGGTGGTCATGGTCGACGGGCCGGTCTCGCGGCCGTCGATGGTCGAGACCCGGTGTGTCCGGGCGTCGTAGTACACGAAGAACCCGCCGCCGCCGATCCCCGCCGAGTAAGGTTCCACGACACCGAGCGCGGCCGCCGTGGCCACCGCGGCGTCCACCGCGTTACCGCCGTGTTTGAGGACGTTCAGCCCGGCCTGGGTGGCGTAGGGACTGACGCTGGAGACGGCGCCGCCGTAGCCGGTGGCCACCGGGGTGCGCGGCGGCTCGCCCGGAAGGCTGGTGTTCGGGGCGGACCGGGCCGCGGTCAGCGAGCCGGTCAACGCGACCGCGGCGACCACGGCGGCGGCTGTTCTGAAGCGTCTGCGTCTCGGGCTGGGCCGTGTCGGGGTGGGCACTGTTGCTACCTCCGCGTGATGATCCAGTTGCTCCCTGCTTGGCTGTCCACTCTGGCAGAACGCTCATTTCCTGGGAAGCCGTGGCGGAATATGCTCAAGCCCCCTGCGGCTGTTACAAAGGGCTCACGAACTGGCGCTACTGCCGGATCTCATCTCGTCGTTTTCGTCCTAAAGGGGGTCGCCGTGTCCAAGCGCGGATGGTTGCTGTTCGCTGCGATGTCGGTGATCTGGGGCATCCCGTACCTGTTGATCAAGATCGCGCTGGAGGGGATGCCGGCGCCGTTCATCGTGTTCGCCCGGACCGCGATCGGCGCGGCGGTGCTGCTGCCGGTGGCGATGAAGCGGGACCTGGTGCGCCCGGCTCTGCAGCACTGGCGGTACATCGCGCTGTTCGCCGCCCTGGAGATCGCCGGGCCGTGGCTGCTGCTCGGCGACGCCGAACAGCACATGACGTCCTCGCTGGCCGGCCTGCTGATCGCGGCCGTGCCGTTCTTCGTCGCCATCATCATGTGGCGCCTGGGCGACCGGGAAGCCGTGTCCGGCACCCGGCTCGCCGGGCTGTTCATCGGACTGGCGGGGGTCGTGGCCATCGTCGGGCTGAACGTCGGCGAGGTGAACGTCTGGCGCATGCTGGAGGTGATCGTGGTCGCCCTCGGCTACGCGGTCGCGCCGACCCTGGTGCTGCGGCGCCTGGAGGGCGTCCCGCCGCTCGCGGTGATCACCCTGTCCCTGACCGGCGTCGCGCTGCTCTACACGCCGATCGCCGCGTTCAGCCTGCCGGCGCACACCCCCGAGGCGAACGCGATCGCCGCCGCCGTCGCCCTCGGCCTGATCTGCACCGCCGCCGCGTTCCTGCTGTTCTTCGACCTGATCGCCGAGGTCGGCGCGGCCAAGTCCTCGATGATCACGTTCGTCAACCCGGCGGTCGCGGTCGCCGGCGGCGTGGTCTTCCTCGGCGAGTCGCTGAAGGCCGGCGTGATCGTCGGGTTCCCGCTGGTGATGATCGGCCTGGTGCTCTCGACGCTGCGCAAGGACAAGGCCCAGGGAGCCGACGGAGCCGCGGAAGCCCCCGAAGCCGCCGAAGCCGCCGAAGCCGCACCGGTGGTGGCCGTCGCCGACGCCGGATTCGCGAAGCCGGCTACTCCGTGACCGGCTACTCCGTGACCGGCTACTCCGTGACCGGCTACTCCGTGACCGGCTACTCCGTGACCGGCTACTCCGTGACCGGCTACTCCG
>JABFWL010000076.1 GCA_013362315.1 Catenulispora sp. | reverse complement strand
GGACTGATCTGCCGGATCGGCCGGTCGGCCCGGGTCCCTCAACCCCGGGCCGGCCGGCTCCCGCCGCGCAGCGGATTCCGAGTGGCTACTGATTGGCCAGGATCTGGTTGACCTGCGACTCGGCGTTGCCCAGGAGCTTGGCCGGATCGGCGCTGGGATCGGTCATCGCGGCCGACATCGCGGTGTCGAGCACCTTGTAGATCTGCTGCGCCGCCGGCGGTTCCAGGACCGGCGCGATCGGGTTGTCCACGAACGGCTTGTACTGGTCGATGGGCAGCGTCGCAGAGGTCTTCAGATCGGTCTGGAGCTTCGCCATCTGCGGCGAGGACGGGTTCCAGAAGAACTTCTGCGGCAGGCCGATCGCGACCGGCTTGTCGGAAGACGCCAGCGCCTTGGCCCGGGCGAAGTCGAACTGGCCCTTGCCGGGAGTGAGGTACTGGAAGGCGATCCAGGCGATCTCAGCTTTGACCTGGTTCGGCGTCAGACCCTTCTTGAAGTAGTACAGGTCGCCGCCGGCCAGGGTGCCGGTCGCCGGGCCGCCGGCTCCGGGGATCGGGCCCATGCCGTACAGGTCCTTGTCCGCGCCCAGCACTTCCACCAGGTGCTGGATCACGTCCGGGGCGCCAAGGAACATCCCGACCTTGCCGGTGGCCAGCGGCGGGAAGGCGGCGTCCCACTTGGGCACCGGCGTGGCGCCGATGCCGCCGTCCTTGCGCATGCCGATGAGCCGGGACAGCACCTGCTTGCCCTGGTCGCTGTTGAACGCTGCCTTTTTGCCGTCGTCGCTGACCACCTTGCCGCCGAGGCTGTAGAGCTCGGAGGCGAAGTGCCAGCCGCCGGTGTTGCCGCCGCTGTAGTCCTCGTAGCCGGTGATCCCGCCGCCGAGGGCGGAGATCTTGGCCGCGTCGGCTTCGACCTCGTCCCAGGTGGTCGGCGGCTTGTCCGGGTCCAGGCCGGCCTTCTTGAACAGGTCGCGGTTGTAGATCAGGCCCTGGGTGTAGTAGTTGATCGGCAGCGCGTAGGTCTTGCCGCCGTCCTGGATGTTCTGCTTGACGCCCGGCAGCAGCTGCGAGAAGCCGGGCAGGGTCTGGTCGTTGACGTAGGCGCTGACGTCCATCGCGTCGCCGGAGTCCAGGACCTGGTTCTTGTCGGTGAAGTAGGCGTGGAAGGCGCCGGTCTCGTTGTGCGCCTTGAGCATCGCGGTGAACTGCGGCGGGTCCTCGACCTGGCCGACGTACGGCTTGGCGTTGACCGTCACGTTCGGGTAGAGGATCTTGAAGGCCTGCAGGTCGTCGGCGTAGCTCGCCTTGTTCGCGGCCTGGTCCGCGCCCGGTGCGGCGTCGATGGTGATGGTCACCGTGGCGCCCGGGTCCAGCGGCTTGCCGTCGGCCACGCCGTCGGCGGCGTTGCCCGAGCCCTTGCTCCCGCTGTCGCCGCCCTTGCTGGCACTGCTGGAGCAGGCCGTACCGGTGACGGCTATACCGGCCGCCACGACCAGCGCGACCACCATGCGTGATCCGTTGCGTTTCATGCGTGTAACCCCTGACTCGATGGATGGGTCGTTCGATGGGGAGTGCCGAGCCGCTGTCATCCGGCGTGCGGCAAAGTTACAGCGGTCAACAGGTGCCTGCAAGAGTCCGATGAAACATTGGAAGAACACGACTGGGTTACGAATGATCCACCATCGATCCCGGAGCGCGGTCAGCGCGGGTGTCAACGGTTGCGGATGGCTCGCAGATTCTTGCGCGGGTTGGCGAGAACCCATCGCATTCTTGCCGTTTCCTGTTCTACTCTTGCGGCATGACGAGCAGACTCGCCGAGGTGGCGCAGAAGGTCGGGGTCAGTGAGGCCACCGTCAGCCGCGTCCTCAACGGCCGCCCCGGGGTCTCCGAGGCCACCAAGACCGCGGTCCTGACGGCGCTGGACGTGCTGGGCTACGAGCGCCCGACCCAGCTGCGCGGCGAGCGCGCGCGGCTGATCGGCCTGGTGCTGCCGGAGCTGCAGAACCCGATCTTCCCGGCGGTCGCCGAGGTGGTCGGGGGCGCGCTGGCGCAGCGCGGCTTCACCCCGGTGCTGTGCACCCGCACCGCGGGCGGCCTGTCGGAGTCCGACTACGTGACGATGCTGCTGGACCAGCACGTCTCCGGCGTGGTGTTCGCCGGCGGCCACTTCGCCGAGGCCGACGCCCCGCACGAGCACTACCACTTGCTGCGCGAGCGCGGGATACCGGTGGTGCTGTTCAACGCCGCGGTGGAGCACCTGGAGCTGCCGCAGGTCTCCACCGACGACACGGTCGCGGTGGAGCAGGCCTACGGCCACCTCGCCTCCCTCGGCCACGAGCGCATCGGCCTGGTCGTCGGCCCCGAGGACCACGCGCCGTCCCGGCGCAAGCTGGCGGCCTACCGCGACCAGTGCGCCCGGCACGGCCGCGCGCTCGACGAGGAGCTGATCGAGCACGCGATGTTCGCCCTGGAAGGCGGGCACGCCGCGGCCACCCGCCTGCTGCGGGCCGGCGCCACCGGCATCATCTGCGGCAGCGACCCGCTGGCCCTCGGCGCGATCCGCGCGGTGCGCCGCGCCGGCCTGCGGGTGCCGCACGACGTCTCGGTGGTCGGCTTCGACGACTCGGCCTTCATGAACTGCACCGACCCGCCGCTGACCACGGTGCGCCAGCCGATCGAGGCCCTGGGCCGGGCGGCGGTGACGCTGCTGGTGAACCAGATCGAGGGCGCCCGGGTGGCCGCCGAGGAGCTGCTGTTCGAGCCGGAGCTGGTGGTGCGCGGGTCGACGGGGTCGGTGGCGGCGCGGGGTGGGGGAGCGGTCGCCGAGGCGGCAGCGCAGAGCTGATCGCGTGCTACTTTTTGGATCCAGTCGGACTGATCCGAACCGTGGAGGCGCACAGTGGTCGAGTCGGTGTCCGAGCCGGCGTCCGAGTCGGCCACGCGGCCGCCGACCGCGCAGCAGTTCGTGCTGGCGGAGGTGCGGCGGGCGATCACCTCGGGGGAGCTGAAGCCGGGGTCGGCCATCCGGCAGGAGGCGCTGGCCGAGCGCCTGGAGGTGAGCCGGGTTCCGCTGCGCGAGGCGTTGAAGACGCTGGAGGGCGAAGGGCTCGTCAGCTATCGCGCGCATCGCGGGTATCGGGTCGCCGAGCTGTCGATGGCTGATCTGCGGGAGGTCTACCGGTTGCGGGAGATCCTGGAGGCTGAGGCGGTGCGCGCTGCGATGCCGCTGGACGACGCCGTGTTCGCGGAGTTGGAGGCGGCGCAGGCGCTGGTGGAACAGGCCGCCGAGCGAGGAGCCGTCGAGGAGATGGCCCGGGCCAATCGGCGCTTCCACTTCGCTTTGTACGAGGCCGCCGGGATGCCGCGGCTGCTGCGCATCATCGGGACGCTGTGGGACAGCACCGATGCATACCGCTCCCTTTATTACGCCGGGGCGGACAACCGGCGGCACGTGCTCGCCGAGCATCGGGCGGCGTTGGCGGCGTTGCGGGCCGGCGACGCCGAGGGCGCCGTGCGGTGGTTCGACCGGCATCGGTCGGCGGCGGTCGAGACGCTGGCCGCTCAGCTTGAGGGCTGAGTAAGCCACGCCCGGACCGCGTCGCCGTCCGCGTCCAAGCCTGGCGGCGCCGACCGGTACGCGGCGGGCGTCGATCCGAAGCGCACCGGGTGCGCGCTCTGTCGTACACCTTCGACGTCGGCCACGGCGTCCACGCCGAGTGCTTCGGCGAGGGCGAACGCCCCGGCCAGGTCGTTGATGGGGCCGCACGGTACGCCGGCCGCCGTCAAAGCCGCGGTCCAGTCCTCCGCAGGCGCACCGGCCAGGCGCGCGTTCAGTTCCGAGGCCAACGCCTCGCGGTGCGCGACCCGCTTCTCGTTCGTGGTGAAGCGGTCGTCGGCGGCGAGTTCCGGCGCGCCGAGCGCTGTACACAGGCTGTGGAATTGGCGGTCGTTCCCGGCCGCGATCACCATCGGGCGGTCGGCGGCGTCGAAGACCTCGTACGGCGCGATGCTCGGATGCCGGTTGCCCATCGCTTGGGGCACCGTGCCGGCCGCGAGGTAGGCGGAGGCGTGATTGACCAGGCCAGAGAGTAAGGAAGTCAGCAGAGACACGCTCACTTGCTGGCCCTCCCCGGTGGCGTCGCGATGCCGGAGCGCGGCCAGGATGCCGAAGGCCGCGTGCAAGCCGGTGATCACGTCCACCAGTGCCACGCCTGCCTTTGTCGGGCTGCCGGGTTCGCCGGTCACGCTCATCAGGCCGCCGACCGCCTGAGCCAGCAGGTCGTAGCCGGGCAGGGCGGCGCCCGGGCCATCGCCGAAGCCGGTGATCGAGCAGTACACCAGGCCCGGATTGGCGGCCCGGACGGTCTCGTAGCCGAGGCCCAGGCGGTCCATCGTGCCCGGCAGGAGGTTCTCGACGACGACGTCCGAGCGCCGGACCAGCTCCCGGGCCAGGGCGGCGTCCTCCGGTGCGCGCAGGTCCAGCGCCACCGAGCGCTTGTTGCGATTCACTCCGAGGAAGTACGTCGCGGTGCCGTCCGGGGCGAACGGCGGACCCCAGGCACGGGTGTCGTCGCCGGTGCCGGGCCGCTCTACCTTCACCACGTCGGCTCCGAGGTCGGCGAGCAGCATGGTGGCATATGGGCCGGCCAGGACCCGGCTGAAGTCGGCGACCAGCAGGCCGGACAGGGGACCGTTCACGCGGCTGTTCATGGCCGGGACGATACTGGATCCAAAATCCATTCTGTGGTGGAGTATGGCCATGCCCGCAAAGCCTGTGTCACCCCTGGACCTGTTCGCGATCGACGGCCTGCTCAGCGACGAGGAGCGCGCCATGCGCGACCTCGTCCGCTCCTACAGCGCGCGCGAGCTGCGCCCGCACGTCGCCGACTGGTTCGAGGCCGGCACGCTGCCGGCCCGCGACGTGGCGCGCGGCCTCGGCGCGCTCGGCGTCCTCGGCATGCACCTGCACGGCTACGGCTGCGCCGGCACCAGCGCCCTGTCCTACGGCTTGGCCTGCATGGAGCTGGAGGCCGTGGACTCCGGGCTGCGCTCGCTGGTGTCGGTGCAGGGCTCGCTGGCGATGTTCGCGATCTGGCGCTACGGCTCCGAGGAGCAGAAGCAGCGCTGGCTGCCGCGGATGGCCGCCGGGGAGGCGATCGGCTGCTTCGGGCTGACCGAGCCGGACTTCGGCTCGAACCCGGCCGGCATGCGCACCACCGCCAAGCGGGCGGACGGCGGCTGGGTGCTGAACGGCACCAAGATGTGGATCACCAACGGCTCCGTCGCGGAGGTCGCCGTGGTCTGGGCCGGGACCGCCGACGGGATCCGCGGCTTCGTCGTGCCGACGGACACCCCCGGCTTCAGCGCGCCGGAGATCACGAAGAAGCTGTCGCTCCGGGCCAGCATCACCAGCGAGCTCGTCCTCGAAGACGTCCGGCTGCCGGAGGAGGCGCTGCTGCCCGGCGCCGCCGGCCTGTCCGGGCCGCTCGGCTGCCTGGACGAGGCCCGCTTCGGGATCGTGTTCGGCGCGCTCGGCGCCGCGCGCGACTGCCTGGAGACGGCGATCGCCTACGCGCTGGACCGCGAGATCTTCGACCGGCCGCTGGCCGGCTTCCAGCTCACCCAGCAGAAGCTCGCGGACATGGCGCTGGAGCTGGGCAAGGGCATGCTGCTCGCGCTGCACCTGGGCCGGCTGAAGGACGCCGGGCGGCTGGACCCGCGGCAGGTCAGCCTCGGCAAGCTGAACAGCGTCCGCGAGGCCCTGGCCGTCGCCCGCGAGTGCCGGACCATCCTGGCGGCGAACGGGATCACGCTGGAGTACCCGGTGTTGCGGCACGCCAACAACCTGGAGTCGGTGCTGACCTACGAGGGCACCAGCGAGATCCACAGCCTGGTGATCGGCAGGGCCCTGACGGGGATTTCCGCCTTCGTGTAGCCCGATGGAGTGATACCGTCGCCGGTCACGGGGGGTGGTCCGTACCCGATCGCCCGATCGCCACACAGCGGTTGGGGGTCGAGTCATGGGACCCCTAGTGTGTGGATCGTGCGAGGGAACAATGCACTGATTTCCGGAGTCCGGCAGCCGACGGGGGCTGGAGACGAGGCGGGCAGGATGCGGTCATCGGTTCGGCGGACGGCTGTCGGTGTCTTCGCGGCCACGATCGTGGTGGGTGGTTTCGGGCTGGCCGGCGCCCCGGCGTCCGCCGCCTCGGCGGCTGCTGCAGTTCCGCAAGCTGTGCCTCCGCAAGCTGCGCTCCCTGATGCCGCGGTTGCCCAGACCGCGCCGCCGGGCTCCCCGAGTTCGCCGACGTCGCCCGGCGCCACGCCGCTGGGGCCGACGGTGGCCGTGCCCGGCACGCCGCCGATCCCGGCCGAGGTCAACGCCGGCGCGTTCGTGCTGGCCGACCAGGCGACCGGCGCGGTGCTGGCCGAGCGGGCGCCGCACCAGAAGCTGCGCCCGGCCTCCACGCTCAAGATCCTGACGGCGCTGGCGCTGCTGCCGCGCCTGGACCCGGCGGCCGTGCACGTGGCGGTGCCCGAGGACATCGCGGACTTCGGCAAGAACGAGCCCGGCGGCAGCGCGGTCGGGGTCAAGCCCGGCCTGTCCTACCGGGTCTCGGACCTGTGGAACGGCGTGTTCCTGCGCTCCGGCAACGACGCGGTCGCCACCCTGGCCCGGATGGCCGGGGGCGTGCCGGCGACCGTGGACCTGATGCGCCAGACCGCGCAACTGCTGCACGCCGACGACACCACCATCGTCAACGCCGACGGCTACGACGCCGACGGGCAGCTCTCCAGCGCCTACGACCTGGCGCTGATGGCGCGCGCCGGACTGCAGGACCCGGGCTTCCGCGCCTACTGCTCGCTACAGCGGGCGCAGTTCCCGTCGGTCAACGGCACCACCTACGAGATCGACAACGAGAACCACCTGCTCGGCAAGTACCAGGGCATGATCGGCGTGAAGAACGGCTACACCTCGCTGGCCCACCACACGTTCGTCGGTGCGGCCACCCGCAACGGCCGCACGCTCGTGGTCTCGGTGTTCGATGCCGGCACCGACATCTACCAGCAGACGGCCAAGCTGCTGGACTGGGGCTTCGCCGTGCCGGCCGGCGGCCCCGGCGTCGAACAGCTGACGCCCCCCGGGCCGCTGCCGCACTCGCCGGCCCCGGACGAGACGCTGCCGCCGCCGGGCGCGGTGCACACCTCGGGGCCTGGTGCGGCCGGTGCGGTCCCGGCTTCGGCATCAGCGCCGGGTGCGGCCGGGTCACCGCTGCCGTCTCAGGCCGCTGCGGCGCCGCACAAGAGCGGCGGCAGCTTGATGGGCGACGTGTTCGAGACCTTGCTTTACGTCGTGCTGGTCCTGGTGCTCGCTGTGGTGGCGCTGCGGGCGCGGGTTCTGTGGAAGCTGCGCAAGGCCGACGACGACGACTCAGCCCCCGAGTGAGTCCAGGAACTCCCCGATCAGCGGCGCCATCTCAGGCAGCTTTTCCTCCAGCGCGAAGTGTCCGGTCCGGAAGACGTGCAGCTGGGCGTCTGGCAGATCGCGCAGGTAGGCCTTCGCTCCTTCGACGGTGAAGAACGGATCGCCGTCACCCCACAGGATCAGCGCCGGGGGACGGTGCTCGGCAAGCCAGCGCTGCCAGGCCGGGTAGCGCTCGACGTTGGTGTGGTAGTCCAGCGCCAGCGCGATCTGCGCCGCCTCGCGGCCGGGCCGGTCGAGGTAGTGCTGGTCCAGCGTCCAGCCGTCGGGCGCGACCAGCGCCGGGTCGGTGGTGCCGCCCTCGTACTGCGACCGGGTCATCTCCTCGGTGAGGATGGCGCGGACGCGGTCCTCGGCGCCAGGGACGCCGGGGCGCTCGGCGACGAAGTTCCGGGCGATCTCGGACAGGCCCTCGGTGTAGGCGTTGGCGTTCTGCACGATCAGGGCCGAGATCCAGTCCGGGCGGCGTTCGGCGAGGCGGAAGGCGACCGGGCCGCCGTAGTCGAAGACGTAGACCGCCGGCCGGCGGCCGGCGGCGGCCAGGCCGAGGGCATCGACGAAGCCTTCGACGACGTCGGTGAGGGTGTCGAAGGTGAACTCGAAGCCGTCGGGGGTGACAGTGTGGCCGAAGCCGGGGAGGTCCGGCGCGATCAGGTGGTGGTCGGTGCCGAGGGCGTCCATCAGGCGGCGGTATTGGTGCGACGAGCTGGGGAAGCCGTGCAGCAGCAGAACTGTGGGTGCGTCTGGGCGGTCGGCGTGGGATCGTTCGGCGCGGGAGCGGTCGGCGTGATCCGGGCCGGTCTCGCGGTAGAAGACGCGGACGCCGGCTATGTCGACGGTCCGGTGGCTGATCGTGGGCAGGTGCAGTGCGCTCATAGCACTGACTCTAACGGATGATTCGCGTCTATGCGTTAGAAACTCGGCTGCGTCGATAATGGGCTCTGGAAGCCGGGAAAGCTGTGGGCTCAGCCTGGGTGGCCAGGCCGGGCTCCCACACGTCGCCGAGAATCACGAAGCAGAGCTCGTCATCGACTCCCGCAGCAGCAAGCCGATCGAGTTCACGCAGTACCGCCACCCGCCCAGCTCCTCCGGGGCGTCCTGGAACAGGTACCCCAGATGCGAGCCGCACGTGGCACACCGGATCTCGGTCCGGAGCATGCCCTGCGAGCGGTCCTCGTGCTGCTCGATGAGCTCCTCGGCCACCGGCGCGGAGAACGCTGCCCAGCCGCACTCCGCGTTGAACTTGTTCTCCGACCTGAACAACGCGGTCTCGCAACCCCGGCACTGGTAGATACCGGGATCGTCGTTCTCGACGTAGGCACCGGACCACGGGTTCTCGGTGCCGAACTCGCGCAGCGTCCTGTAGGCGGCCGGCCCCAGATGCTGCCGCCACTCTGCCTCGGTGCGTTCGACCTTGTACGCCATGTAGTCGAGCCTACTCATCACACGCCGGCGCGCCAGAGTTTTGGGAAGAGGTTACTCGCAAGGGCCCTGCCCCTCGGCAGTCGGGGTACGGGGGCGGAGCAGGGCGAATGCGTGTACGAATACGTATTCTCGTGCTTAGCGGGGCATCACGCCGCATGGCCGCCGACGGCCTTGACGACTTGGGCATCGACCGCGTCGGAGACGGCCAGCGAACCGCCGAAGATCTGCACCGCCGCGAGCTGCCGGTGCAGCGCGGCCAGCAGCAACCGCACCGTGTCCGGCAGTCCCTTCGGGTCGGTCAGCAGCAGCGGGACGCCGGCGTCGGCGGCGTAGGCGCCGCCGGTGAGCGCGTCGGGGAACACCGTGCCGCTGGCGATGCCGAGCCCGGCCGGCGCGTGGCCGCCGGCGGTCATCGCGTCGGCGACCGCGACGGCCGTGGCATACCGGTCGCCGCCGTGCAGATCGGTGAAGGACTTGCCCGGCGCACCGCTTCGGACCGCCCGGACCGCCGCTCCGCCGACCGCGGTGATTCCGCTACGGCTCTTCACATAGGCAGCGGTCGCGGGGTCCATACCCGGACCGTCGGACAGCACGACCGCGGCGTGTTCGGTTGTCGCGTACGGCCCGGCCGCCAGAGCGTCGGCGAAGTCGGTGCCGGTGGCCACCACGACGTTCGCGGGGCTGCCCAGTCCGTCCTTCGCTATGCGCAGGGCCGTGTCGAACCGCGTGGCGCCGCCGATGCGGTACACCTGATAGCCGAGCGACTTCAGCTGCGTTTCCACATCGGGCGAGACGGCCGCAGCGCCGCCGAGGATGTAGACGGGCTTGCTCTTGTCCGCACCTAGCACCCGCTTCACCTCGGCCGCGGTCGCCGTGTCGAGCGCCTTCGGGTCGGTCAGCAGCAGCGGGCCGCGAGTGTGCGCGGCCAGTGGGACACCGGCCAGGGCGTCCGGGGCGGCGTCACCGCGGGCGATGACGACTCCGCCGGCGGCGCCGTCCTTCCACTGGGTCTGCGAGACGATGCGCGCGGTGGCGTACCGGTCGCCGCCGCCGAGGCGGGTGACGGTGGCCGCGCCGACGGTGCCGGCCGGTGGCGTGGGACCGGTGGTCGACGGAGGCGGGGGCGGGATGGGCGTCGCCGGCACGGTGACGGTGATCGACTGGGTGATGGTCGCTTGCTGGAGCGTGCCGGTCTCGACTGTGAGCTGCACCGGGTAGGTGCCGGACTTGGCGTAGATGTGCGGGACCGCACTGGTGACCGGCGCGTTCTCCGCCCACTGCGTACTGCCGTCGCCCCAGTCGATGATGTACGTGGTGATGAAGGACATGCTGAGGCCGTCCCGAGTGCCGACTGCCGGCGCCGAAGCGGTGGGATCGGCCAGGATTCCGCCGGGCGTGTTCGGATCCGCCGACACGGTGAGTCCCGCTTTGGGCTGGATCACCGCGCCGAGGGTGTACATCCGCTCGTCCTGGGTGCCGACCCTGCCGTCCGTGCCGGTCGCGGTGACGTCCAGGACCTGCTGCCCCTTTGTGTCCGCCGGGTCGGCGCTGACCGGGAACGTCTCAGAGAACACCGGCTTGTCGCTGGTGAAGACCGTCCCGTTGAAACTGGCGCTGTAGCTCCCGATCGGGCTGCTGCCGGGGATCGAGGCGCGCGCGTCGATCGTGATGGTCTCGTGGGTGGCGTCGCCGGTGACCGAGTAGTCGAACTTCGTCACCGGGCCCCCGCTGTCCGCGTGCGCCGCCTGGGAGACCGGGACCAGTCCGGCGGTGGCCATGGTGGACAAGGCCATGAGAGTTACGCGACGTTTCGACACAAGAGACGATCGTGCCGGGACCGCGCGTTCGAGGCATCCTCTGATGAGCGTAGAGAATCAGCGCCTGGTTCTGCGTGCCGGCAACCCCAGCTCCCGCCGGTACGTCCGATCGATCACCGCCACCATCGTCTCCGGGGCGAACCAGCCCAGCACCCGCTCGCGGGCGTTGCGGCCCATCGCCTTCGCCTGTTCCGGATGGTCGAGCATCCACAGCACCGAGGCGGCGATGCCCGCCGGGTGCTCCGGTTCGGCCAGCAGGCCGGTGACGCCGGGGGCGACCAGGTCCGGGATGCCGTTGACGGCGGTGGCCACCAGGGGGCGGCCGGCGGCGGCCGCCTCGGTGAGGGCGCGGCCCAGGCCTTCGTAGAGGGAGGTGATCACGAAGACGTCGAGGGCTGCCGACAGCTCGGCCGCGTGTTGGACGTAGCCGGTGATCGTGATCTTCACGCCGAGCTGGTCGGCCAGGGTTCGGACTGAGTCAGCGAGCTCGCCGTCGCCGATCATCAGGAAGGCCGTGTCCGGACGCTGCTTCGCGACCAGGGCGGCGGTGCGGACGAAGTCCAGGGGCGCCTTCTGGGCGTCGATGCGGCCGCAGGTGCCGACCACGGGTTGGTCCGGGGAGATGCCGAACTCGGCCAGGCGGGAGCGGTCGCCGGTGGCCGGCACCGTGTCCAGGGCCACCGCCGAGGGGGCCACGCGCACCGATCCGGGGCGGGCCAGGCGGGTCTGCACCGCCTCGGCCGCGATGCGGGGCGCGACGGCGAGGAAGGTGTCGGTCATCGGGCGGACGGAGCGTTCCAGGAGCAGATAGATGCCGCGCTTCAGGGACGGCATGCGGTCGTGGAACGAGAAGCCGTGGAAGGTGTGGATGATCACCGGGGTCCGGGTGCTCCAGGCGGCGAGGCGGCCGAGGAAGCCGCCCTTGGCGGAGTGGGTGTGGACGATGTGGAAGCGCTCCTGCTTCATCAGCCTGCGCAGTTTCAGGAACACGAGCAGGTCATTGGGATGCAGGACCTCTTTGAAGCCTTCGATCTGCACGCAGTGCACGCCGGCCGCCGCCGTGCGCTCCCACAAGTCGCCACCGGGCACTCCGGCGAGCCAGACCTCGTACTCGTCCTGGTCCATGCCGATCGCCGACAGCATCGTGTTGCCGCCCGCGCCGGCCCAGAAGCGGGTGATCACGTGCAGCACCTTGATTCTCGGGACCTGCGGCTGGGGCGGCAGCTCGGACAGCGGCACGACGCGCTCGGGCAGTGGCGGCCAGCCGGCGCCGGCCCTATCGCCGTCACCGCCGCCGATCAGGGCATAGCCGCGCGATGCACTCATGACCGTGCCACCTCCAGCTCGTCCAGCGCCACCAGGCGCCGTTCCTCCGCGACCATCGCCGCCAGCCCGTCCTGCAGAGACACCCGCGGCGCGTAACCGAAGCCTTCGCGCGCCACGGTGATGTCCGCGCCGGTGTCCCGCACGTCGCCGGGCTGCCCCGGCCCCCGCACCGGCTCCACCGGCGCGCCGACCGCCGCCAGCACCCGCAGCACGTCGTTCATCGAGACCCGGTGCGCGCCGCCCACGTTCGCCACCCCGGTGAACTCCGCGGCGGCCGCCCCGATCAGGCCCTCGACGATGTCGGCGACGTAGGTGAAGTCGCGGGTCTGCTCGCCGTCTCCGAACAGCCGGAAGACGCCGCCGCGGACCGCCGCCTGGACCAGGCGGCGGAACGCCATGTCAGGGCGCTGACGCGGGCCGTAGACGGTGAAGAAGCGCAGCGAGGCGGTCGGCACCCCGAAGCTGCGCCGGTACAGCTCGCACAGGTGCTCCCCGGCCAGTTTCGTCACGCCGTACGGCGACACCGGCTGCGGCCGCAGCGTCTCGGCGGTGGGGTAGGACTCGGCGTCGCCATAGACCGAGGACGAGGACGCGTACACCAGCTTCCGCAGCGTCGGCACTTCGCGCGCCGCCTCCAGCAGCGCCTGCGTGGCGTCGATGTTGGCCCGCGTGTAGACGGTGAAGTCCGCGCCCCACGAACGCCGGACCCCCGGCTGCCCCGCCAGGTGGAAGACGCAGTCGGCGCAGTCCAGGCGCTCCTTCAGCGGCGCGGTGTTCAGGTCCTCGGCGTGGAAGCGGAAGGTGCCGCCGGACTCCGCGGCGGTGGCGTGCACCGCGGCCAGGTTGGCCTCCTTGCGCCGCACGTCGTAGTAGTCGGTGAGGGCGTCGATGCCGACGACCTGGTGGCCGTCGCGCAGCAGGCGTTCGGACAGGTGGGAGCCGACGAAGCCGGCCGCCCCGGTGACCACGGCGCGCATGGGTGCTCCTTCCCGGATCGGGTGCTCAACGGGCCTGTCGGCCCCGCACCGCCAGCAGCGCGGCGCCGGCGAGCAGGCCGAGGAAGGCCCACTCGTGCCGGAAGTGCAGGGTCTGGTGGAAGGCGGCGGTGACCGCGACGCCGAGCGCGGTCGCGCCCAGGACGTCGGGCCGGGGCACGTGCTCGGTGAGGTGCCGCGGCGGGTGCAGGCTCATCAGCCGCGCCGCCCGCACCCCGACCAGCGCGACGAACAGCAACAGCGCGGCCATGCCCAGCACGCCGCGTTCGTTGGCCGCGGCGATGTAGTCGTTGTGGGCTTCTTTGACGTATCCGGCACCCTGCTGCTTCAGGGTGTCCTTGGTGCCGTCCGGTCCCAGCCCGAACGGATCGTTGTCCAGGTACAGCCGCCAGTTCTCCTGCAGGATCGTGGAGCGGCTGTCGGTGGATTTCGTGGCTCGGCCCAGGTTGTTGGCCAGGATGCCGACGTTGCCCGCCGAATCAGAGGTCTGCCCCACGTTCAGGCTGAGCACGGCGGTCCCGGCGAGTACGGTGGCGACCGAGCCGACAGCGACCAGCTTCACCACGCCGCCGCGTCGGCCGGCGCTGACGAACGCCGCGGCGACCACCGCGACCGCGAGTCCGGCGATGGCCGCGTTCGAGCCGGTCAGCAGCGTCGCCACCAGCACTGTGGCGCAGCAGGCGTAACGGATGATCGGGCGGCTCGGGTACTGCGCGGCCCGCATGATCAGGAACGCCAGCATCAGATACAGGCCGCAGCGATTCGGGTCACCGAACAAGAAGGCGGCGCGGTTGGTCTCGCGCGGCGTGTAGCCGGACAGCTTCTTGACTCCGGCGACGACTCCGACGATCAGAAGGAACGCCGAGGCCACGCCGGCCCGCGTCCACCAGCGCATCAGACTACTGAGAGTCGGACCGTGTTGAGCCGCCGTGGCCACGGCGCCGCCCCACAGCAGCATCAGCAGGTCCTGGGCCAGCATCAGGGCCGAGTGCGGGAGCCGGTCGTGGACGGCCGCGCCGAGTGCCCCGGCGATGAGCGACAGCCAGACCGGCAGGGCGAGCGGGAGCCGCACGAGGACGTGCTCGGAGCAGGCCGCGAACAGCACACAGCCGATGGCGAAGACGATGAACAGGTCGACCGGGCCGGAGTTGCCGGCGAACGAGGGAGTCAGCAGCGGCAGCGCGGCGATGGCCAGCACGACGGCGCCGCGGGCGTAGCCGGGCAGCGCGATCCGGCCGGACTGGCCGGTCCGGCCGGTCGGGTCGGTCGGGTCGGTCGGGTCGGGTCGGTCGTCCGCGGCGGTGGTTGCCGCACGGCGTCCGGGCCGGATCGCGCCGGCCGCCTCGAAGCCGATAGCCATAGCTGCTCCCTGCCTGTTCAGTGCCAGGTGCCAGGTGCCAGGTGCCAGGTGCCAGGTGCCAGGTGCTCAGGTGTTCGGGCGCTCAGGTGAGGCGTGTGCGTGCTTCCTCAGATGAGGCGTCAGTGCAGGACCGCGAACGGCCGCATCCGCGCGACCGGGGCGACCAGCTTGTGGGTGGCCAGGATGCCGAGCGCGGCGGCCACACCGTTGTCGTCGTAGTGCTTCACGACTTCGGACTGCGACGTGGAGTAGCGGAACCGCAGCGTCTCAGAGTGCTGTTCCGTGCTGCGGCCGTCCTCGGCGAACTGCTTGACCACCGTTCCGGCGCCGTGGCACGCCGAGTGCAGCGACTCCGCGGCGTTCTCTCCCGCCACCGCCAGATATGAGGAGGTGCGGTGCGTGCCGGGGATCAGCACGGCTTGACCGGTCTGGGCGAACACGGTGCCCGGCCGCATGCGGTCGGCGCCGAAGGCCCGGCAGGAGTTGTGCCGGTGCACCACTGCCGGCTCGCCGTTCACGTCCTCCTCGTAGACCGAGTTGTGCGGCGAGTCGACGACGAGCCTGCCAGGCGCGCCGCCGAAGGCCCGCACCGCGAGCTCGCGCAGCGCACCGTAAGTGGCCATGCGGAAGGCGAACCCGTAGTTCATGGCCGCGGCGTTGGCCAGCAGGAGGCGCCGGCCCTCGGCGGAGTCGATGTCCACCGGCGGGCACTCGCCGGCGAAGTACAGGCGCCAACGCTCACGCAGCACTGCGGGATTGCCGGTGCGCAAGTGGGACCACGGCTTCAGGACGGCTTCGGCGTACCGCAGATGCTTCGGGAAGTCTTTGCGGCGGCCGAACATCCGCCCCACCTCGCCGGTGAGGACTCCGCCTCCGGCGTGGAAGTTGATGACGATCTGGCCCTGCTTCACGCCGAGGCCGGCCGCCTTCTGCGCGTCGTAGACCTCTTCGACGCGTTGCAGCTCCACGAAGTGGTTCGAAGGACCGACTGTGCCGAAACGCAGGCGCGCCAACTGGAAGGCGAGAGACGGCACGACCTTGCGCATCGCGCGGATGCCGCCATAGCGGTCGAGGTCGATACGGCCCTGCTCCTCGATGCGCTCGATGTCCTCGGCGTGGACGCCCCAGCGTTCCATCGCGAAGTCCGCGCCCTCGGCGGCTACCCGCAAACACTCCTTGTACGTCAGGTCACGACGCGCGCCGGTGGGATACGGGTAGCGCAGCTTCAGGTCCTCGAAGAACCGCGTGATCGACCTGGTGTCCGGCTTCTCGCCCTCGGCAAGGCCGGTGTCCAGCGCGATCAGGGCCATGCCGCAGTTGACGGAGCCGGAGGTCAGCGTCGGCCGGATCGTGCCGCGGGTGGCGACCGCGATCGACGAGGGCATCTCCAGCTTGCGCTTGTGATGGAAGTCCGGCAGGACCACCGGGTTCGCGGCCAGGTCGACATCATCGATACCACGGCGCAATCGGGCCAGCACCTCGCCGGAGGCGGGGAGGTCTTCGGACTCGAAGATCCGGGGCGTGCGCAGGTCGGCGTTCAGGTGCGCGGCGGCGCCGCCGATGATGGTCACGTCCATGCTGGGGCGCTCTCCAGATCGTTCAGGGCTTCGCTCAGGTGGGGACCGGGTGCCGGCCCGACTTCCAGCTCGGCGCAGGGCACCGCCGCGCACAGCGCGCGGCAGGTGTCGGAGACGGCGGGGTGCACCGGCCCGAGGCCGGCAGCCGCCGCCAGCGCCGCCGCGAACGGCCAGTACCGCCGCAGCTCTCCGGCGGTGTAGGTGGCGGCGGCCAGGCTGCGGGCCGCGGCACCCGGACTGAGGCGGGTCAGCCCGGGCGCCGCGCCGTTACGCCGCAGCAGGACCACTGCATCGACACTGACCGAGTCCGCGCGGCGGTTCAGGTGTCCCTCGCCGCGCCCATGGGTGGTCCGGCGGCGGGGGAGCGGGGTGGCGACACCCGGTGGCAGCAGGGAGAAGTCGGCGCGCAGCGGTTCGACGACACCGTGGGCGATGCGATTCAAGGCGTTGAGCACCACGAGGTTGTCGCTGACCGCCGTCGCTCCCGCGGCGAGTTCTTGGGCGACGAGAGTGGACTTGCCGACCCCCGAAGGGCCGCTGATCAGTACCCCTCGGCCCTGCACCATGAGCACGCATCCGGCGATGGGCACCGCGCCACCGGTTCCGGCTTGCCAGAGCACCGGGTAGTGCACCAAGGCCTGCGCCAGAAGCAAGCGTTGCCGGGCTCTCAGCACGCGGCTGAGCGCCTGCTCCCGTCGTCCGGGCCGCCAGCGCGCGACCACCTGCGTCTCGCTTGCGTTGACGTCGAAGCTCAGGTCGAACCCTGAAGTCGCGGCGTTCATCAACGCTATGCCGCCGATACGGGAACCAGAGCCCGAAGTAGAGCCCGAGTGCGAACCCGAGCCGGAATCCGAGCTGAAATCCGTGGCCTCCACCTCAAGCCGCATGCGCCCGAACGCGCCAACCCCTGTCGGCGCCCCACCGAGCACCACCCCGAGTTCCCTGCCGACCCAGCCCAGCGCCGAAGCCGCCTGCACCTCGACCCCTGCTGTCAGCCCTGCCATGATCCCCCCGGCCATGGTTCAGTACCCGTCCGGATATGGTGACGCCAGGTCGCCGCGGTCCCGGGCCAGCACCGTGGGCTGCTGGAGCGCCGGTGTGTAGTCCGGGAGCAGCCGCGCCAGCTCCTGCCGGACCTTCGGGTCCCGGTTCTTCTTCGCGGCCCGGTACAGCCGGTCCAACCGTGCCGGGAGCGTCGCGAACTCCTCCGGATCCACCTGCGACACCGTGGAGAAGATGCGCGGCTGCCCGGTGGGGACGCGCTCCTCCTTGCCGGAGAACAGCGTCTCGTCGAGCTTCTCGCCCTGGCGCAGGCCGGTGAATCGGATCGGGACCTCCGGCAGGTGGTACTGGTGCGTGAAGCGCGGGACCAGATCGACGATGCGGACCGGTTCGCCCATGTCCAGCACGAAGATCTCCCCGCCCGCCGCCAGCCGGCCGGCCTCCAGGACCAGGCCCACCGCCTCCTCGATGGTCATGAAGAAGCGGGTGGCGTCCGGGTGGGTGATGGTGACCGGGCCGCCGGCGCGGATCTGTTCGGCCAGCACGGTCAGCAGCGAGCCGCGCGAGCCCAGGACGTTGCCGAAGCGGACGGCGGCGAAAACCGTCTCAGTGCCCTGCGTGCGCGCCTCGTGCGCCGCACCCTGCACGATGATCTCGGCCAGCCGCTTGGAGGCGCCGAGGACCGACGTCGGATCGGCCGCCTTGTCGGTGGAGATCAGGATGAAGCGCTCGGCCCCGTAGCGGGTGGCGGCATGCACCAAGTTGTCGGTGCCTCGCGCGTTGGACTTCACGCCCTCGCTGGGGTGCCGCTCCAGCAACGGCAGGTGCTTGTGCGCGGCGGCGTGGAAGACCACTTCGGGGCGCAGATCGCGGAAGATCTGCTCCATCCGGTGCCGGTCGCGGATGTCGGCGATCAGCAGGTCGGAGTTCGACGCGTCGGACAGCAGCGCCTCGCCCCAGATCTCCAGCTGCAGCCGGTGCAGGTTGGACTCGTCGTGGTCCAGCAGGTACAGCGCGCTCGGATTGAACGCGTAGACCTGGCGGCACAGCTCGGAGCCGATCGAGCCGCCGGCACCGGTGACCAGCACCCGCTTGCCGGCGACGATCTCCTTGACCTCCGGGGAGACCACGTGCAGCTCGGGGCGGCCGATCAGGGCCTTGACGTCCAGCGCGCGCAGGTCGGAGCCGACCACGTCGCGCTGCAACGCGGCAACGAACGACGGCAGGTAGCGCACCGTCGCGGCGGCGCCGGTGGCCGCCGCGGTGAGTTCCCGGACCCGCGCGGCCGGCAGGCCGGGGATGGCCAGCACCACGGCTTCGGCCCGGGTCTCGGCGACCAGGCGCGGCAGCTCCGGCAGCGTTCCGAGGACCGGAAGGCGGGACTCCAGGTCGATGCCGCCCTGCTTCTCCAGGGCGTCGTCGACGAAGCCGACCGGCACCAGGCCGAAGTCTTCGACCCGGCGCAGGTCGCGGGCCAGCGACCGGCCGGCCTGGCCCGCACCGACGATCAGGGTGCGCATGGTGAGGGACGGGGCTCTCACGAGGCACCTCCGGCGTCGGCGTGTGCCTGCCCGATGACCGCGCAGATCCGGTCTACTTGTGCGTCGCTGAGCAGCGGATACAGAGGCAGCGACACCACTTCCTCGAACACTGCTTCCGCATTCGGCAGGCCGCCCGGCGGCGCGAACCCGGCGTAGGCCGGCATCGTGTGGGCTGGGATGAAGTGCACGGACGTCGCCACCCCCCGCTCAGTGAGATACGCGATCAGGTCGTCGCGGGCCATGCCGAACTCCGGGCGGACGCGGACGACGTACAGATGCCATGCCGACCGGCCGCGCTTCGTCGGTCTCGGCAGGCCCAGCCCGGGGATGCCGGCCAGCTGCTTGTCGTAGCGCGCGCGGATCTCCTCGCGGCGCGCCTGCCAGCGCGGCAGGTGCTTCAGCTGCTCCCGGCCGATCGCGGCCTGCACGTCGGTCATGTTCGCCTTCATCCCGCGCGCGGCGACGGTGTACTGCCAGGAGCCGCCTGGGAGGTAACGCTTCCAGGCGTCGGCCGTCATACCGTGCAGCCGCAGGGCGGTGAGCTTCGCGGCGAACGCGGCGTCGTCGGTGGTGATCGCGCCGCCCTCGGGCATCGGCAGGTTCTTGGTGGGATAGAAGGAGAAACACGTCGCCTGCGAGATGCCGCCGACCACGCGGCCGCCGACCGAGGTGCCGATGCCGTGCGCGGCGTCTTCGAGGACCCGGCTCAGCGGCAGGCGCGCCGCGCGGGCCAGCGCCTCGACGTCGGCCGGGTGGCCGGCGAAGTGCAGCACCACCATCGCGTCCACGCCCCCGGCCCGGTCCGCGGCCTCGCGCACGGTGCGCTCGGAGACCATGTAGGAGTCGGCGACGTCCGCAGCCTCGCCCGGATGCGCCAGGTCGGCGAAGACCGGCCGGTACCCGGCGGCCAGGATGGCGTTGACGACGCCGCAGAAGGTGGTGGTGGTCGTCAGGACCTTGCTGTTCGGGGGCAGCTCCAAGGCGCGCAGGCAGAGCTCGATCGCGGCGGTGCACGAGGACACCATCACGCACTGCGCCGCGCCGGCCTGGTCGGCCCACTCGCGTTGGAAGGCCAGGGTTTCGCGGCCGGTCGTGATCCAGCCGGAGGCCAGGACACGGTCGCTGGCGGCGCGCGCCTGCGGGGTGATCTCGACGACGGTGAAGGGGATCGGTTCCACGAGCTCAGCCCGCCTCGGGGTCGCGGATCGGATCGGCCAGGACCGTGCCCAGGACCTCCCAGCCGGAGGTCTGGACGAGGTCGGCGGCCGGTGTCAGGTGCCTGCGCTTGCCCTTGGGGGTGCCGACCACGGCGACGGCTACGGAGACCGGGGCGGTTGAGAGGAGCAGGAGGACTTGGTCGTCGTAGGGGACCACGCGGGGGCGGACCCAGACAGAGGGGATGTCTTGGACGAACGGGAGTTGTTCGGCGAAGAGCGCTGGGGCGTTGGGCGCCGGGCGGGTTGCGAGTTCTTTGGAGGTTTCGGTGGTGCCGGTGCCACTGCTCGCCCCATTGCCCGTGGCCGTCGCGGCGGAAGTGGCGGATTCGGACGCTACGGTCTGGCCCGGTACGGTGCCGCCGTTCCCGTCGTTGCTCGCCCTGCTGAGTACGGTGTCCAGCCGCTCGGCGAGGTCTGGGAGACCGCAGCGCACGTCTCCGGCCAGGACGACGGTGTCGGCGCCGACGCGGCGCGCGGCGGCGTGCAGCCGGGCCGCGAGTGCGAGGTCTGAGACGCGGTTCTCGGGGCGCAGCCTGATCTTGATTTTGGGGGTGGTGTCAGTCTTTCCGGCGTTCGCCACTGCATGACCCAGAAACGGCGCACCGAACAGCCCGGCCAGCCCGGCCGCGCCGACCACCGAGGGGGCGACGGACTCCACCACCGCGGCCAGGCCCACTCCCAGGACCAGCCCGGCGAAGAAGACCAGCACGTACGGCTGGAGCTTGGACAGCGTGCTCTGCGGGACGATCTGCGCCTGGTTGACGATGGTGGGCTTCTGCGCGTCGGCCTCGTTCAGCCGGGACTGCGCATCGGTGACCGCCTTCTGCAGGGTGCTGATGGCGGCGGTGTCCGCGGTCAGTTGCGAGGCGGTCACCTGGGTCTGGAGCGCGGCCGGGATCTTCGCGGCGGCGGCCTGGTCGGCGGCCAGCTGCTTGCGGGCGGCGTCCAGTTGCGCGCCGAAGGTGTCGACGTCCTTCTGCGGACCGGCCTTGGCCTGGCCGTAGAAGTGGTCGACGGTGGCCTGCGCGAGTGCCTGCGCGATGTCGACGGCGTCCTGGCGGGTGCGGTAGCGGACCAGGATCTGGATGTCGGGGGCGGTCAGCACCGGGCGGATCGTGAGGTCGTCGCGGATGAAGGCGGGCACGTCATGGGACACGCCGGCGGCCTTGAGGGCGGCGGCAACGGTGTCCGGCGCCTTGGCGAACGCGCTCGGTGTGTCCGCGGTGGAGGTGGCGGCCTGAGCGGAGGTCGAGGCTTTGTAGGCCACCTCTACCTGCGCGCTCGCGGTGTAGGAGGGCGGCTTACCGGCTTCGTGGAACACGAAGGCGAGGAGCGGGAGCGCTGTCGCGATGGCGATCAGGAGCAGATGCCGCAAGACGATGCGGCGGAGCGCGTCGGTTACGTCCATCGCGTGATGCCCCCCAGCTTGTCGCCGTCCCGTACTCCTCACTGTGACGACGCGACAGCGGACTGCGATCCTGAGGTGGGGTGAAGATGGCTACGCGTTCGGTAGGACCGGGGAGGTAAACGGCGAGTAGACGGCAGGTAGACGCGGGATTCGCGAACCCCTTAGCGCTCCTCGCCGATCCCCGCTCGGCGTGCCACCGCCACCGCGGCCAGCGTCGAGTGCACCCCGAGCTTGCCGAGGACGTTCTGCATGTGGGTCCGCACCGTGTTGGGGGAGAGGAACAGGTGCTGCGCGATGGCGGCGCGGGTCATGCCGGACACCATGCACTGCAGGACTTCGCGCTCGCGGGGGGTGAGGGCGCCGACCAGGGTCTCGTGCTCGTTGCGCTCCTGCTCGGCGGCCATCAGGTCGGTCAGGACGTAGGTCAGGAGCCGGGGCGGGATGTGGGTCTCGTCGCGCAGGACCCCGCGCACGACCTGGAGCAGGTGCTCCACGGAGCCGTCCTTGGCGACCCAGGCGTTGACGCCGCCGCGGACCGCCTCGGCGACGCGCTTCTCCTCCTCGCCGGCGGTCACCATGACGACGCGGACGTCGGCGTGGGCCGCGCGGATCTCGGTGGCGAAGCGGATGCCGTCGCGGCCGTCGAGATCGACGTCCAGCAGCACCACGTCCGGGCGGCGCTCCTCGATCAGCCGCCGGGCGCCCTCGATGGTGGTGGTCGCGGCCACGCCGAAGCCGGGCTCGGCCCGCAGCCGGGAGGCCAGCGCCTCGGCGAACGTGCGGTGGTCGTCGACGACCAGGATGCGGACCTCGCCGAGGCCGGCGCCGTCGAGCCGCTCATCCAGGCGGTCCTCGAGTCCGAGGGCGGAGGTGTCAAGCATGCCGCCATCTTCACCCGGGGCAGGGCGCGGCTCCACCACCAAGCGGTTGAGCCCTTTCTACTCCAAATGACGTAGACGCCGATCTGGACGCCCATCACCGCTGCGCAGCGTAACGATGGAGTGTCAGTGCGTTACTGACCGACTCCCAGGCGGTCCACGGCGCCGACCCGCGCCACGATCGCCGAGGCCTCGACCCGGGAGTGCGCGCCCAGCTTCACCAGCACGTTCTGCACGTGGGTGCGGGCCGTGGACTGGGCGATGTCCATCGCGCGGGCGATCTGCTTGGTGGACTCGCCCTCGACGATCCGGCGCAGCACCTCCCGCTCGCGGGGCGTGAGATAGCGCAGGGTGCGCTCGGCCTGGTCCACGTCCGGCGCCTTCAGGTGCCGCACGGCCGCGCGCAGCAGTTCCGGGTCGACCGCCACCTCGCCGGCCGCCACCCGCTCCAGGATCTGCACGATGCCGTCGATCCGCTGGTCCTTGCGGGTGAAGCCGGACACCCCCAGGTCCAGCGCCGCGCTGACGATCGCCGGGTCGTCGGTGGCCGAGACCATCAGCACCTTGGTGCGCGGGTGCCGCTCCAAGACGGCCTGCGCCAGCTCCAGCCCCGCGGTCACCATCCGGCTGTTCGGCCGGGAGACCGGGAACGCCTGCTCCCCGACGCTGGAGGGGGCCAGGTGCGGGGCCCCGGCCTGGCTCAGCCGCTGCGCCACGGCCATCGGGAAGTGCACGTCCAGCATCAGGATGTCGGGGTCCAGCGACGCCACCGCGGCCAGCCCCTGCGCCGGCGTCGAGGTGACCGCCTCGACCTGGTAGCCCTTGGCGGTCAGGGACGCCGCCAGCGACTCGGTGAGCAGGGTGTGGTCGTCGCACAGGACGATCCTGGTGGGCATCAGAACGCGCCTCCTGGGAGCAGGGAGAGCTGGACCGAGGCGACCGGGCGCAGCGCCGAGGCCGGAATCCGCGGCGGGTGGGTCAGATCCGCGCGGGACGGAAGCTGTATCGCGGCCACGGCCGTGTCGTCCTGGCCGGTCGCGGTTATGCGAACCGGTTCGCGGTCGGGGAGCGCGGGGGCGGTGGCCGGGGTCGGGATGGCCGCGGTCGCGGGCGCCGTGGTGGCCGCTACGGGGCCGGGCTGTCCGACGGGCGCCTCAAGCGCTTGAGCGGGCGCGGGGAGAGCGGCAGGAGGCTGCGGGGCCGGGAAGGCCGGTTGCGGCGCCGGAGCCGGCTGTGAGGCCGTTTGCGGGGCCGTCTGTGCGACCGCCGGCGGCGCCGGGACGGCCGGGTACATACGGCCCGGTGCGCGGAAGACGTCGAAGGCGGGGCTTGCCGGTCCACCGCTGATCGCGGTCTGCTGCGGAGCACCGCTGATCGCGGTCGCCTCCGGCAGGGCACTGATCCGCGTGGCGAACGCGTGGCCGCCGCTCACCGTCGACGGGTCGTCCTCCCAGTCGAAGGCGGCGAACCCCTCGTGGCCGCCGAGCTCGTCGAAGTCGTCGAACTTGTCGAAGCCGTCTGAGTCATCGAAGTCATCGAGGTCGTCGTACTCCTCGAAGTCCTCGAACTCGCTGAACCCCCCGCCGGCGGCCAGCTCCTCGGCGAGCGCCGAGAGCGACACCTCGCCGTGGATGGTCCGGGCCAGCTCGTCGCCGGAGCTCAGCGGCCGGGCCGGGGTCACCGGCAGCACCAGGCGGATCAGGGCGCCGCCGAGCGGGCCCTCGCCGACCTCCACCGCGCCGCCGGCGGCCTCCACGGTGCGGCGCACCACGGCCAGGCCGAGGCCGTGTCCGGCCGGGATGTTGCCGAAGCCGGGGCCGCTGTCGTCGACCTCGATGACCGCGCGCTCGCCCTGGGCGGTCTCGAAGCGGCGGACCGTCACCTGCACCCGGCCGGTTCCGCCGGCCGCGCGGGTGCCGTTGGACAGCACGTTGCCCAGCGCCCGCTTGAACAGCACCGGGTCCACCGTCACGTGCAGCGGCTCCTCGGCGGTGGACAGGGATATCCGGCCGCTGAAGGTGGCGCGCCAGCGCTCCACGGACTCCGCGGCCAGCCCGGCCACGTTGCACGGCACCGGGTCGCCGAGGCCGTCGACGCCCTGCTTGGCGTCGTCGAGGAACTGGCGGACCGTGGCGGATATGTCCTCGGTCTGGGTCATGATCTCCTGCAGCACGTCCCGCACCCGCTCCGGGACGTCCGGCCGCATCTCGGCGGCCGAGGCCAGCATCAGGATCGCGGCCACCGGCTGGCGCAGGTCGTGGCAGACCTCGCGGACCCGCTCCAGCGGGATCGCGGTGCCGCCGTGCGCGTAGAGCATGGCCTCGCGGCGGTGCGAGCCCTGATACGCCTCCAGGTCCGCGCCGGCGGTGCTCCCGGCGGGCACGATCGCGCTCCCGGGGGTGGTCCCCGCGGCGTCCCCGGCCGCGGCGCCCGCGGTCGCGGATGCCTGCGCCGCCTGCTGGGCGCGCAACTCGCGCAGATCCAGCAGCACGGTCTCGTCGGTACCGCGCAGATACGGGTCCCGCGGCGCGGCGGGCTGGCCCGCCCCGCTCGGCGGGGCTACGTCAGGCGGTGGAGGCGTGGCCTCCGTCGTGGTGCTCATGCTCGTCCCCCACCCCGGATGACCCAGGCGTGCTGCGATTGCCGGAGCGACATGCGTGAGGCCCCCGACGGCTGCTCGTTCACGATGCGTGCCACCGCCCCTCCCCTTGCTATCCGGTCCGAAGGTCAGACCCGCCTACTCGGAGAGTGAGAGCCACTCATCCTCCAGACGGAGTCGTTCCTCATGCAACTCGCGTAGCTTAGCGTCCGCTTCGGCCGCCGCGAGATAGTCTCCCCCACTCTGCCCGTCATAGGCGCGGGACAGTTCCTCGTGCAGTTTCGCCTCAGCCTCGGCGATCTTGTCCAGGCGCCGTTCGATCCGCGCCAGTTCCTTCTTCGCCGCCCGCTGCTCCTGCGCGCCGGTACTGCCCTTCACCTGGTTCGACGGCTGAGTGGGGGATTTGGTTGTACGGGCTTGGGCCGGACGTGTGAGCTGCTGCTCCCGATGGGCCAGATACTCGTCCACGCCGCCCGGCAGCAGCCTGATCCGGCCGTCCCCGTACAGCGCCGCCACCCGGTCGGTGGTGCGCTCCAGGAAGTAGCGGTCGTGGCTGACCACCAGCAGGGTGCCCGGCCAGCCGTCCAGGATGTCCTCGAACGCGGTCAGGGTGTCGATGTCCAGGTCGTTGGTGGGCTCGTCGAGCAGCAGCACGTTCGGCGCGTCCATCAGCAGCCGCAGCAGCTGCAGCCGCCGCCGCTCGCCGCCGGACAGGTCCCCGACCCGGGTCCACTGCTTCTCCCCGGCGAAGCCGAACCGCTCCAGCAGCTGCCCGGCGGTGAGGGTCTTGCCCTTGCCGATGTCCACCGTGGAGTGCACCTTCTCCACCGCTTCGAGCACCCGCCAGCTCGGATCGATCTCCGCGACCTCCTGCGACAGGTGCGCGGGTTTCACCGTGACGCCGGTCACGACTCGCCCGGAGTCCGGCTTCGCCTCGCCGAGCAGCAGCCGCACCAGCGAGGACTTGCCCGACCCGTTGACGCCGATCAGGCCCAGCCGCTCGCCGGGGCCGAGCTGCCAGGTGACGTCCTTCAGGAGCTGCTTGCGCTCCGACCCGTCGCCCACGGCATAAGAGACGTCTTCGAGTTCATACACGGTTCGCCCGAGCCGGCTGGCCGCGAACTTCTGCAGTTCCGAGCTGTCCCGCGCCGGCGGCTCAGCGGCGATCAGCGCGTTGGCCGCCTCGATCCGGAACTTCGGCTTGCTGGTCCGCGCCGGCGCCCCGCGCCGCAGCCACGCCAGCTCCTTGCGCAGCAGGTTCTGCTTCCGGTCCCACTCGGCGTCGGCCTGCCGCTGCCGCTCAGCGCGGGCCAGGATGTAGGCGGAGTAGCCGCCGTCGTAGTCCAGGACCTGGCCGTTGACGACCTCCCAGGTCCGGGTGGTGACGGCGTCCAGGAACCACCGGTCGTGGGTCACCGTCAGCATCGCCGGCTTGGCCGCGGCCAGATGCCGCGCCAGCCACGCGATCCCCTCCACGTCCAGGTGGTTGGTGGGCTCGTCCAGCAGCAGCAGATCGTGCTCGCTCATCAGCGCCTTGGCCAGCGCCACCCGCCGCCGCTCGCCACCGGACAGCGGCCCGATCCGGGTGTCCATGCCCTCGGGGAAGTTCGGGAACTCGACCCCGCCGAACAACCCCTCGATGACGTCCCGTACCCGCGCGTCCGCCAGCCACTCGTGGTCCGGCTTGTCCGCGACCAGCTCATGCCGGATCGTGGCCTGCGGGTCCAGCGTGTCGTGCTGCCCGACGAAGGCCACCCGCAGCCCGCCGGTGTGCGTGACCCGCCCGCTGTCCGGCTCGTCCAGCTTCGCCAGCACCCGCAGCAGCGTCGACTTCCCGCCGCCGTTGCGCCCGACCACGCCGATCCGGTCCCCCTCGGACAGGCCGAGCGAGACTTTGTCGAGGAGGGTGCGGGCGGTGTAGGCCTTGCTGACGTTCTCAAGGTTGACGAGGTTGACCGCTTGGGGTGCCATTCCGATAACGCTACCGGGTCCCGGCCGGAGGGCCGTTCTCCGCGCAGCTCAGCACCAGGTCCAGCAGCCGTGCAGCCCCCGCTTTATACAGCGGATTGTTCCCGTTCCCGCACTTCGGCGACTGCACGCAAGACGGACAGCCTTCCAAGCACTCGCACGCCATGATCACGTCCCGCGTCGCGGTCAGCCACGCCACCGCCGCGCCGTACGCCCGCTCGGCGAAGCCCGCACCGCCGGGGTGGCCGTCGTAGACGAACACCGTCAGGCGCTCGGTGTCCGGGTGCAGGGGGATCGACACGCCGCCGATGTCCCAGCGGTCGCACGGCGTGAACAGCGGCAGCAGGCCGATGGAGGCGTGCTCGGCGGCGTGGGCGGCGCCGGCGCTCATCGCGGTGTCGAGTTCGGCGTCCGGCAGGGCCGCCGGGTCCACGGTCCACCAGACCGCGCGGGTGCGCAGGGTGCGCTCCGGCAGGTCCAGCGGCTTGGTCTCGATGATCTGGCCGGTGCCGGCCTTGCGCTTGAGATAGGACACCACCTGCGTGCTGACCTCGACCGAGCCGAAGTGCAGGGAGGCGTCGCCCCAGTCCTGGGTCTGCTCGGTCTCCAGGATCGTCACCTGGACCACGTCGCGCGCCATCGTCGTGTAGTCCGGGTGGGCGCGGCGGACAGTCGCTATGTTCTGCTCCAGGTCCAGGCGGTCGACCAGGTAGGTGTGCCCCTGGTGCAGGTACACCGCGCCGTCGTGGACGGTGGAGTGCGAGGCGCCCTCGCCGACGGTGCCGAGCAGCCGGCCGGTCGCGCCCTCGACGATGCGGACCGGGACGCCGCCGGTGCCGCGCAGGTCGGTCAGCGCCGACGGCCGTTCGCGGCGGGTCCAGTACCAGCCGGTCGGACGGCGGCGCAGGTACTCGCGGCGGGTCAGGTCGGTCAGCAGCGCCTCGGTGCCGGTCCCGAACAGGGCCAGGTCAGCGTCGGTCAGCGGCAGCTCCGCGGCGGCGGCGCACAGGTGCGGGGCCAGCACATAGGGATTGTCCGGGTCCAGGACCGCGGCCTCGACCGGGCGGTCGAAGATCGACTCCGAGTGGTGCACCAGATAGGTGTCCAGCGGGTCGTCGCGGGCGATGAGCACGGCCAGCGCGCCCTGCCCGGCCCGGCCGGCGCGGCCCGCCTGCTGCCACAGCGAGGCGCGGGTGCCCGGGAAGCCGGCCATCAGCACGGCGTCGAGCCCCGCGACGTCCACGCCGAGCTCTAGCGCGGTGGTGGCGGCCAGCCCGACCAGGGCGCCGTCCGCCGCCGGATCCAGGTGCAGCGCCGCTTCCAGCTCGCGCCGCTCGCTCTTCAGGTAGCCGCCCCGGTACGCCGCGATGCGCCTGCCGTAGCCGGCGCGGCGCTCCTCCAGGTAGTCCCGGGTCTGCATCGACACCTGCTCGGCACCGCGCCGCGAGCGGGTGAACACCACCGTGCGGACGTCGTCCAGCACCAGGTCGGTGAGCAGGTCCGCGGCCTCGGCGGTGGCCGAGCGGCGCACCGGCGCGCCGCGCTCGCCGATGAGGGTGGTCAGCGGCGGCTCCCAGAGGGCGAACACCAGCGGTCCGCGCGGTGAGGAGTCGTCCGTGACCGCGGCGACCTCGACGCCGGTCAGCCGGGACGCCGACACCGCCGGATCGGCGGTGGTGGCCGACGCCAGTATGAAGGTCGGACTGGAGCCGTAGCGTGCGCACAGGCGCCGCAGCCGCCGCAGCACCGCCGCGACATGCGATCCGAAGACCCCTTTATAGGTATGGCACTCGTCGATGACGACATAGCGCAGCCTGCGCAGGAACGGCGCCCAGCGCGCGTGCCCCGGCAGCAGCGAGTAGTGGAGCATGTCCGGGTTGCTCAACACGTAGTTCGCATGCTGCCGCACCCAGTCTCGGGCGTCGGCGTCGGTGTCGCCGTCGAGCAGCCCCGCGCGCAGCCCCGGTACCGCCAACTGGGTGAGACGTCTGAGTTGGTCCGCCGCCAGCGCCTTGGTCGGCGCCAGGTACAGCGTGCTGCCGGCGTTCTCCCGGATCGCGGTCAGGGCGGGCAGCTGGAAGCCCATCGACTTACCGGAAGCGGTGCCGGTGGCGAGCGTCACATGCCGCCCGGACCGGGCCGCCTCGGCCGCCGCGACCTGGTGCCGCCAGGGCCGTCGCACTCCGCCGACCTCGCGGAACGCCCGCACCACGGCCTCGTCGGCCCACTGCGGCCACTCGGCGTGCTCCGCGTCCCGGGCCGGCACCACCCGCACATGCGTCACGCGCTCCGCGCGGGAGGCGGGAACCGAGATCAGCCGCTCCAGCGTTTCCGGAACACCGGACGTGCCCGGAGCGCCCGGCGCCGGATCCGGTGTGGACACACCGCCCGTGTCGGGGCTTTGCTGATAAGGAGGAGTCGGCGACATCGCAGACCAGTATCCGGCACGGCATGAGTGACGCAGAAGACACAGCTGGACATCGGAGACCGAAATTCGGCCTATGTACGCGGCGCAAGCGGCATCATTCGAGGGCACTTGCCGCGAATCGTGGCCGAGTGTCACCCCGAGGTGATTGACTGTGCACAAGCCCTGACCCGGGTGAGGCTGTACTTTGTGTTGCCGAGGACACACCTTTTCACCCCCGCCACGGCGGGAAGGCACCGATTTTGGAGGCCGGCAGTGGACCTGAAGCTGGAGACGCGAGACGAGAACGGCCGGACGATCGTCAAGGTCGGCGGGGAGATCGACGTGTACACCGCCCCGAAGCTCCGCGAGCAGCTGGTCGAGCTGGTCGGCGCTGGGAAGTACCACCTGATCGTGGACATGGAGGACGTGGACTTCCTGGACTCCACCGGTCTGGGCGTGCTGGTCGGCGGGCTCAAGCGGGTGCGGGCGCACGACGGCTCGCTGCGCCTGGTCTGCACCCAGGAGCGGATTCTGAAGATCTTCCGGATCACCGGTCTGACCAAGGTGTTCCCGATCAGCGACAGCGTGGAGCAGGCCGTCACCGCCGTCGACTAGGCGGCCGCACCGGCGGGTCCGCCTCGTGGCGCCCGTGCGCGCCCGCCCCCACGGCGGGTCGTCGGCACGGGCTTCGCCGGCGGCCCCGCGGCTCGGCCATCGAATCCGCACTTGTTCCTAAGGGGTCTGCAATGAATGCGCAATCGTCGGCCGTCGGCACCGTGGCCAAGACGGAGAGCGCGACAGCCGTCCTGCTGCGGTTCACCCCGCAGCCCGAGCACGTCCGCACCGCCCGCCTGGTCGCGGTCGCGCACGCCCGCCGGGTCGGGGTGGAGGCCGGACTGCTCGACGAGGTCCGCCTCGCCGTCGGCGAGGCCTGCTCGCGCGCGGTCGGCCTGCACCAGCGGCACTGCCCGGGCGAGCCGGTCGTGGTGCTGCTCGATGCGGTCGACAGCACCGACTCCGGCCTCGCGCCGGACCGGTTCGTGGTGGCGGTGGGCGACAAGGACTCCGGCGCGGTGCCGAGCCCGCGCGGCGAGGGTCCCGAGGGCGCCGAGGGTGCCG
>JABFWL010000344.1 GCA_013362315.1 Catenulispora sp. | reverse complement strand
TGGCGCATGTTCCCCGAGGGAACTGAGGCTCCCGCTGAAGGCGCCGGCCCTTCACAGGCCTTTGATCTGCTCTTGACTTCGACTGAGGCCCAGCCACCTCACCGACCGCCACCGAAGGAGGACCCACCGGTACCGGGACCGTGCACACGACGACCGCCAGCCGAAGAACAGAACTCCCACCACGAACCCCGAGACCGCATCCACCCGCGCTTCGTAAACATCGCCTTTAACCACAGCCCAACCGCAGCCAGCAGCGCGAACCACCCGAATCACCCAAACCACCCCTATCCACCCCAAATACACATTCGAGTGAATCCCGGCATTTCTCCTTCATGATCCCCACCGCCTCCTGCTCAACTGGTGCCCCCAAAGATCAAGGAAATGCAGTTCCACGAATTGCAGGAAGCAGGAAGGTGCACCACACCATGGCGACCGCAACCCTCCGCATGAAGGCCGACCTCCCCGCCGACGAGCGCGACCTGTGCGCCCGCGGCGAGCTCGGCCCCTGGTTCGGCTTCCGGCACAGCTCTCGCGTCGAGGTCGTCGGCGGCGACGTGTTCGTGTCCTGGGCCGCCGGCCTCACCTCCGGTGCCACCTTCTCGACCGTCCTCGCGGCCCTGGTCAACGCCCGCGGCGAGGCCAGCCCGCGGGACGTGCGGCTGCTCGTCGAGGGCCCGACGGACTTCGCGGTGGTCGAGGTGGAGCGCTGGTCGGAGTCGACGGCCCGGTTCGCCGCGCCCTGGCTCGGTGAGCTGGTGGCGATCGAGGTGACGGCGCCGGACGCCGGCACCGGCCGCGGCCCCGGCGCGCTGCGGGCCCGCACCCACCCCTCCCGGACCGACCTCGCCCGCCTCGGCGTGCCGTGCTACCTGCTGGTGGACCGCGCGCCGGAGGTCGGCGAGGCGTACCTGCTCTCCCGCCCCGACGTCGAGGCCGGACGCTTCACGCGTACCGAGACGATCCCCTTCGGACAGCCGTTCCAGCTCCCGGAGCCGATCGGCCTCACGGTGACCACCGACCGGTGGCGGACCTGGGCCTGAGCGCACCACGCGGCGGACGGGGGCACGGCACGCGGCGGGCACGGGCGGCGGGACGTGCCGCCGTGCCTCTCAGCCCCCGTACAGCCGCTGCATCGCATAAGCAGTCATCTGCTCGATTGCCTTAGCATCGAACACAATCCGATGCTCCCCCTCAATATCCAGCACAATCCCGTACCCAGTCGGCAGCAGATCCAGCACCTCGCCGCCCGTCACCATGAAGTAGCGGCTCTCCTCCCCGGAGTACGCCCGCAACTCCGCCAGCGAGCTGAACATCGGGATGACCGGCTCGGGAGTGTCATGCAGCGCCAGGAAGCCCGGTTGCTCGCCGCGCGGACAGTAGATCTTCGCGCTGTTGAACACCGTGTAGAAGTCTTCGGGTCCCATCACGCCGCCGGTGAACGCGCGGATCGCGTCGCTCAGCGCGGCGTTGGCCACCTGCGACGGCGGGGGCTCCTGGGGATAGCCGTACACGCGACTAGAGCCTACCCGGCGTGAGCACAGCGGTGCACCGGGCTGGCGTGATCCACCTCACCGCTTCCGGGGGCGAATCTCCGCCACTCGGGCTTGCGGTTAGTTACCAGTGGGTAGCATCCTGGTGGGAGCTTTTACTACTCACCAGTACGACCGGAACGAACCCCCTGAGCCGGTCCGGGACACGGGAGCCACGGCGATGAGCAGCCACTACAAGTCGAACCTGCGCGACATCGAGTTCAACCTCTTCGAGGTCCTCGGCCGCGGCGAGGTCTACGGGACCGGCGATTACGCCGACATGGACGTCGACACGGCCAAGTCGGTCCTGGCCGAGGTCGAGCGGCTCGCGGTGGAGGACCTGGCGCCCAGCCTGATCGACTCCGACCGCAACCCGCCGATCTACCACCCGGAGACCTTCACCGCCACGCTGCCGGAGAGCTTCAAGCGCTCCTACAAGCAGTTCATGGACGCCGAGTGGTGGCGCCTCGGCCTGCCGACCGAGCTCGGCGGCACGCCGACCCCGCGCACCCTGCGCTGGTCGGTCGCCGAGCTGGTGCTCGGCGCCAACCCGGCGATCTGGATGTACACCTCCGGCGCCGACTTCGCCACCGTGATCTGGAACCTCGGGACCGAGGAGCAGCGCAAGGTCGCCGCGCGCATGGTCGAGGGCCAGTGGGGCTCCACCATGGTGCTCACCGAGCCGGACGCCGGCTCGGACGTCGGCGCCGGCCGCACCAAGGCGGTCCAGCAGGCCGACGGCAGCTGGCACATCGAGGGCGTGAAGCGGTTCATCACCTCCGGCGAGCACGACCTGTCCGAGAACATCATCCACCTGGTGCTGGCCCGCCCCGAGGGCGCCGGCCCCGGCACCAAGGGCCTGTCGCTGTTCATCGTGCCGAAGTTCCACTTCGACTGGGAGACCGGCGAGCTCGGCGAGCGCAACGGCGCCTTCGTCACCAACGTCGAGCACAAGATGGGCCTGAAGGTCTCCACCACCTGCGAGGTCACCTTCGGCCAGCACGGCGTGCCGGCCCAGGGCTGGCTGGTCGGCGAGGTCCACGACGGCATCGCCCAGATGTTCAACATCATCGAGTTCGCCCGCATGATGGTCGGCACCAAGGCCATCTCCACCCTGTCCACCGGCTACCTCAACGCCCTGGACTACGCCAAGCAGCGGGTGCAGGGCGCGGACCTGACCACCCCGGGCAAGGACGCCCCGCGCGTCACCATCACCCACCACGCCGACGTGCGCCGCTCGCTGATGACGCAGAAGGCGTACGTGGAGGGCATGCGCGCGCTGGTGCTCTACACCGCCACCTTCCAGGACGACATCGAGGTCGCCCGCGCCGCCGGCGAGGAGAACAAGCACGCCGAGCGGATGAACGACCTGCTGCTGCCGATCGTCAAGGGCTACGGCTCGGAGAAGTCCTACGAGCAGCTGGCGCAGTCGCTGCAGATCCTCGGCGGCTCCGGCTTCCTGCAGGAGTACCCGATCGAGCAGTACATCCGCGACGCGAAGATCGACTCGCTGTACGAGGGCACCACCGCGATCCAGTCCCTGGACCTGTTCTTCCGCAAGATCGTGAAGGACGGCGGCGTGGCCATCAACGCGCTGAACGAGGAGATCAGCAAGTTCCTGGCCACCGAGCCCGGCGGCGAGGAGCTGGCCCGCGAGCGCGCGCTGCTGGCCACCGCGCAGGGCGAGGTCGGCGCGATGCTGAAGGCCATGCTGGACAAGGCCGGCGAGTCGCTGTCCGACTCCAAGCAGCTGTACGTGGTGGCGCAGAACACCGTGCGCTTCCTGTTCGCCCTCGGCGACCTGATCGTCTCCTGGCTCCTGCTGCGCCACGCCACCGTGGCGCAGGCGGCGCTGGCGAGCGGCGCCGCGGAGCGCGACGTGCCGTTCTACACCGGCAAGATCGCGGCGGCGAAGTTCTTCGCCCGGAACGTCCTGCCGCTGCTGGCCGCGCAGCGCGCGATCGTCGAGGCGACCGACAACGAGCTGATGGACGTGCCGGAGGAGGCCTTCTAAAGCCTTCGCATTTGCCGCGGCCGCCCCTACTCTTCGCCGACATGGCGAAGGTAGGGGCGGTTCTGCGTGTCACGGTGCGGACCGTCGGCGAACTGCTGGTCACGTTCTCCGTGCTGATGGCCTTGTTCATCGTGTATCAGCTCTATTACACGAACCTGGTCGGCCGGCAGGTGATGAGCGACGAGGTCGACGCCATGCACAAGCAGTGGACGACCGCAGCGGCTGCGACGGCGCCACCGGTTGCTCCACCGGTTGCTCCGCCGGTTCCGACATCGTCCGCCGGCACAGCAGGCGCTGCGCCGACGCCCCGATCCACCGCACCGGCCACCGCGCACGCAGCCGTTCCACTGCCTGCACCGACTCAGACCATGAGATCGCCGTTCCGCAGCGGAGCCTATGTCGCGATCCTGCACATCCCGCGCCTCGGCACCGGCGCGGACGACTCCGGAACACCGGTCCTGGAAGGCATCGGCCTGGACGTCCTGAACAAGGCGACCGGTCACTATCCCGGCACCGCACTCCCCGGCCAGGTGGGCAACTTCGCGGTAGCCGGCCACCGCAAGACGCACGGCGAACCCTTCCGCCATCTCGACGTACTGCGCACCGGCGATCTGGTCTACGTCGAGACCGCGCACGCCTGGTACACCTACCGGATCGACGCGGACCCGGTGATCGTCCAGCCCTCCGACGTCGGCGTCCTCGACGCCACGCCCGGCAAGAGTCTCATCACCCTGACGACCTGCAACCCGTGGTGGTCCTCCACGCAACGGATGATCGTGACCGGCCATCTGGTCGCCTCGCGGCCCCGCACATGACTATTGACACTCCGTCAGATTCCTTCGTCAATGGCTAGGCCGTTCGAACGGCCAGTCGATGTCAGGAGGCATCCATGGACCATTCCGCACTCCGCAGCAGACGCCCGGCGTGGCGCGCGACCGTACTGGCGGGCGCCTTCACCGCCGCCACCGTGGCCCTCGCCGCGTCCGCCCCGACGGCGAGCGCCGACTCCACCGACGTGAAATACGGCGGGTGCAGCAGCAGCGACACGGCGGTGGCCGCCGCACCCCCGGACTACACCACGACGGTCACGCTGACCCCGCAGGGCAGCGGCTACCAGGCCGGCAAACCGATCAAGATCACCTGGCACTACTCGGAGTCCACGGCGCCGCCGCCGGTGGGCATCCCGGCCGCGAAGGTGGCCACCGCCAAGGGGGCGATCCTGATCGGCGGCGCCGCGACCGACACGGTGACCACTGATTTCTCGGCGGCGTTCCCGCCGGCGGCCGTGCCGGTGGGCGGCAAGTTCCAGATCCCCGACCTGACCGCCACGTTCACCCCGAAGGCCGCCGGGACCTACACCCTCACCCCCGGCGACAACGAGCAGGACGCGAACCTGGGCACGTTGAGCATCGTCATCAAGTGCAAGGCGAGCGGCGCCAAGGCGGCCGCGACGATCACCGTGGCGGCCGGGACGCCGGGCTCCGGCGACACGTCGTCGAGCTCTGCGACCACCGGTTCGAGCACCACGTCGCCGGGTTCTGCGACGACCAGCACCTCGACTCTCAGCACTCTGCCGCACACCGGTTTCGACGGCCGCTGGATGATCGGCGCGGCCGGGCTCGCCGCGGTCCTCGGCGGCGGCGGTCTGGCCGTCACTCGACGCCGGCGCGGCAGCCACGGCTGAGGGGTCCATTCGAACGTGCGTATTGACTTCCCAAGACCCCTGTCCCATGAATAGCTGACGCTCCATCAGATTCGGTGCGCGACAACCCATCCCTGCGGGCCGCCGGCCTGCGGGTTTGTCACCCCCTTCACGGAGAGGGCACCCTCAAGTGAGACACAGATCCACTAGAGAGCACAGATCCAGATCCAGACGGGCCACGGCCCTGGCCGGCACGCTCGCGGCGGCCGTGGCCACCGTGAGCGCCCTGGCGCCCGCGGCCTCGGCCGGGACCACGACGGTGAACTTCACCGCCTGCACCAGCAACAACCCGGCGCTCGCCGCGCCGCCGCCGGACTACAGCTCGCAGGTCACCCTGACCACCTCCTCGAGCACCGTGTCCGTCGGCTCGCCGGTCACCATCACCTGGCACTACTCGCTGTCCACGGCGCCCTCGCCGGGCATCCCGATCGCGAACGCCGCCACCGCGAAGGCGAAGATCGTGGTCGGCGGCGCCGGCAGCGGCACCATCGACACCGGGTCCTCGCCGACCTTCCCGTCGGCGCCGGTGCCGACCGGCGGGACCTTCCAGATCCCGGACTTCACCGCGACGTTCACGCCCACGGCCACCGGCACGTACACCTTCACGCCGGGGAACAACGAGCAGGACGTGCCGCAGTTCGGCGTGGTGATCCAGTGCACCGCCAGCGGGGCCGGGGTGGCGGCGAGCATCACTGCCACCAACGCCTCCGGCGCGGTCTCGGCCAAGCTGGTCCGCCCCGGCGCCACCGAGAACTTCACCGGGGCCGGCTGGATCGCCGGGGAGACCGTGACGCCCTCGTTCAAGGACAGCGCGGGCACCGTCACCGCGGGCCCGGCCCTCACCGTCCCGGCCGGCGGGGCCATCTCCGGCTCGATCGGCATCCCGGCCGCCGCCGCCAGCGGTGCCGGACAGGTGATCCTGACCGGCTCCACCAGCGGGGCGATCCCGAACGCGGTCACCGTGCTGGGCCAGCCGACGATCGCCGCCGCGCCGGGTTCGGGCGGTCCGGGCACCTCCGTCGGGATCTCCGGCCACGACTGGGATCCGAACGCCGCCGTCGCGGTCAGCGGTGTGGACGCAACCGGCAACCCGGTCGGCGCACCGCTCATGCTGACCTCGGACGCCAACGGCGCGCTGTCCGGTACCTACACCGTGCCGAGCGGCGCGATCGCGGCCATCGGCGGCGCGGAGATCGTGAACGGCGCGCCGAGCACCACGCTGCGCGCGTCCACGGCCTTCACGTTCGCCAACAACTCCTGCACCGCGGACGCGGCGGGCGCGGCGGTCTCCGCCAAGGGCACCTGCTCCATCCCGCAGGGGGCGAACATCGCCGTCACCGGCGGACCGCTGCAGATGGCCGAGAACGCCGGCGCCGTGTCGTTCCCGGACGTCACCCTCAACGGCACCGTGCACAACCAGCCCGGCGCGCTGCAGCAGATCGACGTCCAGGACTTCCGCGGCACCACGAACGGCTGGGTCCTGAACGCCACCATGTCGGACCTGGCGCTCACCGGCGGCCCCTACGGCGGCCAGGGCGGCGCGCCGATCCCGGCGGGCAACGTCACCGCCAGCGGCCTGACGTGCGCGGGCAACCCGGCCGGCACCCAGCCGTACCCGTCGGCTCCGACGGCCGGCTCCGGCGGCGCGCTGGACCCGAACACCGCGATCACGCTGTGCTCGCAGGCGGCCGGAGGGACCAACCCGCCGACCGTCACCGGCGGCGACTTCCTGGTCGGCGCCGCGCTCAATCTGAAGGTCCCGGCTTACGTGCTCCAGGGCACCTACACCGGCATCGTCACCATCTCCCTGCAGTGAGCCGGCCCGCCGCGCTGGCTTAGGAAACAGGCGGCTTCCGTGGGGCGAGGTCCATTCGCCCCACGGAAGCCACTGCCATCAGTACCACACCGAACGACCCGACCGAATGACCCGGCCACCCCGGCTGAGCGTGGAGGAGATCGCCGTGATCCCTGTGATCGCCGTGAGGTTGTTCGCCGCGCTGCTGACCGCTGGAGCCCTCGGCGCCACCGCCGGGCCGAGTGCGGCGCTGGCTCCGAGCCCTTCTCCGAAGCCGTCGCCGTCCCCCTCAGCACCCGGTTCCGCATCGACCGATCCCAGCAAGGCGGCACACGACCCCGGCTCCTGGTGGGTGCAGCCCGCGCCGCAGCCCGGCGCCGCGGCCGACTCCCGGCAGTACTTCATCCTGGAGGGCCACCCCGGCAGCACGCTGCAGGACGGCCTGGCGATCTCGAACTACACCGACCACCCGATCACGTACTACGTCTACGGCGCCGACGGCTACAACACCCCCAAGGACGGCCAGTTCGCCCTGCGGGACCACGGCTACCCGATGACCGGCGTCGGCGGCTGGGTGCGGCCCGCGTTCCCGACGGTCACGGTGCCCGCGCGGACCTCGACGGTCGTGCCGGTCACCATCGCCATCCCCGCCGACGCCACCCCCGGGGACCACATCGGCGGCGTCTCGGGGATGGACTCGGAAGTCGAGAGCACGCAGCAGCAGGGCAACGTGCGGGTCGGCATCAAGCGGGTGGTCGCGGCCCGGCTGTATTTGCATGTGGACGGCGCGACCATGGGCGGCCTGACGGTCACCGGGCTCAAGGTCTCCGGATCATCGGCGTTCCCCGCCTATCTGAGTGACAGCGACGGCAGCGTCACGGCGACGATCACCAACAGCGGCAACCTGTTGCAGACGCCGAAGGCGCACCTGCGCGCCACCGGGATCTTCGGCACGCTGATCGAGGAGACGGTGCAGCTCCCGCAGATCCTGCCCGGGCAGAGCATCGACTTCGCACAGCAGTGGAAACACCTACCTCCTTTCGAGGTCGGCACCATGCGCCTGGAGGTCACGGACGACTCGGTGTCGCCGGCGGTGACGTCCACCGCGTCGGTGTCGCTGATCCTCATCCCGTGGCTGACGATCCTTGCGGCGGCGGTGCTGGTCGCGGCCGGGATCACCGGGCACGTCTTCTGGCGCCGACGCAATAACCCGCCGCCCGTCCGGCACCAGCGCCGCGGCCAGCGGGAGACCTCGAAAGCTGCGGCGCCTTGATCCGACAGGCGGTCGCAGTGGTCGCGGCGGTCGCGGCGGCGGCGGTGTTCTCCCCATCAGCGGCCGCCGGAACAACACCCACACTGACCCTTTCGACCTCGGTGGCGAAGGTCGGGGAACGGGTAGCCGTCACCGGTAGTGGATTTCCCGCAGGCGCGCGCCTACAGGTCGAGATCTGCGGCATCGGCGGGACATCGAACTCTTGCGCCATCGGCGACGCGGTGTTCGCGACCACCGACGCCTTCGGCGGCTTCCGGCAGAACCTCCTGGTGACGGAGCCGCCGACGCCGTGCCCCTGCGTGGTGCACGCCGCGCCGTTCGCCGGGGCCAGCGCCGACCCGCTTGAGACTCCGCTGAGCATTCCCGGCCTGCGCTATCTTCCGCAGGCCGCCCCGGCGATCGCGGGAACCGCCAAGCTGCTGGACGCCACGGCGGCCGACGACTCGCCGTTCCTGACCCAGATCGGCGCCGGCGGATCGGCGCACGTCACGCTGACGTTCGGCAACCTCAGCGGGGGTCCGGCCGGCGACCCCGGCGTGGTGTTGACGTTGTCGCGGGGTGGCTCGCAGGTCGGGCGGTATCCGGTGGCGTGGGCCGGCGGCGCGCTGCCGGTCGGTCAGCGGCGGACGCTGGGTTACGAGATACCACTGCCAGGGGCCTGGTTCCGGGACTACGAGATCGGGGTCGTGGTGGGCGCCGGCGACGGCACCGCCGCCGGGCTCGGCAAACCCCTCACCCTCCGCACCCTGGCAGCGTCCGTGCGCCCGTGGGGTGAGCTCGTGGTGCCCGGAACGCTACTCCTGGGGCTGTTGTGCCTGTTGGCGGGCCGGAGACGGCGCTACAAGCCCGCAGACGGCCTTCCGGTGCGCGCGGGTGCTGTGGCCGGCCGGCGCAGCGGTGTGGCCGTCCCAGAGCCCTTCTCGGCCGTCGAGCCGGCGACCCTCGGGATCGTGACGGCTCCGCCCTCGTCCAGCACCGCTCCTGAATCCGGCACAGCCCTTGGACTGAGCACAGCTCTTGAATCCGGCACAGCCCTCGAAATCCAGGCCACTGAGATTCCTGAGACTGTTGAGACTGCTGTGAATGAGTCCCCTTAGCGCAGCGGTCTGCCTTCAGCGCAATCGCTCAGCCAGCTCCTGCGCCACTGACGCCGCCCGCGCTCCGTAGTCCGAGCCGTAC
>JABFWL010000216.1 GCA_013362315.1 Catenulispora sp. | reverse complement strand
AGCCGGCGCCGGCTGCGCCACGACAGCTCCCCGGGCCGGCCGCCGCCGGCCAGCCGCGCGGCGATGAACAGGACCAGCACGATCAGCATCAGCACCAGTGCCGCGCCGAAGGCCCGGGCCTTCATGTCCGGCTGCGGATAGCGGACGTAGGTCCAGACGTAGAGCGGCAGACTCACCTGCTGGCCGCTGAACGGGTCGGCGTTCATACCGGCCGAGATCCCGGCGGTGAGCAGCACCGGCGAGGTCTCGCCCACCGCGCGCGCCATGCCCAGCAGGATCGCGGTGGTCAGGCCGGAGCGCGCGGTGGGCAGCACCACGTTCCACACGGTGCGCCACTGGCTCGCGCCGAGCGCGAAGGAGGCCTCGCGCAGGGTGTTCGGCACCACCCGGATCACCACCTCGGCGGCCCGGGTGACGATCGGCATCATCATCACCGTCAGCGCCAGCGACGCGGCGAACCCGCTGCGGTCGCGGCCCAGGCTGAGGATCACCGAGCCGAGGATGAACAGGCCGGCCACGATCGAGGGCAGCGCGGTCATCGCCTCGACCACGGTGCGCACCGGCCGGGCCAGCCGGCCGCCGATCTCGGACATGAACACCGCCGCGGCCAGGCCGAGCGGGACCGCGAACAGCGTGGCCAGGCCCAGCTGCTCCAGCGAACCGACGGCCGCGTGCAGCACCCCGCCGCTGGTCAGCGGGTCCAGCGCCGCGGTCTGGCGCATGTCGGTGGTCAGGAAGTTGGAGTGTTTCAGGGCGGCCGAGCCACGCCAGGCGACGTAGCCGATCATGTCCAGCAGCACCGCCACCATGAGCACGCCGGCGCCGGCGAACAGCACGGTGGCGAGCTTCTCGCGCACGTGCCGGGCCGCCATCCCGGTCCGGGCGATGCCCCAGTACAGGGCGAGGAAGGCCGCATACCAGCACAGCCAGAAGCCCAGCGCACCGGACCACGGCATGATCCGCTCGTAGAGCAGCCAGACCAGCCCGAGCGCGCCGGCCGCGGCCCCGGCCATGGAGCCGACGTCGGACCAGGTCGTCGTCTTCGGCCGGATCCGGATCCGGCCGGCGTCGGCGTCGAAGTAGGCGGCGCCGGGGTCGGCCCCGGCGAAGGTGTCCGCGGAAGCCATCGCGACCTCAGCCCCCTTACTCATTGGTCGCGGCGCCGGAGCGCGAACGGGAGATGACCGCGGCCGCGATCATGTTGACCACCAGCGTGATCGCGAACAACACCAGCCCGGCGGCCATCAGCGCCGACAGCGCCAGCGGGTCGGACTCGCCGTAGCGCAGCGCGATCAGCGAGGAGATGGAGTTGGCGCCGGCCTGCAGCGGATGCGAGGAGATGGCGAACACCGGGGAGATGATCAGCGCGACCGCGATGGTCTCCCCCATCGCGCGGCCGAAGCCGAGCATCACGGCCCCGATCATGCCGCCCCTGGCGAACGGCAGCACCACGGTGCGCACCATCCCCCACCGGCTGGCGCCCAGGGCGTAGGCGCCCTCCCGCTCGCCGGTCGGCGCCTGGGAGAACACCTCCCGGGACAGCGAGCAGATGATCGGCATCACCATCAGCGCCACCACCACCCCGGCGATGAACGGGGACTGGGTGAAGGACGCGGGGATGCCGGGGTTGCGCACCTTCAGGAACGGCAGCACCCCGGAGAAGTGGTCGGACAGCCACGACTCGAACCCGATGATCCGCGGCGTCAGGAAGAGCCACCCCCACAGCCCGTACACGATGCTCGGCACCGCGGCCATCAGGTCCACGAGCGAGATCAGCAGCCGGCGCAGCCCGGGCGGGGCGTATTCGGAGATGCAGACGGCCGCGGCCAGCGCCACCGGCACCGCGATGAGCAGCGCGATGCCCGCGATGATGGCGCCGTCCGGCAGCACCGCGCCGATGCCGAACCGGTGCACGGCCGTCTGCCAGTTCTGCTCGGTCAGGAACGACCAGCCGGTGGCGCGCAGGGCTTGCGCGCCGCGGGTGATCAGGAACAGCGCGATCAGGCCCATGACGGCGAACACCGACAGGCCGGCGGTCCGCAAGACGATCCGGAAGATCTGATCGCCGCGCGAGACTCCCGGCACGATCCGGATCGGCGTCTGCTCGCCGGGGGTCTGCGCCGCGGCGGACCCGGGGTCCGACGGCGGCTGGGACGGCGGCGCCGGCGGGAGCTGCGGGCCGAAGATCTCATCGACGAGTGACGCCGCACCCGGGGCGCCGGCGGCCGCCATGGCCGGCCTGCCCGGCATGCCCGTCATGCGCTGGACGCCGGACCCGTCCGACACGGCGCTCACTTCCCGAAGCGGCGCGTGGGCCGCGGTCGCAGGCTCCTGATGCGGGCGCCCAGCCCGCCGGGCGCGGTCAGCGCCAGTCCCACCGGGCCGGCGGCGACCAGCACCACGCCGATCACGAGCAGCGTCGGCAGCAGGTAGCGGGCCGGGCCGGCGGTGTCCGGGGGCGCGGTGCCGATCGCGGCGGCCGGCGCGGAGCTGC
>JABFWL010000243.1 GCA_013362315.1 Catenulispora sp. | reverse complement strand
GTGGCCGGCACCGCCACCCCGATCAGGTGCTCGGGCGCCGCACCGCCGACGGCACGCACGGTCCAGTCGGAGGGGATGTCAGTACGCATTTCAAGGGCCGCCGATCGCTTCCGCATGTGCTGTCTCCCGAGGTTGTCGGTTCGAAGGTACAGCTGTGTGACGGAGGTCTCTTACACGTTTAAGTTCTCGGCGAACGAGTCTGTCCGCTCAGCTTGGCGAGGAAGCTAGGCCGTGGCCTGCGGTACCGTCAAGACATCGAAATGCTTTCGTTACACTCCGACTTGCCGGCGACGCACTGAACTTAAATGTGTAAGCGGCAGTTTCCGTGCAGTCAGGATTCGCGGGGGCCGGCATAGGCGGCGTTGACTACCGCGAGGGCGGTGTCCAGCGCGGACAACGCCGCCGCAGCCGGGGTTCTGGTGCCGGCTGCGGTCCTGGTGTCCGCGACGGCCTGCTGGTACGGCGGACCCGGCCTGCGGCCGATCGCTCGGCGGACGGCCACGATGTTGCCGGCGACCGCGTGGTGGAGCGGTTGCCACGCCTGTCGCGCATCAGGGCTCGACTTCGACAGGGCGTCCGCCAGTGTCGCGACCGGTTCCACGCAGTCGTGGAGGGCGTCGACGACATCGGCGTGATCCGTGCCGAGCTTGAGCAGCCGCTGCGCCCGCAGCGGTTTGGCGATCTGCTCCACCAGCGTGACGGTGTGCAGGAACCGGTCGCGACGCAGCCTGAGCTCCTCGTGCTGGTCGTCGCAGTGTTCGTCCTTCGGTGCCCCGAGCGGCGCCCCGAGGAAGTCGCTGAGGGCCGCCAGGCTGTCGGCGACGCGGCGTTTGAGCACGTCGCGGGTGCGCAGCGGCAGGACGAACCAGGAGGCTGCGATGCCCAGCGCGGCGCCGGCCAGGATCGCTTCGAGCCGGGTTCGCAACAGCGGGCCGGAGCTCTGGCCGAAGTATCCGTAGAGCAGCGACAGGGCGGCGGTGACGCTGCCCGCCCACCAGGCGTAACTGAGTTCGCGGAGCCAACTCGCCAGGGCCAGGACTGCGAAGATGACGACGACCGACCAGCGGTCGGCGGGTGGGAAGGCGCCGGCGACGGCGGTGGCGACGACGGTGCCGATCGCGGCGCCGGCCGCGCGCAGCAGGCCCTTGTGCAGGACGTCGGCGCGGCCGCGGGCCCCGCTGCAGACGATGAAGGCGGTCAGGACAGCCCACGGCCAGTGTTCGTGGAACAGCCCGTGGCCGACCGCGAAGGCGGCGGCGAGTGCGACGGCCATCTGGCACGCCATGCGGGTGCTCGCGGGGATGCGGCGCTTCGCGGGTGGGGACGCCGTCGGCGCTGGAGAGACCGGAACCGACGCCAGTCGCCGGCGCTGCTCCGGCAAACCGAACGCCCCGGCCCCGAGCTGGAACACCGCAACCCAGAACGCTGCGACGGCCGCGACGAGTGCGGACCACAGGTCGTACGACGCGGGATGTGGCGGGCCACCCTGGGCCTGCGTGACGAGCAGCGTCACGAACGGGACCACCAGTACCGTGCCGACCCTGGTGGCACGCTGCCCGTAACGCCGGATCCAGATCGAGGCCGCCACCGCGACGGTGAAAGCGGCGTCACCGAGCACCTGGTGGCGCTGGATCAGGGAGCTGACCTCGGACGCCCCGGCCGCCGAGGCCGCGAGCACCACCGCGCCGACCGCGCGGTCCGGCAGGTCCGCGCCGAGCTGGACCCGCGCCAGCGTCAGGGCCACCGCCACCGCGGTGATCACGATGTCGACGTGCAGGTGCGCGCGATGCTCGATCCAGATCGCGGAGCCGTACGCGGCCAGCGTCGCCGCCATCGCGACCGCGGCGGCGCGCAAGGCGGCCGGACGCCAGGCCGAGCGGCGCGGGCCGATGGCGATGAGATTAGTACTCAAGGCTTACTACCTCGAAGGGAATGCCTTGCAGGTATACACGGCAGGTACATAGCAGGCGGCCTTTACCCTGGGAAAAATAGTAAGTGATAGCGTAGCAATGTGACAAGCCGCTCCACGCCTGGCCCGGATCTGCTCGCTGTCGCCGCGTCCCTGCGGCAAGGCACCATCCGGCTGGCCCGCCGCATCCGCACCGTGCGCTCTCCCGCCGCACTGAGCACCAACAAGATCAGCGTCCTGAGCCACCTGCACCGCCACGGCCCCTCCACCGCCGGCGAGGTCGCCGCTTCCGACCGCCAGCAGCCGCAGGCCCTCACCCGGGTCTTCGCCGAACTCGAACGCGACGGCCTGATCACCCGCAGGGCCGCAGCCGCCGACCGCCGTCAGTCGATCATCGCCATCACCGAAGCCGGCAGCCGCGCCCTGACCGAGGACGTCGCCGAACGCGACGCCTGGCTCGCCGACGCCCTCGCCTCGTTGACCGAAACCGAGCGCGAGGTGCTACGCCTGGCCGCGAGCCTGATGGACCGGATCGCCGGCCGTTAGGTCGGCATTCGTCCCGTGCCAGGCGTCGCGCAGAGCCCTGATTTCCGCCGGACCGCTCTCGCGAGCGATGAACGGAATCTCCAGGACATAGCGCATGCGCTCCACAGGCATGCGGCGACGTACCTCCGCGAGATCCCGCAGGATCGTGCCGTAGAGCGCGGCACCGTCCATACAGAAGACGTCGATGAAGACGAGGCGTCCGTCGAGGGCGCGGCGGACATGGGCCTGGTTCAGGTCGAAGCCGTCCCACCACGGCGTCGTCGACCGGTAGCGGGCGTCGATCGTGCGTGCGGCGTCGCGGACCGCGTCGAGGGCGTCCTCATCGGCGCCGGTCCGGAACCGGTCGGCGACCTGCGCGGCGACCGCCGGATCAGTCGGGGCGGCGTACTCCAGGAAGACCACGGAGCCGCCACCTTCCAGGTCCGCGGCGAGTTCGATCTTCGGCAGCCACGGATTGCCGGGGCACGCGCGGCACAGGTCGACGAACGCCGCGTACGCCGGATCGAACGGACACACCCGGGCGACGAGGGCCCCGTCCGGCGATCGCAAGCCGGTCGCCCAATCGCCGACGCCTGCCGGAACCCAGCCCGCCTCGATCAGCTCGGCCAGCACGCGCCTATGAGACAAGTCCGCCCACGGCAGCGCGGGGATGTCGGCGTACGGCGGCTGCGGTTCGGATACGAGCTCAGGCACTAGCTCAGGCATCCGCACACGCTACTGGCTGATCACCGTCCCGGCATTCGCATATCTGCCAGCCGTCGTTCCAGCAACCGCCGCTCCGCATCCGTAGGCGCCAGCTCCAGCGCGGCCCGCAGGCTCTCTTCAGCTTCCTCGTTCCGTCCGAGGCGGCGCAGGAGATCGGCGCGCGTGGCGTGCAGCAGGTGGTAGCCGTCCAGCCGCCCCGACGCGGCGAGGGCGTCAAGGACCGGCAGCGCCGTCTCAGGACCCTGCGCCATGCCCAGCGCCACGGCGTGGTTCAGCTCCACCAGCGGGCTCGGCGCGACCCGTCCCAGCTGCTCGTACAGCCCCACGATCTGCGGCCAGTCGGTGTCGCCGAACGTCGGCGCGGTGGCGTGGCAGGCGGCGATCGCGGCCTGGATCTGGAAGGGGCCGGCCCGGCCGCGCCGCAGCGCGCGTTCCAGGATCGCGGTGCCCTCGGCGACGCGGTCCTGGTCCCACACCGAGCGGTCTTGCTCTGCCAACGTGACGGCATCGCCTTCGGCGTCGAACCGGGACGCGCGCCGCGCGTCGTGCAGCAGCATCAGGGCGAGCAGCCCCTGCGCCTCGGGCTCGTCCGGCATCAGCCCGGCCAGGACCCGCGCCAGGCGGATCGCCTCGCTGCTCAGCCGCGTCTTGTTCGGTTGGTCGCTGTAACCCTCGTTGTAGAGCAGATACAGCACGTGCAGCACGCTGGGGAGCCGGTCCGGCAGCAGGTGCGCCGGCGGCACGCGGAAGGGGATGACGGCGTGCGCGACCTTCTGCTTGGCACGGAAGATCCGCTGCCCCATGGTGCGCTCGGTGACCAGGAAGGCGCGGGCGATCTCGGCGGTGCTCAGCCCGGCCAGCGACCGCAGGGTCAGCGCCACCTGCGCGTCGAGGTTCAGCGCCGGGTGGCAGCAGGTGAACATGAGCTCCAGGCGCTCGTCCGGGATCTCGCTGTCGCTGGTGTAGACCGGCGGCGGCGGTTCGGCCTCCAGGGCGGCGAACTGGCGCAGCTTCGCCGCCTCGGTGGAGGCGCGGCGCAGCCGGTCCACGGCGCGGTTGCGGGCGGCGGTGGTGAGCCAGGCCAGCGGCTGGCGGGGGATGCCTTCCTCGGGCCAGCGGCGCAGCGCCTGCGTGAAGGCGTCCTGCGCGCACTCCTCGGCCAGGTCCCAGTCGCCGCCGGTGAACCGGATCATGGTGGCCACGATCCGGCTCCAGCCGTCGGCGTAGATCCCGGCGATGACCTCGCCGGCCTCGCTGCCGGCCTCATCGCTCGACTTCTCGTCGGTCATCGCAGTTCAGCTCTCAGAAAACACAGATCGGCTCTCAGAAAACACAGATCGGCTCTCAGAAAACACAGATCGGCTCTCAGAAAACGCAGATCGGTTCTCAGGAGTCGTTGTCGTCGACCCAGAACGGACGCAGCTCGATCACCCCGTGCCAGGCCATCGGGTGCCCGGCCGCGACTCGCACCGCCTCGTCCAGGTCGGCGCACTCCAGGACGTCGAACCCGGCGATCAGGTCCTTGGTCTCGGCGTATGGCCCGTCGGTGAGCAGCACCTCGCCGTCGCGCACCCGCACGGTGGTCGCGTCGCTGCCCGGGCGCACCCGGTCGCCCATCAGCCGGACGCCCTTGGCGTCGTTCTCGCGCACCCAGTCCTCGACGTCGGGTTCCCCGGGGATGTCGCGCTGCGTCAGGTCCGGGTCCACGCACACCAGCATCAGATACTTCATCTGTCCGCTCCGTTCGGCTCAGTTCGGCTCAGTTCGGCTCAGTTCGGCTCAGTTCGGCTCAGCTCAGTCGGCTCAGTCGGCTCAGCTCTGCGTCGGTTGAACGAATGGTTGACGAACGGGCCGGACGCATTACTACAGCCTCGCGCGAAAAAATTTCTCCCGCAGCTTCACGCGAGCGTGACGACCTCCGCCATCCACTGCTTGGCGCAGGTCCCGGAGGCCTGGCAGCTGCCGGAGCCGACGATCCGGTACGCGGTCGCGAGCTGGTCGGAAGGGGGCACCACCAGCGTGGGCAGCGCGGTGAAGCCGGAGGACCAGCCGACGGTCGAGCCGCCTTGAACTCCGGCCACGCCGAAGACGATCGAGGAGGCCGAACCGGCCGGTGCCGCGCCGGAGGCGAACGAGCCGGAGGCGGCCGTGGCCGAGGAGTGACCGGTGACCTTGGTGACGCCATGGAACGCGTCGAGCGCGGCGTGCCGCTCGGTGGCCGTGGGGAATCAACCGCCTACCGTCACCCGTATCGGCGCCGAGCGTGGACCGAGCCGGCGGCCGTGCGCGGCGGCGACGTCGACCTCGTACATGTGGCCCGGAGTGAGCCCGCCGGCGTGCCAGTGGTCGCCCAGGACCGGGATCGGCGTGAGGGTGCGCGGCCGGCCGGCTGTCAGGTCGCGCAGCGCGATCCGGTAGCCGGAGGCGCCGCGCACCCGGCTCCAGCGCAGCAGCGCGCCGCCGGTCCGCGGGTGCGCGGCGGTGATCGACGGCTCGATGAGCGGCAGCTCGCGCGCCTGGAACCGGTCCGGGTCCAGGCGGTCGCGGCCGACGCCGAACTCCCGCAGGGCGTCGGCGAACGCCGCGGCCATGACCAGTTCGCCCGCGGCGTTGGGATGGATCTCGTCGTAGGTGTCGGCCGCCGGATCGAAGCGGCCGCGCAGATCCACCAGCGCCACCGGGGACCGGCTCGTCGACCAGGCGGCGGCCGCGGCGGGCAGCCGGCGGTTGAAGTCGGCGACGGTCTCGCGGAACCACGCGTTGCCCCACCTCGTGGTGCCGGCGACGGTGGCGAGCAGGATCGTCAGCTCCGGGGCGGCGGCGCGGGCTTCGGCGACGACCGTGCCCAGGTCCCGCAGCGCGTGCTCGGGCGGGCCGACCAGCGCCAGGTCGTTGAAGCCCAGCTGGATCAGCAGGAAGTCCGGCTGCTCGGCGGCGACGTGCTCCCGGACCACCGCCTTCGCGGCGTGCGCGGTCCATCCCGGCCGGGCGCAGTGTCCGCCCTCGAAGTGCCCCTGCCGGTAGGGGCCGGTCATCGGGTTGGCCGCCTCCGGTCCCGTCGGCGGAGTGCGGCCCTCGACCAGCGCCAGCAGCACCGGGTCCTCATACATGGAGAACGTCCCGCGGTGCGGGCCGACGAACTCCGCGGGGGCTCCGGTCTGCGCCAGGTGCCGGGCCAGCCGCCAGCGCCACGTGTAGTCGTCTTGCATCCCGCTGGCGAGGGAATCGCCGAGCACCATGATCCGAGGGGGCCGCATAGGGTTTCATCAGTGCCCGGCGTGGCCTTCGGTCAAACCAGAGCGGTGGTGCTTGTTTGGGTTCTGGTATCCCGGTCATCAGAGTGCTGGCCGTCGGGGAAAACCGTACCGACCCCCGCCTTGGCGGCCGTCGTATTGGCGATCATGCGCGCCGAATGCGGCAGGCGAGGAGGAGTCCGCGATGCCGGAGCGCTTTCGGGCCCGACAGGATGCGTCATCCCCAGGCGCTTCCTGGGTGCGAATGGGCTTCGGCCTCGGTGTCGGACTCCTCCTCGCATACGCGCTCGCGCAGGCGCTGCTCGGCGCCGAGCAGGTACTCGTGCTCGCGCTGCTGTCCTTGTTCCTGGCGGTGAGTCTGGAGCCCGCGGTCGGTGCTCTGGTCCGCCACGGCGCCCGGCGCGGCGTGGCGGTCGCGGTGGTGGTGACGGCCGTCGTCGGCGTGGTCGCCGGGTTCGTCGCGCTCGCCGTGCCGCCGGTGGCCACCGAGATCAACGCCCTGGTCAAAGCGGTTCCGGTGTGGATCCAGGAGCTGCACGACCACCACTCCACCCTGGGCCGCATCGAGGACCGCTATCAGGTGCTGGAGAAGGTGAAGCAGCACTTCTCCGGCGGGGACGCCACCTCGACCCTGTTCTCCGGCGTGCTCGGGATGGGGCGCCGGGTGGTGGGCGCGCTCGCCGGGCTGCTGGCGGTCATGACCCTGACGATCTATCTCCTGACCGGCATGCCGGTGATCAAGACGTTCGCGCTGCGCTTCGTGCGCGAGCCGCGCCGGGCAGCCGTCGGCGACCTCACCGACCGGATCATGGCCCAGGTCGGCCGCTACATGCTGGCCAACGTGGCCACCTCGATACTGGCCGGGCTGGCGACGACGGCGTGGGCGTGGCCGCTCGGCATCCCGTATCCGTTCCTGCTGGGCGTTTTCGTCGCCATCATGGACCTGATCCCGATCATCGGCTCGACGGTCGGCGGGATCGTGGTGAGCCTGGTGGCGCTGGCGGTCTCGGTGCCGGTGGCGATCGCGACCGCGGTGTTCTACACGGTGTTCCGGTTCGCCGAGGACCACCTGGTCAACCCGCTGACGATGAAGTGGGTGGTGCGCGTCCACCCGGCGGCGAGCATGCTCGCGGTGCTGGCCGGCGGCACGCTGCTGGGCATCATCGGCGCGCTGGTCGCGGTGTCGGCCGCCACCGCCGTCGGGCTGATCCTGGAGGAGGTCGTGTTCCCGGGACGGGACGCGCCCGAGGAGCCGGGCGGCGCCGAGCTCATAGTGCCGGATCGCCCAGGGCTCGGCCGTCCAGAGTCTGATCATCCAGTGCCGGATCAGCCGGGGCTGGAGCACCCTGGCCTTGATCACCCCGGGTTTGACCGGATCCCGCGTCCGGAAGCGGCCCGATCATCGAGAACAGGCTCGTGACCCCGGCCAGCTCCAGCACCCGCCGCACCGGCTGGGAGGGGGCGGCGAGCGCGAAGCCGCAGCCGTGGCCGGCGGCCCGCTGCATGGCCTGCACCAGCACCCGCAGCCCCATCGAGTCCAGGAAGGTCACCCGCGAGCAGTCCATGACCACGTCGGTCGGGGTGCGCGGCCACAGCCGGTCGACCTCGGCCTGGAACCGGACGTGGACCGCCAGGTCGACGTCGCCGGCGACCTCGAGGACCAGAAGCCCGCCGCTCTGGCGAGCGGTGCACGAGAACTCCATGGCGGCTCCTAGCCGTAGGCGCCGTCCGGCGCCGATCGGCCGGGCGCGGCTTCACCAGCTTTCGGCATCGGGATACTTCTGTCAACTGATACATGAATTATTTCTCGTGATTTGGTCTTCGTGGGTATGCTCGCCGGTGAAGAGCGGTGCCTGCGAACCCGGGAGAGCGGATATGGATCCAGAAACACGATCAGCGGGAACGGCCCCCGGCGGGAACTCCGGGGACTCCTGGTCGCCGCCGGCGGCCGAGACCGTCCTCGTCCGGGTGCCGGCCGACCCCGACTACCTGGCGGTCATCCGGTCGGCTTCGGCGCACGTCGGGACCAAGCTCGGCTGCACCCTGTCCGAGGTCGCCGACCTGCGCCTGGCGGTGGACGAGGCGTGCGGCCTGCTGCTGCGCAACACCGTCCGGGACCGGTCGGACCGCGGCGAGCCGCCGGCGGACGGCGAGGGCGACCTGGAGTGCCGCTTCGTCCTGGACAAGGCGGCGCTGCGAGTGGTGCTGAGCCTGCGGGCCCGGGACGCCAGCCGGCCGGACGCCGCCGAGTTCGGCTGGACCATCCTGGCCGCGCTGGTCGACGACGTCATATGGCGGGATGACGGTCCCACCGTGCGCGTGGAACTCGTGAAGCGCCGCCCGGCCGGGAGGTGAGGACATGGGCACCCCGGTCGAGCCGGAAGAGCGGGCCCGGGAACGGGCCGCGGCCCGCGCCGCCCTGCTCCGCCTCAGGCGGATGTCGCCCGACGACCCCGAGTACGCGTCCCTGCGCGAGTACGTCATCGGCGAGTACATGTCCTACGCCCGCTACATGGCCGGCAAGTTCCAGCTGCGCGGCGAGTCGCTCACCGACCTGGAACAGGTGGCCTACCTGGGCCTGGTCAAGGCCGTGGACAACTACGACCCCGACTACGGCACCACCTTCCTCACCTACGCCACGCCGATGATCTCCGGTGAGATAAAGCGGCATTTCCGAGATACCTCGTGGGACGTGCACGTCCCACGGAGCATGCAGGAGCTGTCCACGGCGGTGCGCGCCGCCGAGGAGGAGCTGACCCACCTGACCGGAACGCCGCCGACCGCCGCCGAGATCGCCCGCCGGCTGGAGCTGTCGGCCGACGAGGTGGCCGACGCCTATGAGGCCGCCGCCGCCTACAACGCCGCCTCGCTGGACGTGCCGGTGGCGATGGCCGACGGCGACGGCTCCAGCCTCGGCGACCTGCTGGGGGACGACGACCCCGAGTTCGACAAGGTCGTCGACCGCGAAGCGCTCAAACCGCTGCTGGCCCAGCTCGGAGCGCGCGAGAAGCGGATCCTGCTGATGCGGTTCTTCCGCAACATGTCGCAGGCCGAGATCGGCGCCGAGCTCGGCGTGTCGCAGATGCAGGTCTCGCGGCTGTTGTCGCGGATTCTGGGCGACCTGCGCGATCGGCTCGAGGCCGGGGGCTGAGCGCGGCGGGCGCCGGGCTCTCGCCCGGGCGTTCGGTTTGGCCGCCGCCGAAACGGTCATCCGTGGGGGAAACCGCCGGGCTGCCGGCGGTCGAGCCGCGGCCCAGTGGTGGCCGTTCAGTCGTCGAGCAGTGGCCGAGTGGTGGCCAAGTAGTGGCCGAGGTGGAGGTGAGGGCGTGAGCAGGCACCCTTTTGCTGCTCGGGCCTGTGTTCCGGCGGGGTCGTTCCGGCACGAGGCGTTCCTGTATTGCGGTGATGAGGAGTTCCTGGCGGGGACGACCGCGTTCGTGCGCGGCGGGCTGGACGCCGGGGAGGACGTCCTGGTGGCGGTCATCGAGCCGCGGGCCTCGCTGCTCGCGGCGGCCCTGGGCCCGGACGCCGACCGGGTCGGGTTCCTGGACATGGCCGCGGTCGGCCGCAACCCGGCCCGGATCATCCCGGCCTGGCAGGACTGGGTCGACCGGCACACCGCGGCCGACCGCGGCTTCCGCGGGATCGGCGAGCCGATCTGGGCCGGCCGCTCGCCCGCCGAGATCGTCGAGTGCCAGCAGCACGAGCAGCTGCTCAACACGGCGTTCGACACCGGCCCCGGCTGGTGGCTGTTATGCCCGTACGACACCGCGGCGCTGCCCGAGCCGGTCATCGACCGGGCCCGGGACACCCATCCGGGGCTGGTGGACGGCGACGTGTGGGAGAAGAGCACCAGATACCCCGCGCCCGATCTGACCGCCTCGGCCATGTTCGGCGCGCCGCTGGAGGAGCCCGCGGCCACGGTGTGGGAGCTCGTCTACGATCTGACGCGCCTGGCGGAACTGCGCGACCGCGTGGCCGCCTTCGCGCAGCCGGTGCTCGGCCGGCGCGGGGCCGGGAACGCCGTCCTGGTCGTCGACGAACTGGCGACCAACAGCGTCATGCACGGCGGCGGCAGCGGCCGGCTGCGGATGTGGCGCGAGGACGGGACCGTGGTGGTCGAGGCGTGGGACCGCGGGACGATCGTCGACCCGCTGATCGGGCGGCGGCGCCCGCCGGGATCGGTCCCGGGGCGGGCCGGGCTGTGGATCGTGAACCAGCTGTGCGACCTGTTGCAGATCCGCTCGGATCCGGTGCGGGGGACCGTGGTGCGGGCGCGGCTCGCGGCGGGTTAGAGCCCGACAGCCGCCATGGAGCACCTGAGTACCCGTCACGCCCCCAGCAGCCGCGGTACTGCCCGCTCCGCGGCGCCATGGGTCACCGGGATGCCCGGCGCCACGTCCCGCCCGATGTCCGGCAGCGCCGCGGCGATGGTCTCCCCCTGCTGGTAGCGGTCGAGCACCCGGTCGTCGAGGTACGAGGCCCGGCACGCGGCCGTGGCGGACCCGGGTGCACCCCGGATCCGACGGCCGGCTGCGCCGCAGACTGTTCATCCGGATCCGGTCCCGGGTCAGTTCCGCGCGTTCTGCACGTCGACCAGCTCCTGCGCCATCGTGCGCAGCCGTTCCGGCGCCAGGTCGCGGCGCAGCTTCGGGAACTCCTCGCGCTCCTCGTGCTCGGCGTGCGCCAGCACCGCCGCCTGCAGTCGCTCGAACCAGACGTCGAACTCGCGGTCGTTGCTGGTCAGATCCTGCATCTGCGCGATCAGCTGGTCGGCCCGCTGCTCCTCGCCGAGGCGGGCGTTCGCGGTCGCGTCGCCGCCGGAGACGCTGGAGCGCGTCACCGGGTGCACCACCCGCTGCTCGCCCTTCTCGTGCTCCTTCAGCATCGTCACCAGATCGGCGAACAGCCGCTGCTTGTCCGCGCGGTCGGCGGCGGCGATCTCCTCCATCAGGCCCTTGACCTGCTCGTGCTGGGCCATCAGGATGTCGACCACGTCCACGCGCTCGTGGCCGGAGCGGTCGGCGCTCTGCGCACCCGACGGCGTCAGGCCGGTGCCGGCCAGCGCCGGCGTCGGCGCGTCGGTCGGTATCGGCCCCGGGCCCTCGGCGCCCGGCCCGGAGACCTGGCCGCGCCAGGCGCCGGTCTCAGCACCGCGCTCCTCGATGAACCGGCGGAAGCGTTCCAGGTCCGCCTTGACCTGCAGCCGGTCGGCGCCGAGGGCGTCCCCGGCCTTCTCCAGCAGGCCCTGCGGCTCCCACGTCAGGTCCACGGTGACCCGGGTCGCGCCCTCGGCGAGCGGCTCGAACGTCACGGTTCCCAGGTGCCGGACGTCGCCGTCCGTGCTGCGCCAGGAGATGCGCTCGTCGGGGAGCTGCTCGACGATCTCGGCGTCGAACTCCCGGCGCGCGCCGGCCACCTCGGTCACCCAGTGGGTGTGGCGGTCGTCCAGCTGCCGGATCGCCACCACCCCCGACATGAACTCGGGGAAGGATTCGAACTGCGTCCACTGGTTGTACGCGGTCCGAACCGGGACTTGGACGTCCACCGACGTCCGCACGTCACTCATTTCCGATCCCTTCTGGGCGCGGCGCCTTGCCTCGACCGGCGCCGGGGGCGTCCTGCTGCCCTCATCGCCGGGGAGTCAAACGACGCCGCAGGTTTGGCGGCGGCTCCCGGCGGTTAAGCGAAGGACCGCCGTGCCGAGGACAGCCGAGGAACGGAGACGATGATGAGCATCGACAGCCGGCGCCAGATCCATGTCAAGGGCCCCCCGGAGAGCCAGTCCCGCGCACCGGGGGCACCAGGGGCACAGACCCGGCAGCACGCGCGGCAGACACAGGAATACGTACAGCCCGATCGCGCAGAATTCGATCGCGCACAGTCTGAGCACGGACAGCCCGATCGCGAACAGTCCGACCACTCGCCGTCCGACGAGCACGTCGGCGCACTGGTGTCCCAGGCCGTCCGGCAGCTCGGCCAGCTGGCGCGTGACGAGTTCCGGCTGGCGCAGGCCGAGATGGCCGCGAACCGGCGCCACCTGGGCTTCGGCGGCGGCCTGTTCGGCGGAGCGGGCCTGATGGCCTTCATCGGGGTGCAGGCAATCGCCGCCTGCGTGATCGCCGCCCTCGCCGAGGCGATGCCGGTGTGGCTGGCGGCGCTGATCGTGGGCGTGGCGGCGGTCGTGACCGCGGCGGTGATGGCGCTGCTCGGCAAGAAGCAGGTGCAACGCTTGGGGTCGGCGTTCGAGGAGTCCGTGGACAGCGTCAAGGCCGACGTGGCCGCGCTGAAGGAGGCCGGACACCGATGAGCGGAGCAGCTGAATACAACGGCACACCCCACAACGGCACGCGGCCGACGGCCGTCGTCCAGGAGCTGCGCGAGCAGATCGCCGAAGACCGTCGCGACCTGACGGAGACGGTCAGCGCGCTGCAGGCCAAGACTGACGTGGAGGGCCTGGCCCGGGAGAAGGCCGCCGATGCCCAGATAGCCGCCGCCGACCTGGCGACGCGGGCCGGCCGGGCCGCGGGCTCGGTGGTCCGCTCCGGCCGCTGGGTCGTGACCACCACCGCGGACCGGGTGAAGACCGTGATTCCGCAGCCGGTGCGCCGCCTGGTGGCCGCCGGATCGGCGGCCGTGCTGGCGGGACTCGCGGCGCTGTGGTGGCGCGGTGGCCGGGAGCAGGAGCACCACGCGTGTCGGCGGTGAGAGCGGCAGCATCTTGAACGACAGCATCTTGAACGCTTGAACCGCTGCATTTTGAACCACAGTGAGTCGGGGGGGGGGACGCGCCCCCACCCCCGACTCACGTGCCTTGGTCGTGCTTTGGCGATTCCCTCAGCCGGGCTCTCCGTCCGCCTGCGCGCGCCGATAGGTCTGCTCCGCGATCTCGGCAGCGTGCCGCAGCCGCTGGTACTCCTGCAGCACCTGGCCCGGCCCTGGTTCGAACGGGTCCTCTTCCTTGGGGGCGCCGCTCTCCAGTGAGTCGTTCTCTGGGTCCATGCGGTGTTCGGCCCGGTATTCCTCTAAGCGGTCCCACGCCTGTTCTCGGAGCAGGAACGGCAGATCCTGTGCCATCGTTTCGACCTTCCTCAGGCTGTGCCGGGGCCTCGCATACCCCGGTCCGGCCCCGCCATGCCTACGAGCCGTCCGAGCCGCGCATGTTCGCCGCCCGAGTGGGCACAGCTAGGCGGAATCTCGTTCCGCATGTTCAGAGGTGAACGGCCATGACAGCTACCGCCATCCCCGCCGATGCCGACATCTCCGCGACCGTCGCCGGTATCAGGGCCCTGGCCCGGCCGCTGCGCACGGCCGACGACCTCGACCCGCTGCTGGACCGGATCGGGGCGGCGCGCGTGGTGCTGATCGGCGAGGCCTCGCACGGGACCGCGGAGTACTACCGCTGGCGGGCGGAGCTGTCCCGGCGGCTCATCGCCGAACGCGGCTTCTCCTTCGTCGCCGTCGAGGGCGACTGGCCGGACTGCCGCCGGATCGGGCGCTGGGTCGCGAACCGGGTCGAGCAGGACCGCACCGCGCGCGAGGTGCTGGCCGACTTCGGCCGCTGGCCCCGGTGGATGTGGGCGAACGAGGAAGTCGCCGGGTTCGTGGAGTGGCTTCGGGAACACAACATCGCCACTGGCGCCGACGTCGGCTTCTACGGTCTGGACGTGTACTCGTTGTGGGAGTCGATGGAAGCCGTGCTCGACTACGTCGAGGACCGGTATCCGGATCTGCTCCCAGAGGCGAGCCGGGCCTGGGCCTGCTTCGAGCCGTATGACGGCGACCCCGGCGCCTATGCGTACGCCACTCGGATGGTGCCCGCGACCTGCGAGAACGAAGTCGTAACGCTGCTCGCCGCGCTGCGCAGCCGCACCGCCGCCACCGGCGACGACGCCGAGGCGGCGCTGGACGCCCGGCAGAACGCCGAGGTGGCGGCCGGCGCCGAACGCTACTACCGGGCGATGGTCCGGGCCGACGCCCGCTCGTGGAACATCCGGGACCAGCACATGGCGGACACCCTGGAGCGGCTGCTGGAGCACCGGGGCCCGGAGGCGAAGGCGATCGTCTGGGAGCACAACACCCACATCGGCGACGCCCGGGCCACCCCGATGGCCGAGAACGGGATGGTCAACGTCGGCCAGCTGGTCCGCGAACAGCACGGCGAGCAGGCGGTGGTCGCGGTCGGCATGGCCGGGCACCACGGCACCGTCGTCGCCGCCGACTCCTGGGGCGCGACGCCCCAGGTCCTGCCGGTCCCCGAGGCCCCCGAGGACACCCACGAGCACCTGCTGCACGAGGCGCTGGGCGAGGCGTCCCTGGCCGTGTTCCCGACCCTGGACGACCTGCGCTGGCTGACCCGCCCGCGCGGGCACCGGGCCATCGGCGTGGTCTACCACCCCGAGCGCGAACGGTTCGGCAACTGGGTCCCCACCGTGATGGGGCGGCGCTACGACGCGCTGTGCTATTTCGACGCCACCGAGGCGCTGCACCCGCTCACCGCCGAACCCGCGCAGCCGGACGCCGAGCAGGAGACGTATCCCACCGGGCAGTGATCGGACCGGGTGATCGGATCGGGTGATCGGATCGGGTGATTGGAGCCCCGGATTCGGGTTACACCAGCGCCGTCGGCCGGCGGAGAACCGGTCCGCCGCCGACCACCAGAAGGGACGCCTGCGATGACCGAACACCGCACCAGCACCAAGCACAGCCCGCTGCGGGACGACATCTTGAAGCACGAGACGGAGCCCCTGGCACACGGCGGCGACTCGCGGGCCGAGAGGTGGCGGCAGCTTGAGGAGGAGCGGGACGAGCCCGAGCGCCCCACCGCCCCGCCGCCGACCGACTCCCACGCCGGCGGCACGCCGCCCGGTATGGACGCCGCCGACGTCCGCGGACGCAGCGAACTGGCCCGCTGGCTCCAGCCCTCGGCGTTCCCCGCCGACCGCGGCCGCCTGCTGCGCAGCACGCGGGACACCAACGCGCCGGACTGGGCCGTCGAAGCGATCGGCGGGCTGCCCGCCGGCCGGCGCTTCGAGAACGTGCAGGACGTCTGGCAGGCGCTCGGCGGTGGCGTCGAGGACGTGACGCACCGGAGCTAGCCGATGAAGCCGTCCAAAACCGGGGTTTAAGCCCTGGCTTCGGGGCTATGCCCGGGCTCTAGTCCCTCCCGCCCGAACCCGTCGGAGGATCACCATGGGTAACCAGGTATCGGATTTCGTCCTCGAGCGCGTCCGGCAGTGGGGAGTGCGCCGGATCTACGGCTATCCGGGTGACGGGATCAACGGGCTGCTCGGCGCTTTCGGGCGGGCCGGCGGCGACCCGGAGTTCATCCAGTCCCGGCACGAGGAGATGGCGGCCTTCATGGCCTGCGGCCATGCCAAGTTCACCGGCGAGGTCGGCGTCTGCGTGGCCACCTCCGGTCCCGGCGCGATCCACCTGCTCAACGGCCTCTACGACGCCAAACTCGACCACCAGCCTGTGGTGGCGATCGTGGGGCAGCAGAAGCGCAGCGCGCTCGGCGCGCGCTATCAGCAGGAAGTGAAGCTGGAGCTGCTGTTCTCGGACGTGTCCGAGTACTGCCAGGTGGTGATGGACGCGGCCCAGGCCCGGCACGTCATCGACCGCGCCTTCAAGACCGCCCTGACCCGCCGCGGCGTCGCCACCGTCATCATCCCGCAGGACGTGCAGGAGGAGGCGGCGGTGCCGTCGCCGCCGCGCGTGCACGGCGCCGTGTTCTCCGGCGTCGGCTGGAGCCGGCCGCGCATGCTGCCGGACAAGGAGGAACTCCAGAAGGCCGCCGAGGTGCTGAACGCCGGCCGGAAGGTCGCGATGCTGATCGGCCAGGGCGCCGCCGACGCCGTGGAGGAAGTGGTCGCGACCGCCGAACTGCTCGGCGCCGGAGTGGCCGAGGCACTGCTGGGCCGCGCGGTGCTGCCGGACGACCTGCCGTTCGTCACCGGGCCGATCGGGCTGCTCGGCAGCAAGCCCAGCGACCGGATGATGCAGGAGTGCGACACCCTGCTGATGGTCGGCTCCAGCTTCCCGTACGCCGAGTGGCTGCCCGAGGAGGGCCAGGCCCGCGGCGTGCAGATCGACAGCGACGGCACCATGATCGGCGTGCGCTACCCGATGGAGGCGAACCTGGTGGGCGATGCCAAGGAGAGCCTCATAGCGCTGATACCGCTGCTGGAACGGAAGGCCGACCGGTCCTGGCGCGAGGGGATCGAGAAGGACGTCAAGGAGTGGCACAGCGTCATGGCCAAGCGCGCCGAGCAGCACTTCGGCGGCGCGATCAACCCCCAGGCGGTGCTCAGCGCGCTGTCCGAACGGCTGCCGGACCGGGCCGTCCTCACCGCGGACTCCGGCTCGGGCACGAACTGGTGGGCCCGCCACATCACGATGCATGACGACACCCTGGCCTCGCTGTCCGGCACCCTGGCCACGATGGGCCCCGGCGTGCCCTACGCGATCGCGGCCCGCTTCGCCTACCCCGACCGCCCGGTGATCGCCGTGGTCGGCGACGGCGCGTTCCAGATGAACGGCATGAACGAGATGATCACCGTCAAGCGCTACCTGGACCGCCTGACCTCCGACGCGCCGCTGGTGTTCTGCGTGCTGAACAACCGGGACCTCAACCAGGTCACCTGGGAGCAGCGGGCGCTGGGCGGCGACCCGCGCTTCGAGGAGTCCCAGGCCATCCCGGACTTCCCCTACGCGCGCTACGCCGAGCTCGCCGGGCTGACCGGCGTGTACTGCGACAAGCCGGACGGCGTCGGCGGCGCCTGGGAGCAGGCGCTGAGTTCACGCCTGCCGGTGGTGCTGGAGTTCAAGGTGGACCCCGGCATCGCGCCGATCCCGCCGCACGCCACGTGGGAGCAGATGAAGAACACCGCGCGCTCCCTGGTCCACGACCCGGAGCGGGCCGACGTCACCCGGCGCGGACTGGCGCAGAAGGCGACGGAGTTCGCGGAGAAGGTGGCTGAGAAGCTGCCCGGCGACAAGGGCGAAAAGTAGCCCACGTAAAGGCAGGTCACCTCACAGCGTGGTGCGCACCAGCGCCGCGGCCAGGTTCGGCAGCTCGTCCGAAGGGACCAGCGCGGCCAGCCGCTCCGGGTTCCTGGGCAGCCCCTTCTTCTCGGCGCCGTCCAGGGCCCGCTTGTCGAAGCTCGGCCGCAGCTCGTCCCAGACCCCCTGCGCCTCGCGGCAGAAGATCTCCGCGCCGACCGGGCCGATCCGGGGGAACTCCTGGAGCAGTTCCCGGATCCGCCGCGGGTCGCCGCCGGCTTCCTTCCGCAGGCGCCGGAGGTCGCCGTGCCAACGCTCGTTCAGCAGCTTCGCGCCTTCGCCGAGCGCTGTCGCGGTGCTCTCGTCGTAACGCACGTAGTGCGCCCGTCCCAGCGCCCTGACGATGTCCTTCCAGGAAGCCTCGGCGAGGGCGTGTGGTGTGCGCCATCCGGCATGGAAGATCTCGCGCGCGGCGGCGACGGCGACGCCGGCGCGGATTCGGATGGCGAACAGAGTGCTGAGAACCAGCAGCTGGTATAGCGGACTCGGCTTGTCCTCCAACCGAATGCCCGCTTCGTGGGCGTAGGTCTCACCGCTGTCCGCCAGGAGTTGGTCGACTTCTTGCTTGGTCATTTCAGTACCTCCGCTGCTCGGCGCAGATCCGCGACCAGTCCGTCGAAGGCTCCCTCCCGGTCGTCCGCGCGCAGGACCGCCGAGGATGCCATGGCGCCCTCAGCGACTGCCGCCAGAGCCCCCGCCAGAGCCCCCGGTGGAGGCCCGGGTGGGGGACGGTTCCGGTTCGGGTCCCGGATCCGGCTGGGGTGTCGGGTCCGGATTCGGCGTCGGCGGTGGCGTCGGGGTTGGCGGGGTCGGCGGCGGCGACGGCTTCGGAACCGGCGTGGGAACCGGTCGCGGAATCGGATCCGGTTCCGGATTCGGCATCGGTTCGGGAACCGGCACCGGGATCGGCTCCGGGATGGGTGGCGGACCACCCGGCTGCGGGCCCGGACCAGGGGTCGGGGGCGGACTCGGCATCGGGGTCGGTGTCGTCATGATGAGCGGCTCCTTTCTGTGCTCGGCGCGCCCGCACCGGCAGCCCCTCCGGCCCGGCTGGTACCGCTGGTCGCAGCCGAGAACTGCTGCACGATCTCGGCGCAGAACGCCGGCAGGTCGTCCGGTTTGCGGCTGGTGACCAGGCTGCCGTCGACGCAGACCTCCTTGTCCACCCAGGTGGCGCCGGCGTTCTCCAGGTCGGTGCGCAAGCTCGGCCAGGAGGTCACGGTACGGTCCCGCACCACGTCGGCCTCGGCCAGCATCCACGGGCCGTGGCAGATCACCCCGACCGGTTTGCCCTGCTGGAAGAAGGACTTGACGAAGCGGACGCTCGCCGGGTCGCCGCGCATCCGGTCCGGGTTGGCCACGCCGCCGGGCACGACCAGGCCGTCGAAGTCGGCGGCGTCCACGTCGGCCGCCGCGACCTCGGCGTGGATGGTGTCGCCCTTGTCGTCGTGCCGCATCATCTGGACTTCGTGCGCCTGGGGCGAGATCAGCATCGCCGCCCCGCCGGCCGCCTTGACGGCCTTCAGCGGCTCGATCAGCTCGGACTGCTCGACGCCGTCGGTGAACAGGAAAGCGATGTGTTTCCCGGTCAACATGGTGCTGTTCATGGGATCTCCTCCACCCCGTCGCGGATTCGCGCTCTCGTGCCCGCCGGGCTTTCCGGCAAACGTGCGCCGGGCGCATGGTGCGCCGCCATCCGGGTACAGCGCGGCAGCCGGACGACCGAGCTGGAGGAAAGGGGCGCCTTATGGATGTGGGGGAGCGGTACGTTCTCGGGCGGCTCGTCGGGGAAGGCGCCACCGCGTTCGTCCACGAGGCCCGCGACACGCTGCTGGAGCGCACGGTCGCGGTGAAGGTCTTCCGGGACGTCGACCTCGGCGACAGCCGCTGCGAGCGGATCAGCGAGGAGGTCAGGATCCTGACCGCGCTGACGCACCCGCATCTGCTGCCGTTGTACGACACCGGGCGCGACGCCGACGGCCGCCGGTTCCTGGTGATGCCGCTCGTGCGCGGCACCACGCTGGCCCGGCTGGCGGCCCGCGGCCCGGTCCCGCCGCACGAGGTCAAGCGGATCGGCGCCGCCTTGGCCGAGGCGCTGTCCCACATCCACGCCCGCGGCGTCGTGCACCGCGACGTCAAACCCAGCAACGTGCTGCTGGACCACGACGGGACGCCCTTCCTGGCCGATTTCGGCTTCGCCCACGCCGAGGACGGTCCGGCGCTCACCGCCACCAACTGCGTGGTCGGCACCGCCGGCTACCTCGCCCCCGAGCAGGCCGCGGGCGCCGCGGTGACTCCGGCGGCGGACGTCTACGCCCTGGGCCTGGTGCTGCTGGAGGCGCTGACCGGCGAGCGCGCGTATCGCGGGACGCCGCTGGAGCGCGCCGTCGCCAACGCGCTCAAACCGCCCGCCATCCCGGCGCGGCTGGGAGCCGGCTGGCTGGCGGTGCTGCGGGCGCTGACGGCCAGGGAACCGTCGGCGCGGCCGCCGGCGCAGCGGGTGCCCGAGCTGTTGGCCGGCGCCGAGGACGAGCTGCCCCGGGTGACCGCGCTCGACGAGACGATGGAGCTGACGCCGGTGCTCGCCGTCGTGCCGGACCATCCGATCCCGGCTGTGACCGTGGCTCCGCGCGGCGACGATGCGTCCGACACCGCCAGCCCGACCGGGCTGGTCGGTTCCGGCGGCTCCGGCGGCGGTTCCGGCCGCTCCGACGTACCGGCGAACGCCGCCGCAGGCACCGTGACCAGGCCCCGGCCCACGCCCCGCCGCCTGACCACCGTCGGCGCCGTAGCTCTCGCCGCCACCGCGTTCCTCGGCCTCGGTGCCGGGACGCAGTGGCTTTCCTCCGGAGCCGGGGCGACCCCGACGGACAGGTCCACGCCGCCGCCGGCCCCCTCGACCTCCGCGACGCCCGGCGCCGGAGCGGCGGGCCGCCAGAGCCCGGCTCCGACGCCCTCGCCGGTCACCGGGTCCGCGACCTCGTCGGCCCCGGGTACCTCGGCATTTCCGGCGTCCAACGTCCAGCGGCCCGCCGACCAGGTCCTGACCGGCTCGGCGAAGTGCCACTCCGGCGACGACGGTGGCCATGGGAACGGCCACGGCAAGCACAAGTGTCCCTGAGGCGGGAAGATCGGAGGCTCGCGGTGAGCACCAAGCACGTCGACGTCCCAGTCAAGACCGACCCCCGCCTGCCCGGCCATCTCCGAGCTCGACACCGGCGCCGCCACCGTGCTCTGCGAGGCCGGGGTGATCAACGCGGTGCTCAGCCGGCACACCGCGGACCACGGCCTGGTGTTCGGGCCGGACCCGGCCTCCGGCTCGCGCAGCGTGATCGGCGGCAACATCGGCACCGACGCCTGCGGTGTGCACTCCGTCCAGGCCGCGCTCTACGGCCCCGGTCCCCGAACCGCGGACAACGTCGAAGAGCTCGAAGTCGTCACCCACGACGGGTCGTGCTTCTGGGTCGGCTGCGACGAGGAGTCCAGGCTGGAGGAGATCATCGCCGCCGGCGGCCGCAAGGGCGAGATCTACGCCGCGCTGCGCGACCTGCGCGACCGCTACGCCGACCAGATCCGCGCCGGCTATCCCTCCGTGGAGCGGATGCCGCGCCGCGTCTGCGGCTACAACCTCGACGAGCTGCTGCCCGAGCGCGGCTTCAACGTGGCGCGCGCCCTGGTCGGCAGACCGATCGTCGGCATGGAGCCGAGCTGCCTGGCCGTGTTCAAGGACGAGCTGCGGCAGGTCTTCCCGCACGACGACGACGCCGCGCGCCTGACGCGCCAGAGCCACCACTTCGCCTGGGCCGGGCGCACCTCTACGGGCTGGCCGCGGCCGGCGAGGCCGGAGTCCGGCATTGCGTCGACATCCTGGCGAGGGAGCTGAAGATGACGATGCAGCTGTGCGGGGCGCGCAGCGTCGCGGAGCTGGAACCGGCGTTCGTCGAGAGTCGACTGACGCCGTAGCCGCGAGCCCGAGGTCTCCACCTGCCGCGCTTGTGTCACCACCTCCGCAACGGATACAAGCTCTGCGTGGAACCGAAACGGGAGGGGCGGGGCGCCGCCGGGCGCACCGATGCGGATCAGCCGGCTGCGATATCCGCGCAGACCTGGTGGGGTGTGGCCAAGCGCACCGCCGGCGCCTTCAAGGAGGACGAGCTGCTGGACCGGGCCGCCGCCCTGACCTACTACGCCGTGCTGGCCATGTTCCCGGCGCTCCTCGTGGCGGTGTCAGTGCTCGGGCTCATCGGTCCCTCCACCGCCGACAAGGTACTGGAGCACGTGCAGCAGCTCGCCCCGGGGTCGGTGCGCGACCTGCTGCACACCGTGATCACCCAGGCCCGGGCCGGCGGCGGTTCCGGCGGCACGCTCGCCGCGGTCGGCTTCCTCGGCGCGCTGTGGTCCGCGACCGCCTATGTCGGCGCCTTCATCCGGGCGTCGAACCGGGTCTACGACATCCACGACAAGCGGCCGGTGTGGAAGACCATGCCGCTGCGGATCGGGCTCACGCTGCTGATGATGCTGCTGGCGATGGCCAGCGCGGTGATCGTGGTGTTCACCGGCGCGCTGTCCGAGCGGGCCGCGCAGATCATCGGCCTGGGGAAGACAGCGCTGGCGGTGTGGTCGATCGCCAAGTGGCCGGTCCTCGTGCTGCTGGTCACGCTGATGATCGTGCTGCTGTTCTGGGCGGCGCCGAACGTGCGCGGCCGCAGCTTCCACCGCAGCGTGGGCCGTTCCCGCTGGAATTCGCGCTGGGGCTTGCGCTGGATATCGCCGGGCAGCCTGCTCGCCGTCGTACTGTGGCTGGCACTGTCCGGAGCCTTCGCCGCCTACGTCGCGAACCTCGCCTCCTACAACAAGGCCTACGGTGCCGTCGCCGGCGTGATCGTGTTCCTGCTCTGGCTGTGGCTCACGAACCTGGCCATCCTGCTCGGTTTGGAGTTCGACGCCGAACTGGCCCGCGAAGCCGGGCTGGGGACCGGAACATCCGTCGCTCAGAAGCGGTAGGCGGTCCACTGCCGCAACCGGTCCAGCGGCCACGTGGTCACCAGCCGGTCCGGTCCCAGGCCGATCCGAGCCGCGCGCGCATAGCCGGTGGACTGCCAGTGCAACTGCTCTGGAGCGTGGGCGTCGGTGTCCACGGCGAACAAGCAGCCGAGATCGGCGGCCTCGGCCAGCAGGTCATCCGGCGGGTCGCGCCGCTCCGGCCGACAGTTGATCTCCACCGCTGTGCCGCTCTGCGCGCAGGCGGTGAACACGGCATGCGCGTCGAACCGGGACTGCGGACGGCCCCGGCCCGTGACGATCCGGCCCGTGCAGTGGCCCAACACGTCGACGTGCGGATTGCGGACCGCCGCCACCATGCGCGCGGTCATCGGCTCCGGCTCCGAACGCAGCTTGGAGTGCACGGACGCCACCACCACGTCGAGCCGTTCGAGCAGCTCTTCCTCCTGGTCCAGCGAGCCGTCGTCGAGGATGTCGCACTCGATGCCGGTCAGCAGCCGGAAACCCGCGTCTGACCTCGCGTCTGACTCCGCGTCGAAACCCGCGTTCACCACTGAGACGGCGTCCAGCTGCGCGCGCAGCCGCTCCGCGCTCAGGCCGCGCGCGATGGTCAGCCGCGGCGAGTGGTCGGTCAACACCGCCCACTGACGGCCCAGCGCTCGCGCTGCCTCCGCCATCACTTCGAGCGGACCGCCGCCGTCGGACCAGTCAGAGTGCACGTGGCAGTCCCCGGCGCTCGCCGCCGCGAGCTGCCAGCCAGCTTCGGCCTCAGGACCGGAGGACTCCTGGAGGCGCGCCAGACAGTCGGGGACAGCACCGGCAGAGGCTTGGGCGATCACTTCAGCGGTCACCGGCCCTACCCCGCGCAGCTGCTCGGCGTCGGCGGCGGTCACCGGGCCGGGCGGGAGGTCGGGGACGGCGTCGGCCGCGGTGTGGAAGGCCCGGACCCGATACGGCGAGGCCCCGCGCCATTCCAGCAGGAAGGCGATCCGGCGCAGGGCCTCGGCCGGCTCCATGGTCAGCTGGGCGAACAGCTGCCGAACGGCCCGAGCGAGCCGAAGAACTCGCGGATGTCCGTCGCCAGTTCGCGCGGCGCCTGCAGGGCCGCGAAATGGCCGCCGACGTCGATGTCGGTCCAGCGCACCAGCCGGTGCGCCTGCGCGGCCAGGCCGCGCACCGCCCGGTCCTCGCGGAAGTTCGCGACCGCCGTCGGCACGCCGGAGATCCGCTGCGGCGTGCCGAAGCTCCCGGCCGCCTCCCGGTAGAGGCGCGCGGCCGAGCCGGCGGTGTTGGTGAACCACAGGATGCTGGTGTCGGTCAGGATCGCGTCGGGTTCGACCGGGCTCTGCTTCGTGGTCTCCGGGTCGTGGCCGACGAACCATTCCAGATACCAGGCGAGCTGGCCGGCGGGAGAGTCGGTGAGCGCGTAGGCCAGCGTCTGCGGCCGGGTGCCCATCTGCGTCGCGTAGCCGTTGTGCGTGCGCCACCAGGCCTGGTTGGCCGCGACCCGGTCGCGCTCGAGCGGGGTCAGGGCCTGCAGCTGCTCCTCGGAGACCGGCATCGAGGCGGTCGCCAGCGCGTTGAGGTGGATGCCGGACACCCGGCGCGGGTCGGTCCGGCCGATGTCGGCGGCGACGACCGAGCCGAAGTCGCCGCCCTGGACGCCGTAGTGGTCGTAGCCGAGCCGGTGCATCAGGGCCTGCAGGACCCGGGCGATGCGCGGCGGATCCCATCCCGGCGTGGTGGTCGGCCCGGCGAAGCCGAAGCCCGGCAGGGAAGGGACGACCAGGTGGAAGGCGCCGTCCAGGACGTCGATCAGCGGCAGGAAATCGGCGGGCGTGCCCGGCCAGCCGTGCAGCAGCATCAGGACGTGGGCGTCCGGCTGCCCGGAGCGGACGTGCAGGAAGTGCAGCCGCTGGCCGTCGATGACGGTCGTGAACTGCGGCAGGGCGTTGAGGCGCTGCTCGTGCCGCCGCCAGTCGTAGCCGTCGGACCAGTAGCCCACCAGATCCCGCAGGTACTCCCGGGCCACCCCCCAGTCCCAGCCGACGCCGGGCAGCTCGTCCGGCCAGCGGGTGGCCAGCAGCCGGCGGCGCAGGTCGGCCAGGTCCGCCTCGGGGACCTCGATCCGGAACGGGCTGACGCCCGGCACGGGATCCACCGGGCGGCTCATGGGACTGCTTACGGGGCTGCTCATAGGGTGGTCAACGGGGCTGCTCACATCGGGTCGACTTTCGCCTCGCTGGTGGGTCGCTCTTGCGTCTGCGGGCCGACCTCGCCGCGCCAGGCACCGGACTCGGCGTTGCGGTGCTCGATGTAGTGCTTGAACCGTTCCGCGTCCGCCCGGACCTGGCGGGTGTCGAGGCCGACCGTGCTGCCGGTCTTCTCCGCCATTGTCTGCGGTTCCCACTCCAGCTGCACGGTGACCCGGCTGTGCTGGGCGTCCAGCCGCTCGAAGCTGACATTGCCCATCTGCCGCAGGTCGCCGCCGACGGTCTTCCAGCTGATCCGCTCGTCCGGGCGCTGCTCGGTGATCTCGGTGTCGAACTCCCGGCGGACGCCGCTGACGTCCACCACCCAGTGGTTGTGCCGGTCGTCGAGCTGCCGGACCTCCTGGACCCCGTTCATGAACTGCGGGAACGACTCGAACTGCGTCCACTGGTTGTAGGCGGTCTTGACCGGGACGTCAACGTCCACGGACGCTTCGACGAAGCTCATGGAACCCACGCCTTTCTTATGTGCTGTTTGCCGGGTCCTTCGGCTGCCCGGTCGGCGGCGGCTCAAACGCCGGTCGGTTTCGACGGCGTGGCGCGGGGTTACCAGCGCGGCATGAACCAGACAGAACCGGCGTATCGCGATGACGACGAGCAGGGCCCGCCCCGGTCCGAGGAGGAGCTGGACGAGATGCGGGAGCGCACGGCCGAGACGGTGGCCGAGGCCCGCAGGGAGGTGGACCGGGCCGTGGCGACCTCCCACGACCAGCTCCTACCCGCCGCGGAGAGCGGCGTGGTGGGGGACTACGAGGCGGAGGAAGGCGTGCCGACGAAGGACGACACCCGGGGCGCGTGGCCTGACTGGGCCAAGGAGTCGAGCAAGCACTCGGGCAAGCACTCGGGCAAGCACTCGACCGAGCAGCCGTCCGAGCCGCCGCCAGAACCTCCTGCGAGTGAGCCGCCGACCGAGTCCCCGACTGAGGCCCCGACCGATCCTGACTGAGCCTGAACGAGGAAAAGCCAGCGCATGTCTCGAACCATTCGGGGCATGCCCGGCGCGATGATCCCCGCCGCCCCGGCCGGTTCCGCCGGACCCGCCACGGCTCCGTCAGCGCGCCCACGATGACGGCGACCGCCAGCAGGACCAGCGGAACCAGGACGACGAGGATCTCGGCGGCCGAGATGGCACGCTCACCCGCTTGCCGAGGCCACCGTGAACCGGCACAGCGCGCCGACGCCGCGCGCCGGCCCGTCCACCCAGCCCTCGGGCAGGATCCGGATGTCGGCGTCGGTGAGCACCGCCGAGCGGGCCAGCACCTCCCGCAGCGGTCCGTGGTCGGGCTCGCCGTCCGGCACCAGGACGCCGCTGCGGTGCTCGGAGATGTCCGTCGGCTGTGGGCCGAACCACGCGGTGGTGGGCTCCGGCTGCGGGGTGTCCGGCTCCTGCTCCGGCTCGGCGAGCAACAGCACCTGCACCTGGGCGCGGGCCAGGGCGTGGATGGTCGGCGCCGGGCCGAGCACCCCGAGGCCGCCGGGGCCGGAGCGGTCCTGCACCCGCTCCAGGAAGCGCCGGCTCTCGTCGTTCACGTGCTCCTGGACCAGCGCCTCGACCACTGCCTCGCGGTGCTGCTCGGAGCCGTCGGGGCTGCGGCCGCCGGAGATGGTCTTGATCGCGACGCCGCTGCGGACGCCGGCCGGCAGCTTGTCCAGGAAGTACTGCTCGGCGCGCACGTCGCCGCCGACGATCAGCAGCTCGGCGCCGGAGGCGGCCACCGCGTCGGCCACCGCCTCGGCGGCCCGGCCGGCGTTGTGCTGCCAGGAGTCCTCGGCGCGGTTCTGGTAGCGCGGCTGGGACCAGCCTCCGGGGGCGTTGCGCTCGATCTCGTCGTCGGGGCCGTCGACGGTGGCCAGGATCGGCTGCCCGGCCCCGGCCGGCCGCACCACCAGCTCCGCGCCGGTCCGGTCCAGCATCACCAGTGCGTAGGCCGGGTGCCGCTGGCGCCAGGCCAGCAGCGGCAGCACGTGCGGCACCGCCGCGCAGTGCACCTGGTCCTCGACCTGGGCGCCGGGCAGGGAGAACATCCGGACCTGCCCGTCGGCGCCGACGAACGCCGCCGCCGGCGGCGCGCCCGGCCGCACCGTGCCGAGCACGGAGCCCAGGGCGGTCAGGGCGTCCGGCGCGGCGCCGAAGCCGCGGGCGTCGTCGAGCAGCGCGCGGATGCGCAGATCCGTGTCGTCCACGCCGGGACCGGCGAAGGGGGAGTTCAGGTAGGCGGTCACCACCGGCCCGGGGAGCTCGTAGAGCTCGTGGACCAGCGGGTTGTCAGTGATCTGCGCCGTCGTCATCGGGGGGCACCACCTTCGTGAGTCGCTCGGCCAGGATGCCGAGATGGTCTTGCCAGGCTTCGCCGGCGGCGTCCGGCACGCCGGTGACCAGCGTGCCCAGAGTGACCCGATGCGTCAGGGCGGCCACGTGGGCCAGGGCGGTATAGGACTCGAGCATCGGCTCCTCGGGCCGTCCCAGTCCCTCGATCTGCCACAGGTGATCCATCACCCAGAAACCGTGCAGACCGCGCTCCGCGGCGCCGCGTGCCGCCGCGGCGAGGCCTTCGCGGATCGCGGAGTCGCCGCCGGGCCAGGTGAAGCTCGTGCAGCTCAGTCCCAGTCTCATCGGATCGGTGCCTTCCGTCCCGTGCTCGATCAAGCGCGGCCAGGGGTGTGACCCGGGTCGGAGGTTTCAAACGGAACCGGTCGGGCCGGCTTTCAAGAGCCCTCCGGCCGGTCGTCCTCGAGATACTCCGGCTCGTCCTCCACCTGGTCCTCCGGCTGGTCGTCCACCACGTGCACGGCCGCCTCCTCGGCTGAGGCGGCGCCGCCGTCGATGCCGACGTCCTCGGCGACCAGGTCCTGCTCGCGGTCCGGGTGCGCGCCCTCGTCCGGCGCCACCAGGCGTCCGGAGCGGGCGTCGCCGACCTGGTCGTCCAGCGGCTCGCCCTCGCCTTCGGCCAGGTCGCCGAGCCCGTCGCCGTCCCGCCCGGCGTCGGCGCCGACGTCCGGGACCTCCTCGGCCAGCCGCTCGTCGAGCGTCAGCTCCTCGCGCATGCCGAGCGGGCGCTCCGGCGGGGAATAGCCGGTCTCCAGCGGGTCCGCCCCGCCGACCTGCGAGTCCTGGGCTTCCAGCTGGTCCAGTTCTTCGGCGGCGTCGTACTGCTCGGGATCGATGCTGCTGGTTTCCGTGTCGCTCATGCGTGCCGTGTGACCCCGGCCGGGCCGATCAAACGCCGCCGGAAGGGCCGTTTAGGGCCGTCCGGCAGGGCTAAAGAGAGCACTTTCGGCGACAAGGAGATGATGATGACGGTTTCCGAAGCGGTACCGCCGCTGGTGCGGGCGGCCGCTCCGAGCGGCATCGCCGTCGACGACCTGGTCACCCGCCGCCGGCTGCGGCTCAACCGGGACCCCAGCCGGGTGGTGGCCCGGCTGTTCGTGCCGGGCGCCCACCCGCCGGAGATGAGTTCGCGGGCGGCCGCCGTGGTGCGCCGGATCCTGGCGTTGGGCGAAGCCGAGGTGGACGCCGCCTACGAGCGGGTGCTCAGCGGCTTCGGCAACCGGCACCGCGGCCTGGAGGAGACGTTCGCCGACAACTTCCGGGTGGTGGCGCACCGGGTGCCGCCCGGCGCCGAGCTCAGCCGGATGCGCGAGCTGCTGATCGGGGCGCACTTCACCCACGAGTACGCGATCGAGGGCGCGGCCTTCACCAACCCCTCGATGGTGCCGCATCCGGACCAGAGCGGCACGGCGCCCGGGGAGCTCAGGTTCCTGATGAGCGCCCGCGCGATCGGCGAGGGCCACCTGTCCTGTGTCGAGTTCCGGACCGGCGTCGTCGGACCGCACGGTGAGATCGCCGTCGACCCGCCGTCGCCCTATGCCGACACCGGCCGCCTGGACTCGGCCACCTACAGTCGCACCCAGCTGGCCCAGGCCTTGAACCGGCCCAACGAGGACGACGAGATCCTGGCGTTCCTGCTGCACCACCTGCCGGAGGACTTCACGGAGGCGGAGCTGGAGCAGCTGCTCGGCACGCTGAGCCCGGAGCTGCTGGTGCTGGAGCGGACGTTCCAGACCCTGTCCCGGGTGCACTGGTTCATCGCCTGCCAGTACCGGGTCCACTTCCCCGGGGACACCGACGTCTCCGAGCACGTGCTGTGGCCGACCTCGCCGACGGAGCGGCACGGCATCGAGGACGCGCGGTTCGTCCGCTTCACCGACGGCGACGGCCGGGCTTCCTATCGGGCCACCTACACCGCGTATGACGGCATCGACACCCGCACGCAGCTGCTGGAGACCCAGGACTTCCGGTCGTTCAAGATGTCGCAGTTGTTCGGTAAGGCGGTCGGCAACAAGGGCCTGGCGCTGTTTCCTCGCAAGATCGACGGCCAGTACGCGGCGCTGTCGCGCTGGGACCGGGAGAGCAACTCGCTGGCCACCTCGCGGGACTGCCGGATCTGGCCGGAGGCCCGCGCGCTGGAGGTGCCCTCGCACGACTGGGATCTGATGCAGGTCGGCAACTGCGGGTCGCCGGTCGAGACCGACGAGGGCTGGCTGGTGCTGACGCACGGAGTCGGCCCGATGCGGGTATACGCACTCGGCGCGCTGCTGCTGGACCTGGAAGACCCGGCCCGGGTCATCGGCGCGCTGAAGGAGCCGCTGCTGATCGCCTCGCCGGAGGAGCGCGACGGGTACGTGCCCAACGTCGTGTACTCCTGCGGCCCGATGAAACACCGGGACACGCTGGTCATCCCCTATGGGTTCGGGGACATGGGGGTGGAGTTCGCGACCGTGCCGGTGTCCGGGTTGGTGGAGCGGATGCGCGGGCACTGAGAGTTTTCGGCGAGTTCGGCGAGTTCGGCGAGTTCGGCAAGCGAGGAGGCGTTCCATGACATCGTCCACCGGGCACCACGCCCACAGTCCGCAGCCGGCGCCGGCGTCGGAGCAGACCCGCGACACCGTGGCCTGGATCGTGGTCACGGTCATCCTGCTGGGCGTGATCACCACGGCCGTGGGGCTGATGGCGGTGCAGATCGCGGTGATCTGTGTCGGGGCCGGGGTGGTGGCGGTCGGGCTGGTGCTGGCCGTGGTGCTGCCCCGGCTCGGGGTGAGCCGGCCGGTGTCGTTCGCGGAGAACGTGCCGACCCGCACCGACGGGCCGCGCGCCACCGATGACGGGCGGTCGGAGCCGCTGATCGACACCGAGCCGGATGCGGGACGCAGCCCCGGTCTTGATCCCGACCGGCCGAGGCCGCCGGACTTGTCGCCGTACTTGACGTTCGAGGAGGCGCCGGCGTCGGAGCTGCCGCAGACCCCTGATGTGGACCGGGCCAAGCCGCAGCATGTGAACCTGGCGCCGGACGAGCGGATCCGGCGGATCGGCGGGGAGGATGTGATCGAGGTGCCGGATGAGCAGCCGCCGGAGCGGCGGGCGGGGGGCTG
>JABFWL010000457.1 GCA_013362315.1 Catenulispora sp. | reverse complement strand
GGCACGGTCGTTGCTTCGAGGCGTGCCGGGTCGCCGCACGGCGCGTCGGCGGCGTGCGGGGTGGGGGGTGCGGGGTGCGCGTTGTTCGTCAGGCCGTCTCGGATCCGAGTGCGGCGGCAGAGCTGTGGGGGATACATACGAGTCTGCGGGGATGGTTACAGGACTGTGTGAATCTCCGGGGTTCATCGTCGAACCGGTTCGTCAGAAAGTAGGCGCGGCGATTCGCCGGTGTCAATGGCCAATCCCCTGATCTTCGATCCGGAACCGGCGCGGTCTGGACCATCGGCGGTGTGAACAGGGAGTCCGGGGGATACGACTTCGTTCACATGGTTGACACGCGGTCGGGTCGAGCCTAACCTCGCCTCATCACAGCAAGTCGAACCGATTCGACCGCATCGGAGACAGCGCGTGAACGTCGGTCAGATCCCCGGCCGGGTGGGAGTGTCCCGCAGTACGGCTACCGGCGCGGCCCCCTCTGGGCGCCGTGGGGCCGTGCTCATCGAAGACGGCCTGCGCCGCACCGGCCTCGCCGACCGGATCAGCACCCGGTTCCGGGAGCTGCACGAGTGGTCCCCGGCCGACGGGCTAGCGCGAAGGCGGTCGCGATGGAATAAGGATTCTGATTCTCTTTCCGGCCCCGTCTTCCGGTGCTCTGATGAGGCCATGCCGAATCTCAGCGGGTCGCAGGAAATCACCACGCCCGGATCGACCACCGTCACCTTCCCGCCCGGCGTCATCTGCTACCAGGTGGAGGCCTGGGGCGGCGCCGGCGGCGGCGGTGGAGGCGGCGGGACGTCCGGCTCCGCCGGCTCCGGAGGCGGCGCCGGCGGTTCCGGCGCTTATGTGCGCACGACACAGACCACGACCTCCGGCTCCCTGACGATCGTCGTCGGTGCCGGCGGCAACGGCGGGGCGGCCGGAGCCGGCGGCGGCTCCACCGGCGGCAACGGCGGAACCACCACGGTCACCGACGGCGGCACCGTGACGGTCTCGGCTGCTGGCGGCTCCGGCGGGCTGGGTGGGGCGTCCACCAACCCGCCGGGATCGGCCACCGTGGGCGGGGCCGGCGGCTCGGCCGGCTCGATCGCCGGCAGCCAGGGCTTCACCCGCGCCGGTTCCGCCGGCGGCGCCGCCAGCGGCGTCAACGGCGGCGCCCCGGGCGGTTATCCGGGCAGCGGCGTGCTGCCCGCGCAGCCGAACACCGGCGGCCGCGGCGGCAACGGCTCCACGCTGGCCTTCGGCTCGATTCCGGCCTCCGCATCCGGCAACGGCGCGAACGGCAACCCGGGGCAGGTGCTCGTGTCCTGGTTCGTGCTGGTGCCCTGGCCCAGCGGCGGCCAGCCGCTACAGCCGTACTCCGGCACCACGAACGGACAGACCATCAACACCCGCAACAGCTACACGTATCTGGAATGCACAGGTTCCGGCGTCGTCGTCCACGTCAGCCTGGCCCAGACCAACCAGCCCAACGCCCGGTTCCACGTCTACTACAAGCTCGACGGCAGCCCTCCGATCGACAGCGGAGTGTTCTTCGGTACCGACGCCCAGGGCAACGGCGGAGCCACGCTCACCATCACCGGTATGGGCGCTGGAGCGCACGCCTTCCTCCCGGAGATCAACCTCGCGTCGAACGAGTTGACCTACTACATCGGCAGCGGCATCCAGTTCAGTAACTGAGACCGGACAACAAGGGCGGCGCGGCCCGCGATCTCCTGGCGGCGCTTCACCGGTCGCGCGTAGGTGGAGCGTGCAGCTCAAGCCATCGGCAGATCCAAGTCGCAAGCGATCCGCCGTCCGGCCTCCATCGATCCCAGCTCCGAGAAGTCCAATCCGGTCGCTGTCTCGTCGGCCAGAGCCCGGATCTCCGCTTCCAGTGCCTCGGCTGCTTCCGGGTCGGTGTGGCGCAAGTCCGTGGCCAGGTTGCCGGCCGCCGCGAGGGTGTGCGGATGGCTGGCGCCGCGTACGGCGGTCAGGCGGGCGTGGACCGCACGGCCTTCCGTGACAGCGCTCTGATGGTCCTCGAGTGCCGCGTGATCGCTGGCCACGTTCATCCGGCAGGCCAGAGTGTACGGGTGGTCGGGGCCCAGGGTCGCTTCCAACGCGGAGGCTGCTTTGAGGTCGGCTTGCAGGGCGCGGGCCGCTTCGCCGGTCTCGCGCCACAGAGTGGCCAAGTTGGCGTGGCAGGCCGCGTGTACCGGATGGCCTTCGGCGTACAGCTCACAGGCGGCGACCACAGCCTGTTCCGCCAGCCTCAGCCCTTCTTCGAACCGGCCGAGATAGCGTGCGTCGCCGGCCAGGTTCGTGGCGGCGGCGATCGACGTCGGATGGGTCTCGGTGTACCGGGCGACACATCGGTCCAGGGCTTCGCGGCCGATGTCGTACGCGCTCTGATACTGGCCGGCGCGGCGGCGGCAGACGGCGAGCTGGATCATCGCGCTGTAGGTGAAGCCGGACGACGCGCCGGCCGCGTCGGTCATCAGCAGGTACACCTGTTCCTGCGTGGCGACGGCTTCGGCGTAGCGGCCGAGGGTGCGAAGGTCATGGGCGAGTGCGTCCATGGTCAGCAGAGTCTGGTAATGCTTCATCCCCAGGACTTCGGCCCGCAGCTTGAACGTCTCCTGGTCCAGGGCGTACGCCTGCGCGTGACGACCGTCCAGGCGCAGGTCGACGGCGGCGTTGTGACGGGCTCGCAGGACTTCGGGATGGCGTTCGTCGTTGTGTAGCCTCATCCGTCGGACCATGATGTCGCCGGTCAGTTCCGCGGCTTCGGCGTGCCGGCCCAGATCGCGAAGTCCCGCCGCGTAGCCGTCGGCGGCGCCCAGACAGTGGTCGGTGTCGGCACCCTCAGTTTCCAGCAGTGCGTGGTACAGGTCCCGGTCGATGTCGGCCGCCTCGGCGAAGCGGCCCAGGCCGCGCAAGGCGACGATGTGCTGCCGCCGAACGTAGAACTGCCAGTCCTGCATCGGCTCGTCCGGATCGAAGTGCTCGATGGCACTCTCGGCCAGGCGCAGCAGAGTCGTGTACTCGCCGCGGATCTGGAGGTACCACATGGTGTCGGTGATGAGCCGGTGGACCTCAGGGGACTCGGAAGCGGTGAGCTGCAGGGCGCCGAAGTGCGGGAGCAGACGGGCATAGGTGGCGAAGTTGTCCGGATCGGTCGGGTTCTCCGGATTGGCGGCGGCCAGCAGCAGCTGAGCCTGCCGCAGGTGCTCGGCCCGGTCCGCCGGGCTCTGCTGGAACTGCGCCACCTGCTGCACCAGCTGGTGCATCTGGAGCCGCAGGCCCGCCCGGTCGTCGCCGCCGGCCTCCTTGGCCAGGGAGTGCGCGGTCAGAGCCCGCACGGTGGCGCGCAGCATCGCCGGATCGCGCACCGCCTCCTGCAGTTTCGGCTCGAGGATGCCCTCCGGCGCATCGGCGAACCAGCTGATCGGAACCGGGTCCGGCGAGAAGAAAGCCAGGATGCTGAGAATGTCGCCGGCGAAGCTCTGGTAGTCGTCGGCCAGGGTCTGCAAGGCGACGTTCCAGGTCGTGGCCACGGTGGCCTGATACTTGGAAGCGTCCTCGGGGATGTCTCCGAAGGTGGCCTGCGGCGGGTGGGTCCGGTAGCGCAGGAGCAGGTTCGCGGGGCTGATTCGGGCGTCGACCAGGGTGCCGGCGATGTGCTCCAGCGCCAGCGGCAGGTCGCCGGCGTATTCGGCGAGGGCTTCGGCGTCGGCGGCCTCGATCCCGGCGACCGACCGCTGCAGGAACAGCAGCGACTCCAGGCGCTGATACGGCTCCACCGGCAGGGGAGCGGCGTGCTTGGTCCAGTTCTTGTCGCGGGTGGTCAGAACCACCCGCCCCGGCCCGGTGGGCAGTAGCGGAAGGTAGTCCTCGACGGCGTTCTCCGGAACGTCGTCGAAGACGACGAGCCAGCGCGAGTACGGCTCGCCGCGGCGCAGGCGGTCCAGCGCGAAGCGCACATGCTCGCCCATGTCGTCCTGGGCGGCGTCGGGGGAGTCGGCGCCGAGCGCCACAGCCAGGTTGCGCAAGCTCGACCGCACGTTCATCCGGTGCCTGGCCGGGATCCACCAGATGAGGTCGTAGTCACCCATGAACCGGTGGACGTACTCCAGCGCGAGCTGAGTCTTGCCGGTGCCGCCCAGGCCGTGCAGCCCGAGGGCGACCGGGGCGCCGGGCGGCGCGGAGGTCAGCGCGTGGCGCAGGTCGTCGAGCAGGTCGCGGCGGCCGGTGAAAGCCGGGTTGCGCCTGGGCAGGTCGGCGCCGACCACCGCGGTCGGCGTGCCGGGATAGCGGTGCTGGTCCTCCTCGGTCGAGTACTCGGCGTCCGGCAGCGGCAGGTCGAGCCGTTGCAGCAGTCTGGTCCGGGCCGTGTCCCCGTCGGCGAGCCGATACAGACGCGCGGGGTTCAGCACCCAGAACCCCGGGGGCAGGGCCAACGGCTCCTGGCCGACGAGCACCGGTACCCAGTGCCGCCGGTATCCCAGCGCGAACCGGATGGCCTCGTCCCACTGCTGCTCGCCCTGGCCGGCCGAGGCCAGGAACGTCGGGCTGACGATCACCAGGATGCGGTCGGCCGCCTGCATCGCCTCCTGCATCAGCTCGTTGAGAGGCCGGCCGGAGTACTCCGGCTGCCACGGGATGAGGCGCACACGCCGGCCGGCCCGGTCGAGTTGCTCGGCGATCCAGTCGGCCCACACCCGGTCCCGGACCGCGTACACGATGGATACCGGCTCGATCCGGTTCTGGATCTGCGTCCCCGCCGGGGCGCCGGTCTCGCTCACTTCAGTCACTTCGCCTCATCATGAATACTTGACGGGCCGCACCGCCGGATCAGCTCGTGGTAGCGCGCAGATCGCCCGATATCAATACAGCCATTCTGGCAAATAAAGCCTTAAGATCCGAGCAGTACACGGATTGACGGAGAAAACCGGCTCCAGCGCTGTAGCGGTGGGCATAGTGTCCGCCGCCGCACACCGAGAGCCATTCGCAGGAGCGGCATTCCGCGGCCAGCACCGCCTCTCCGCCCTGGCGCGCCGCGAGCTCGGGAGTCTCCAGCAGGTCATCGAAGGAGGAGCCGAAGACGGTGTGATCGGTGGCCGATGCCCCGTCGTAGGCCGCTCGCAGCCCGCCGGTCTGTTCGATGGAGCCGTCGGTCTCGACGACGACGCTGGTGGCCGGGGCCAACCCGATCACCTCGGTGCCGCCGATTCCGCCGAGCATCAATTGCAGAGTCTCCTCCAGGATTCGCACGGGCGTGCGCGGCTGCGGCGATGCATACCAATGTTCGAACAGGGCGGCCAGCCAATCGCCATATGGCGTTGCCGACTCCGCGGCGTGCGGTTGCCGGGGCGGGTGCGTCCAGTTCGCGAACGGCAGCAGGAAGTCGACCGTCGGAGGCTGATATTCCAGCAGCGCCCGGTAAGTGCCGACCGGGTCCGCGTCGATGTCGATGACGGCGAGCAGACCACCGAACAGATGCCGGTACCGGTCCGAGGCCAGCAGGCGCAATGCGGCGTCCACCCGGTCGAAACTGCCGCGGCCGTCGCGGTGGACGCGGAACCGGTCATGGGATTCGCGGGGCCCGTCCATGCTCACACTGATGAAGATGTGCTCGCGGTCGGCCGCGGTCAGCATCGCTTCGTCCAGGCGCACCCCGTTGGTCTGGAGCGCGAACGTCAACTCGGTCGCCTCGCCGACCACCGACCGCAGGTCGGCACAGGCGCGGGTGATCGTCTGCACTCCGGCCAGCAGCGGTTCGCCGCCGTGGAAGACCACACTCACCTCGGGCAGCTGATGGGTCGACGCATGCTCGCGAATCCTGGCCGCCACGGCGCGTACCGTCGACGGTGCCATCAGCCGCGGCCGATCACGCCAGCCGGTGTCCTGCAGGGAGTAGACATAGCAGTACGAGCAATCCAGATCGCAGCGTGCGGCGATCTTGAGCACGACCTGCCGGAGCGGAACAGGAGCCACGCCCGCGGCGCGCAGTGCGGCGACATCCAGTCCTGAGCCGGGCCATTCCCGGCGGCGCCGGGAATCAGCGTCCGCTGACACGCCGATCCCTCACAGCGTCAGCCGAGCGCGGCAGGAGCAGCGGCCGTTCGGAGCCCCGGTGGTCCCGGCAGCCCGGCCGGGTGTCAGCCTGCGCTGGTGAGGTCGTGGTACGCAAGGCCGCGCGGGCGCTTGAGGTTCGTCCTGTCCTCGTGCAGTCTTCGGAGCGCCTGAGCGAGCACGGTGTCGTCCTCTGGACGGACGTCGGCGGCGGCCGCGAGACCACGTAGCTCGGCAAGGATTGCGGACGGCGGGCTGACGCGCGCGCCGCCGCCGGGTTCGACCTGAGCCACCTTGTCCCCTCCCTGGTGAGCTCGCCCGAAATCATGGTCCTCAAAGCACTTCGGGACGTCAATGGCCGCTCTCCTGCTCGCTGAGGCCGGCCAGCAGCGCGCGGGCTTCCAGGGCGTCGGGATGACGGTGGACGACGCCGAGCCGTTCGAAGATCGCCAGCGCCTGCCGGGCCGCCTCGCCGGCCGCTTTGATCCGGCCGGTCGCCAGCAGAGTGCGGGCGAGACAGGCCAGCGCCACCGCTTGCTCCTCGGCGCCGACCCCCGGCGCCCGCGAGGCTTCCTGGTAGCAGGTGGCTGCCATGGTCATATCGGAGAGGGCTTTGAGGACGTCGTATCTCCGCTCCAAAGCCGAGGCCCGTCCGAGCAGGTATTTGACCCGCTCGGGGCCCGAAGTCTGCTGGGTGGCCGCCTGCCAGTGCAGGAGCGCCTCGTTCAGGTCGGCCGGCGCCTCCGACAGCGAGTAGCGCTGCCCCAGCGCCTCGGCAAGCTGGGCGGAGTACTCGGCGAACCGGGGATGCCCCGGCGGTGCCTGGGCCAGCTGGGTACGAGCGGCGCGCACCGCGAAGTCATGCGCCGCCCGCTCCCGGGTCAGCGTCCCGGCCAGCGACCCGGCCTGGACTGCTCCGGTCAGGGTCCGGGCGCGCTGCGTCTCGGACATCTCGCCTTCGCCCTGGGTGAGTTGGGTGCGGTACATCTGGATGGCCTCCCGCGCGTCTTCCCGGGCAGCTTCGGCTTCGTGTCCGCCGCGTGCCCCGGCACGCAACGTGAGGGCTTCCGCCAGCCGGAGCGAGGGCTCTGACTGGTGTTGTTGTTCCCCGTCGGGGGAGACGGCCCGCCGCAGGGCGCGGACCGCTTCGTCGAGATGTTCCAGGCGGCCGGATCGGCGATACCCGGCCAGTTCGGCCTCCGCCAGGTCCAGCAGCGCCGGCCCGAGCCGCGGATCGCCGGGCGCCAGCGCTTCCACGATCAGCCGGTGCCTGCCCAGCTCCTGCGCGGCGTCGCCCCCGGACACGCCTTCGGTCTCGATCATCGCCTGGTCGTCGACCGGCTCTGGGACGCGCATGGCGGACTGCCTGTTCTTGATTTGACGCCGGATGGCCGAGAACACCCCGCTTTCCGGCTCGGCCGCGGCGCTCGTCCACGACCGCCGTCCGGCCTCGCGTTCCACGAGGGACGTCACATGCCGGCACAGCCAGTCGGCGAGTTCCAGCGGGAGCCGTGCGGCCAAGGACTCTCGGATGACGGGAGGGTAGACCCATCGGGTGCGCTCGGCAGCCTCGCCCTCGTCGATCTCGACCACCGAGAGCAAGCCGCCGAGCAGGACTTCCGCGACGTGCATCGACCGCGATTCCGGGAGCGCGGCCGCTTGCACACCGCGGATCACATGCAAGTCGATGCGACCGCACACGGCCAGGTAGCAGGCGAGCAGCTGTGCGGTGGGAGAGGCGATCTCGGCGAAAGCCGCGAGAGGGTCGTCAAGGAAGTGAGCGCGCCGTGAGGCAGTGGTGCCGGTCCGGATCTCGTCTCCGGCCTCTTGGGGGAGCGGGGGTGAGAGGAAAGCGGGTCCACTGAACTCCAGGGAGCGGCCGCCGGTGAGCCCGGCCCAGGGGCCGATCCGCTCACCTTCCAGTCCGAGCAGCGGTACCGCTCGCCCTGGAATCGGCTGCGGGCGGCGGCTCTCAGACCAGAAACGGACAGGTGCACCGGGTCGTGGAGAGGCGGCACGGAAGCGGACGTGGCGTGGCCGCAACCCGGTATTGCCCCACATGCCCTCGGGAAGCGGCTGAACCACGGCCACCGGACCCTGCGCCGCCGCGACGGCGAAGAACCGCTCAGCATCCGCGGTGGCCCAGAACGGTGCCGTGCCGTCGGTGAACACCAGGCTCACCGTCCGCTTCGCGGCCGAGCCTCGCTGAGCCGACCAGGCACCGCGGGCATCCGACTCCGGCGCGAATCGTGAACTGGTGGCCCGCCGGAAAATGCCGGACCGGGCCAACGCCGCGGACAGGGACGCCCGCTCCGGCTCCCACAGCGGCATGATCCCGGAAGCGTCAGCCGTCAGGTGGACGTCGAAGCAGGGTTCCAGCCGTGGTCGCAGTACCGGCGTCACCGCCCCGACCGCCGCCGACAACTCCGCGGTGGCACGTTCGTCGAGCGACGTTCCGGGCCCGTGCGGCACCTTGCGGCGAAGCGGCTTGAGATCACGAACCAGTCGCCGGCGGCTGCCTGTCGACGACACCCCGCTGGAGGCGGCGGCGACGCCTTCCTCGACGACGGCGGCGGAGCTTGCTTCGGCTTCCGTTCCAGCTTCGGCTTCGACCGCGCGATGCGCGGCGACCCCTTCGGCTGCTCGAGTGCCGGACTCGGACCCGGCTTCGGCGGCAGCGGACGTGGCCGGTTCCACAGGGCGTCGGATCGATCCGCGGACGGCCGAATCACCGCGCGCGAGCGTCGTGTCGCTGTACGCCGCCAGCCACAAGGCGTCGGCCAGTTCGACCGGGTCCACCTCCAGACCCGCGTCCTCGAGCGCTGCGATCACGTCTGCCAACCACACTGTTGGGGTGCCGCCCTTCTAGGCCGTTCTGTCGAGGGCGTGGAACACCGCCCTCTCCAGATCGGCCAACGACCATTCTCTCTCTCGGACGTCGTGAGAGCGCAGATAGAGCGCGCTGAGCAGTTGATCGGTGGCGCGCGTGCCGTCTTCGCGCGCCGCCACGAACCGGTTGAGGATGTCGCGGTCCAAGTGCCCTGCGAGCCGGGCCTCTACTATGGCCTCGAGCTGCGCCGGGTCTGGATCAGGGAGCTGTAGCCGGATGCAGCGCCGCAGGAACGCCGGGCTGAACTCACGCTCGCCGTTGCTGGTGAGGATGGTGAGGGGGAACTCCTGACAGCGCACGCGTCCGTCGCTGATCCGCGCCCGCCCGTCCCGATCGGCCGTGGCCACCTCGACGATCGGCTGCCTGGCCGCGACCCGGGCCAGCTCGGGGATCTCGTATTCCCCGGTCTCGAACAAGGCCAGCAGGTCGTCCGGAAGATCCACATCCGCCTTGTCGATCTCGTCGATCAGCAGCACTCGTGGTCGCTCGTTCGGCAGAAGCGCTGTGCCCAGCGGTCCCAGCCGCAGGTACGGGCCGATGTCCGGAGGCCTGCGGAACAGGCCTCGGCGCAGGTTGTGGTCGTGCAGCCGGCCGATGGCGTCGTAGCGGTAGAGCGCGTCCTCGACCGTCGCCCGGCTGTTGATGTTCCACACCAGGACCGGTCCCAGTCCCAGCTCGGCGGCGATCGCGCGGGCCAGGGACGACTTCCCCACCCCGGGCGCGCCGGTGACCAGCAGCGGGCGCCGCAGCCACAAGGCCGCGTTCACGCGCTTGTCCGCCTCGCCGATCGGGATCCAGCGCGGGTCCGGCGCCTCGTGGGCGAAATCCCGCCAGGGCGGCCGCGGCGGCAGGTTCAGATCCGGGGCGGGCTCGGCGCCGTCGCCCCGGAAGGCCGTCCATGACTCGGTCACTTTCCACTCCTGGCCGGGCTGCGGTATTCCTGGGCAGGCGGGCGCCGGTTCGGGTCGTCATACAAGATGGCGAGGCCGGTCGACCCCTGAGCTGAACGATGAATCTGCCACAGGCGAAACGCGAAGTCCTGAAGCATCACCCCATTGAGCGTGTGGGTGATATGTGCGGCGTAGACGTCACCCCGGCAGGGACCGCGGGTCGCGGCCCGGCTGCTTCTGCGCGGATGATCGGGACACGGCGACAGTGGCCAGACCGCCGCCGCCCCGCCCTGATACATGTATTCCTCGAAGGCCTCATGGGCTCGGGTGTCCCGCCCGGTCGGGCCGGGGAAGACGACAGCCGTCTGGGCGAAGCCGTTCGAGTCCCGGCGCGCCTGCGGCAGCTGCAGGCATTCGAGGCGGCTCAGCGGCACGCTGGTCATCCCGGCGGCGCGCTGCCACCACTGTCTCTGCTGCTCCCGGTCCTCCCCGTCCCGGTCGAACCGGCGGAAGTCGCGTATCACGACCACGTGCCGCTGGCCGACGACGTGGCCGTTCCGGTAGATCGTCCAGGCGGCGGGATCCATGTCGCGCAGTGTCTCCGGTACCACGAACTCCACTAGCAATGCTCCGGCGCCGCCGACCTCGCTGCGCAGGTCGCTCAAGGCTTGCTGCAGAATGTCCCCGACGCCGATACCTTTCCTGACATGATCCGCGCTGAACACGGTCGGTTCTTCCCAGCGTTTGCGGAAGACTCCTTGCGCGTCCACGGTCCAGACGGTGACGGTGAATCGGCGTTCTTTGCTGTCTGTCGGGCGGAAGACCAGAAGAACACCGGGCTGGGTCTGCTCGGTCGTCGGAGCCTGCGCCGGCGCGATGAGAACGAACTCCTGCCCCTCGCGCCCAGCCAGTTCGCGGGCCCACGCCTCGCAGAGGTCTGACGCCGCATGGCCATGGCACAGCGTGCCCAGATATCGAAGGATCGCGGCTGTCGCGCCACCTTCGGGGGGCGACTGCACGAGCTTGCGGATCCCTTCCGCCGCGGTACGCAGCGGCGCTTCGGGTTGGTGGGGGAGTCTTCCCACCAGCGCCGTGACCGCTTGGTAGGGAAGGTGGTCGGGTACCGGCATGTCGGCGAGGATCCCGAAGAGCCTGGCGAGTGCGCGGGCGTCGGGACGGTTCCGCACCGTGGTCAGCAGGTCGATCCGGGCCGGCCAGTACTCGTCGGCGGCGTGATGGCGGTCGTGCTCGGCCCACATCGGTGTGGGGCTGCCGGTCTTCGTGACGTTGTCGCGGTCGATCTGGTCCAGGGCGGCGGACAGCGGCACGGCCTTCACGCCGGCGTTGCTCCGGTTGCCTTTGATGATCGCCACCACGGCCCCGGTCCGCGTGTCGAGCACCGGACTTCCCGACATCCCGCCGACGATGGTCATCTCGGCGTCAGTGGCTTCCAGTCCCCACGATCCCGATTTCTTGTGCCGAAGTCTCAGCGGGACCTGGAAAGCGGCATCGAGGATGTTCCGGTTCGAGCCGGCTCGCACACCGACCGCGACGAGCTCCCGTCCGGTCGGCTGCGGCGAGGGCCAGTCGACCAGTGCGCAGCGCCTTCCCGGGGCATCGACGCGGAGCAACGCCAGATCGGGCAGGGAGAACTCAGAGCTCGACGATCCGGTCCCGCGCTCCGGCCGGCGCTGGAGTACTTCCAGGATCCTTATTCGGTCGCCGGTGCCGTCCTCATCGGTGGTGCCGTCGCCGGCACTGCCCGACTCGTCCGCGCGTCCGCCCTCACCCTCGCCCTCGGCGAAAGCCAGCCAGTTATGGGTCGTCGGCTCAGCGTGCAGGACGTGTGAGCACGTCAGCACAAGGCCGGGCGCGACGAAGAATCCTGTGCCCTCGAAACCGTCCTCGCTGAAGATCGGTACGACGCACTCACCGACGGCGTGGACGATCTCGTCCAGAACCGCGTTGTCATCCCCCCACACCACTGGCTATTCGCTCCCTGCTCCGACCCCTCCGGGAATCGGCAGTTCGCCGTGTTCCCAGGTCAGCGTCACCTTCACGCTGGTCTTGCCGCCGAGTTCGGCCAGGACCGCCAGGACCTTGCCGGACTTCACCGTGAACTCCACCCCGATCTCCACCGCGGTGGTGGTCGGCCGGTCCTGGCCCACGGCGTGCGCCACACTGCGCACGACTCCCTGAATCGTCTCCCCGAACGAATGCAGCGTCTCGGCGGCTCGCTGCCCGAACTTCCGGTCCTGGTATTCGTCGTCCGGATCCAGGGTCACCCGCGCCCAGATCGTCTCGCCGGTCGGCAGCTCGATCTGCTGCAGCGTGCTATCAGGCACCGGATCCTCCCCACCCTCTCAAAACGTATGGAGCATAGCCCGCTGCGCATCAGAAAATCAGGGTGCTCCGATGTTCTGGCACCGAGGTGTTATGAATTCCACGGTGCCACTGTTCGGCGCCTACGTCACCGTCGGTTTTGCCCGCAGGCTGCTGAGAAGCAACAAGTCGGCTCTCTGATTCTTGAGGGAGAATAAGAAAGACATTCTTCAAATGGCGACCATCATGAAGGATGATCGACGACCAGCCGGTCGACGGCGACATGCCTCTGCAAGCCTGTGGCATCCCGCCACCGTGTCAGGCGTTTGCGACAGTCTTCTGGCTGAGCACGCACTGCCACGAGCCGTCGACCCGAACGAAGATGTCGGCCTTCGCCGTGGGCCCCGCTGGACCGACATAGTGCCAGTCGTCCGTCATGCCCGGATCTCGGCTTCGAAAGTCATCATGCCTCCGTCGGCTGGTGATGGGGGTCGGGGACCGTGACGCGCAGGTGGAACTCGTCGTCGCCGGACAGCTGTGCGTCGGCCCACCCGCCGATCGCGACCGCGCGAGCTGTGACACCGGCCAATCCGGAGCCGTCGCCGATCCGGGAGTGCCGAACGCCGTCGTTGCGGATGCTCAGGATCGTCGTGCCGGCGGCGTGCGTGAGCGTGATCGTGCAGGTCTTGGCGTCGCTGTGGCGCAGCAGGTTGGTGGTGCCTTCACGGACCGCCCAAGCGAGCACCTGTTGCGCAGCGCCGGACAAGCCGAGGCCGGTGCCGTCGGGGCCGTCGGTGTCGATGCGGGTGTTGACGCCGGCCGCCGCGAGCAGGCCCTGGGCGGCCGCCATCTCCTCCCGCAGCGTCACCTGGTGCTCGTCGCGGGTGACGGCGCGTACGTCGCGCAGCGTCGAGCGGGCCAGTTCGGCCAGGCTGGTGATCTCGAGCCGGGCGCGGACCGGATCCACCGACAGCAGGCGGGTGGCCAGATCGCCCTTGAGGGAGATCGCGGACAGGCTCTGGCCGAGCAGATCGTGCAGGTCCCGGGACACGCGCACGCGCTCGCCGTCGACGGCGGACTCGGCGAGCTCCTCGCGGCTGCGATGCAGCTCGTTGACCAGGCGGACAAGCCGGGCGGTGCCGTAGAGCATGAGAGCGAACACGGCGACGGTGATCGCGTAGTACGTCTCCTCCAACAGCCTGTCGCGCAAGGACAGGTTGTCGTTCAGGTGGTAGTAGACGATTCCGTTGATCAGATACGGCGTGGTGAATCCGACGACCGGACCCCAGGGTCGGGGCAGCAGAAGCATCATCGACGCCATCACCGGCAGCTGGGCGCTCGCCCAGTCCGGGCCGAGCCAGAACACCGGGGCGTAGACGAGCACGATCTGCAGGGCCAGAGTCCACGGCCAGCCCACCGGGCGCTCGCCCCTCGCCGCGGCACGCAGGTGCCGCAGGTGTACGACGGTGAGGACGACGCCGGCCGTCAGGGCGAACGTGATCTGGAGCGCGGTGTGCCGCCGGATGGCCTGGGTCGCCACCAGCAGCGGCGCCATCACCAGCAGCGCCGAGTGCATCGCCAGGTTCAGCGCCGATGCCCACCGCAGCGTGCCGTCGCTCTGGCGGTCCCCGGTCAGCATGCGACACCGTCCCGCGACACGGTCAACCGTGGGGAGCCGCTGGACATCTCAACGGCGATGACGTAGCTGCACGGGGGTTGCTCACGCAGCAGGCGGTCCACAGTGGCACGCAGCATCTCCCGCAGCTCAGGATCCGTGTGCTGGGGCAGGTCTCGGTCGGGCAGCACCAGCTGCGCGGACACGCCGGCGGCGGACAGCAGCGTCACCGCGGTGTCGAGCTCGGTGCGCAGCGGCACCCGCTGATAGCTGCGGATCAGGCGGCGCGCCTCGGCCAGCGCCCGCCGTGAGCCGTCCACCACCGCCATCAGATCCTGGCGGGCCTGTTCGGGGTCGGTGCGGGCCAGGGCGGCGGCGGCCGCGGCGCGCTCGGCGATGGTGTTCAGCGAATCCCCCACCGTGCCGGTGAGTTCGCGGTCGATCCGGATCCGCTCACCGAGTACGGCCTGCTCGGCCAGCGTCTCCCGGGTCGCGCGCAACTGCCGCATCGTGCCGGCGAACCAGGTCGGGACGAGCACCGCCCCGGCCCGCTGGCCGACGACGAGCATCGCCCACAGCGGGTTCGGCGCGGGGTTCACCAGCAGGTCGATCGGCGCCACGGCGGCCAGGACCAGGCAGCCGGCCGGGATCGCCCACCGTCGGGGCAGCACGATCAGGGCCGAGACGATCAGGTGGGCCACGGTCAGCTGCCACTCGTTGCCGATCAGCACCAGGCCGGACGTGATGACGACCGCCGTGGCGGCCAGCATCGACCGGCCGGCGCGGGGGCGGCGCAGGTGCGCGGCGCTCCAGGTCTGGTATCCCACCATCGGCAGGTAGCAGGCCAGCAGGAGCAGCGTGAGCAGCATGTTGCGGACGCCGCTGTTGTACACCGACGTCATCAAGAGCTGGACCGCGACGCCGCCGGCGAGCACCGCGAGCGGGGCAGCGGTGAGCAGCCGGATGGTCCGGTCGGAGTATGTGGAACCGATCAGTGGGCGCCTTCCCGCAGCTGGGTGGACAGCCCAGGCTAGCCGTCGGCGGGAAACGGGGGCGGCCGGATCCGGCCGGGGCAGGCCCGGGGCCGGTGCGCAGGGCGCCGGCGGGGGCCGCAGGCTGATCCGCAGGGCGGTGTCAGAGCCAGCCGGCATTGCGGGAGATCCGGATCGCGTCGATGCGGTTGTTCGCGCCGACCTTGCTGATCGCGTTGGACAAGTAGTTGCGCACGGTGGCCGGGGACAGGGCCAAAGTGGCGGCGATCCGCTCCGTGGCCAGACCGCTCTCGGCGGCGCGCAGCACGTCGGCCTCGCGGCGGGTCAGCGGGCTGCTGCCGGTCTCCAGCGCGGCGGCCACCAGGTCCGGGTCGATGACCCGTTCGCCGGCGTGCACCCGGCGGATGCCGTCGGCCAGGGTCTGCGCCGGCGCGTCCTTGACGATGAACCCGCGCACGTGCGCCTTGAGCGCCCGCAGGAGGTTACCCGGCTGGCTCAGCCCGGTCAGCACCATCGTGCGGCACTCCGGAAGCTGCTCGTGCAGCTGCTCGGCGGCGCTGAGCCCGTCCAGTCCCGGCAGGTCGATGTCGACGACGGCGACGTCGGGGCGCTCCCGCAGTGCCGCCGCGACGATCTCGTCACCGCGCTCCAGCTCCGCGACCACGCGCATGTCGTCCTCCAGGGCGAGCAGCGCCACGAGGGCGCCGCGGATCATGTGCATGTCCTCGGCGATCAACACGGTGATCACACGCCCTCCTCCAGCTCGCCCAGCCCGTAGTAAGTATCGACGACCAGGGGTCCCGGCGCGTAGATGCCGACATCACCGCTGCGGCGATGACGTTCGTCATCACCGACCGACCACATCTGAATCTGTCGTGCCCGGGCTTCGGGCGACAACAGTGATGACTATCCGAACAGGTGCGGACACCAAGGAATCGATCATGAGGAAAATCATCTACTGGGTGCAGACGTCGATCGACGGCTTCATCGACGGGCCGAACGGGGAGTTGGACTGGCCGGGGCCGGAATTGTCCGCGTACTCCGAAACCCTCGATCAGCGGGCCGACACCCTGCTGTTCGGCCGGCGGGTGTGGGAGATGATGATCGGGTACCGCCCCCGGGCGGAAAGCGTCTGCGACGACCCGCAGGTCGCCGAGTTCGCACCTTACTGGCGTGCCACGCCGAAGAACGCGTTCTCCCGGACCCACCCCGGTGAGGAGTGGACCGACCGTGTCGTCAAGGACGACATCCGCGCCCAAGTCGGCGCGCTGAAGGCGGCACCCGGCGCGGATCTGCTGCTCACCGGGGGCGCCGATCTCGCCGCCACCCTGACCGAACTGGGTTTGATCGACGAGTACCACATCGCCGTCCATCCGGTGGCTCTCGGTGGCGGGCGCAAGGTGTTCGCCCACCCGGAGCACCGGGTCAATCTGCGCGTTGTGAGTTCACGGGTGCTCGACGGCTCCGTCGTGGTGACCCACTACGCGCCCGACATGCAATAACCGCTACCGCTACCGCCGATGAGTATCGGTCCGCCGCATCGTCTCTACGTACGGATGTCAAAGCGGGCCGCTCCGCACCGACTCCTATATGAGTACGCGACGGACGTGAACTGGAGACCGGACATGACGACCAAGCTTCAAACCGAACGATCCCGCTGGATCGCGCTCTATGTGCTCTGCGCGGGCGTGCTGATGATCATCCTTGACACGACGATCGTGAATGTGGCCCTGCCCTCCATCCAGAACGACCTGCACTTCACCGACTCCAGCCTGGCATGGGTCGTGAACTCCTACCTCATAGCCTTCGGCGGGCTGCTCCTGCTGGCCGGGCGGATCGGCGACCTGTTCGGGCGTAGACGGGTCTTCCTCACCGGCCTCGTGATCTTCACGGCGGCATCGCTGCTTTGTGGGGTGGCGCAGAACCAGGAGATGCTGGTCGCCGCACGTTTCGTGCAGGGTGTCGGCGGCGCGCTGACCTCCGCGGTGGTCCTGGGTATGATCGTCACGATGTTCCCCGAACCGCAGGAGCAGGCCAAGGCCATCGGGGTCTACGCGTTCGTGGCCTCGGCCGGCGGAGCCGTGGGACTGCTCGTCGGCGGCGTGCTGACCCAGTCGATCAGCTGGCACTGGATCTTCTTCGTCAACCTCCCCATCGGCGTCGCCACGGTGCTCGCCGCCGGACGGCTGCTCGACGCCGACCCGCGTTCGGAAACCCGCTCCGGTGCCGACCTGCCCGGCGCCGTACTGATCACCTCAGCCCTCATGCTCGCCGTCTACACCATCGTGAAGCCGGCTGCCGAACGCGGCTGGACCGCACCGCCCACCCTCATCCTCGGCGCGGTCTCCGCGGCCCTCATCGCGGCCTTCCTCATCCGGCAGGCGACGGCCGCGCAACCGCTCATGCCGCTGCGGATCTTCCGGGCCCGGGCCCTGGTCGCCGCGAACGTGGTCCAGATGCTGTCCGTGGTGGGCATGTTCGGGATGTTCTTCCTCGGCGCGCTGTTCCTGCAGCGGGTGCGCGGCTACGACGCCCTGCAGATCGGGCTGGCGTTCCTGCCGGTCACCGTCCTCATGGGCGGCCTGTCGGTGCGTTTCTCGGCCCGGCTCACCGCCCGGTTCGGCTCCCGCAACATGCTGATCGCCGGCCTGGCCGTCATCGCCGCGGGACTGGCCCTATTCGCACAGGCCCCGAGCACCAGCACCTATCTGGTGAACGTCCTGCCGCCCATGGTGCTGCTCGGCTCTGGCGCGGGACTGGCCTTCCCGTCCCTGATGACGCTGGGCATGTCCGATACCGCCCCGCAGGACGCCGGACTGGCCTCGGGGCTCCTCAACACCTCCGCGCAGGTCGGCGGAGCGCTGGGACTGGCGGTGCTGGCCACCGTCTCCGCCTCGCGCAGCACCCGCCTGGCGGCCACCGGAACCGCCAAGGCCGACGCCCTGACCGGCGGCTACCACCTGGCGTTCTGGATCGGCGTAGCCCTGATCGCGGTGGCGATCGGCGTCGCCCTGGTCATCCTGCGCGACCGCAAGGAGCCGGTGGCCGCGCCGGCCACGATCGAGGCCGTCGAGCAGGTCCCCGTGGGGTAGGGACCGGCTCGCCAGGCCTCAGACGTAGGCCGGCCGGACGGGGTCCGGCGACCGGCTGGCACTCACCGCAGCAGAGAGCGGGCGGTGGGTGCCAGCCGCAGTTGCTGCGGTGAGCCGGTGATCAGTGCCGACAGGGTGGGACGCACCTGCTCCTGCCACCGAACCGAACGCTCCAGCCAGTCCAGATGCCGGCTGAGCTCGTCAACGCTCGGGAACCGAGCGAACCATACGAACGCGTTCTCGCCCATGCGCACCGGCAGCGCGGGAAAGGTGTTCTCTGCGTACTCCGTCTGGAAGCAGACTGATACGTCGGCCCCCGAGTCGGCCAGTTCCGGACGGACCCGGTCGTCGAAGAACTCCGCGAAAGCCTCGTCGAACGGCCGGTCGCGGTAGTAGATCGTCGCGAGCACGCAGGAAGGCGGCGGCGTCGTCTGGCCGCGCGGCGGGCGACCGGCGACCGGATCGGGGAAGCCGGAAAGCGCCGTGACCGGGCGCAGGAGGAGAACGTCATCGGAGTCGATCATGGTGGCGTTGGCGGCGGCGCTGTGGTGTTTCCAGGTCGGGCCGCCATAGAAGTCGGCAAGCGCTTGCGCACGGCGCGGCATGTCGTCGAATCCGCGCAGCCACACGAACCGGTCGGGCCGATCCAGGTCGCGGAACTGTCCCAGGATCGCCATGCCCGTCTCCTCCTGGGATTCGACGAACTCGCGGTCGAAGAGCTCGATCAGGACGTCCCGCCGGCCCGGATGCAGTGTGTACTGCCTCAGCTCGACGATCGGGGACCGCAGACCGGTCATTGGCGCCTCCCTCAGTGAGAACAATTCTTGTTACAACAAGCGGCACGCGGACACATGTTGAGGTACAGGTACCGGCATCAGGCGGTGGGCCGCGCGCTCGCCTACCGCACGCGCAAGGTCTCGCGCAACACGTCCGCGACCGACGTCGTCGTCAGCTGAAGCCGTACGGCCTGCTCGATCTCGCCATACACCTGACCCAGCGCAGGCTGGATGCCTTTGCCTACGGGGCACTCGAGATTGGGCTCGCTGTGGTGCATGCCGAACAACGGCGGCGGCCCGACGGCGTCATACACGTCGAGCAGCGTGATCTCCTCCGGCGGCCGGGCCAGACTCCAGCCCGCCCCAGCGCCGCGACGTGCGTGTACCAGCCCCGCCCGCCGCAGATCTCCAAGGCTGCGGCGGATGATCACCGGGTTGGTGTTCACGCTGGCGGCGACCTGTTCAGACGTCAGCGGCCCTTGCCCGCGCCGCTCCGCCAGCGCCATCCACGCCAACGCGTGCACAGCGATCGTCATCCGGCTGTTCGCCGCCACCGCACCTCCAGATGTAATAGCTTCTGTTACTACTACGGGAGGCTGGGCTACGTCAACGAGCATGGGCGGGAGTGTCGCCCTGGCCACCCTACGCAGGACAGCGCGCGTAGTGGGCCGCGTCGAGAGCCTGCCGTCGCAGGGTCGCAAGTGCCTGACATGATGACGGGATGGGGAACTGGGAGGGAGAAGGGTGGCCGGCCGCGACCGGCGTGGAGACGACGTCGGACGGAGCCGAGCCGCTGTGTCGTGACGAGCTGGACACGGCTGCGGCCGACAGCGCCGCGCATCCGCTGGACGGCCCGCACATCCTCGGTGCGATCTACAGGTTCGGCCACGTCGTCACTTCCGATCTGTCTGCGGGAAAGCAGCCCTTGTACTCGATCCGCGCACTGACCGAGGGACTGCGGAGCGGATGGGTCGGCGCCGATACCGTCGCCGAGGCGGCCGATGCCCTGGGCCCGTTGCCATCGCTCGCGGGCCGTATCGAGTGGACAGCGCTGCGGGCAGTGGCGCGAGCCACTGCCGAGGACCGTCGGGAACTGCTCGTCGCGTTTCTAGAGGTGTGGGCTGCGTCAGTGTTCGCTGACCCGGACGCCGACAAGTTCCCTGGCATCAGGGATGACGCGCCGGGATGGGGCACCGCGGACCGGCTCAAGCGCCTGGTCGCGCTCCTGCGTGAGCACGGTCCGGTGCGCCATGACTCGGCCGCCGTCCAGGCGCTCGCTGCCCAAACCGGGGTGAGCCGTCCCGCAGCCGCGCTGGCGCTGTCCGGCCTGATCGGCGTCGCCTTCCACTCGGCTCCGCTCCTGGCCGCCGCTGAGCGCAAGGTCCTCGGGCTGAACGTCAAGCAGGTGGAGTCGGCTCGCTTCGAGCTGTCCCGGATCGACGACGAGGCGCGCCTGGAGCTGTTTGCCGGCACACTGCCGGAGGACCCCGCCGAGCTGTGGCGCCCCGGCGGTATGGTCGCCGTCGCCGAGCGCCTGGCCGCGAACTGGACGGCGCTCTTCGGACCGAAGCCGGTGTTGTCCATCGAGACGGTGGGCCGCGCGCCGGACTTCCGATCGGGTTTGACGGCCCAGCAGGTGTGCGGGGCCCTGGCCGAACCAGAGTCCTGCGAGATCTTCACTCGCGACATCGATTGCTGGCTGGTACCCGGCGCCCGCAGCGCGGCGGCCGCGTATGACAGCGTCCCCTTTCCCGTCGAGGCGTTCACCCAGTGGCTTTCGGCGGTCGGCCGGACTGTGGGCTGGGCCTACGCCGACCTTCCGGCTGGCGATGCAGTGCGCGCCGGCTTGCCGGAGGCGATGCGGCTGCTCCGGCAACGGCTCGCCCATCCGGACCTGATCCTGTTCGCGGGCCGTCCGGCGTACACCACGACGGTGGACGACCTGGCCGAGCTTTTCGGCCCCGCCTCCTACACCGGCCCGGTCGCGCTGGAGGACGTCACGTTCGACGACGGCCTGAGCATCACGGCATCCCGCGAATCCAACAACCGGGTCTACTTCCGGCCGGCCCACTACGGTCTCGATGAGCGCACCGCCAAGCTCCACGGCATCATCTGCACCGGCGGCTACGACCTGGACGCCGTCCGCTTCCTCACCGACCCGGCCTGCGTCGACATCGTCGACCGCATCGCCTCCGGCGGCCTCGCCCCCGAGGCGTACGAGTGCGACCCGCGCGCCAGCGCGCCGGCAGTCGTCGCCGAACTCGCCGACCGCTTGGAACTGGCGCCCGATCCCACGGCGTTGTATCTCCAGCTGCTGGCCATTCCGCAACCGACCGACGTCAGAGTGCGGACCTGGAACGGCTGGAGCCCCGCGCAGCACAAGAAGGCCGTCCTGGCCTTGGTGGAACGCGGCTTGGTCATTCAGGACAGACGCCCGAAAGCAGGCCGTGGTGTGTTCCTCCCCGGCTCCTGGAAGACGATCACCGGCCGGCCGGACGCAGTGCCGATCGAGGACTGGAAGGCGGAGTTCCTGGCACCGTTGGACATCGCCCCGGGCAGCTCGTGGCCCTTCTATCCGCTGCCCGATCTGTTCGCGCGGGCGAGGGACCGCGTTCTGGCCGAGGGCTTGCAGTCAGAACGCTGATTCGCCGGTGTTCGCACAGAATCGGCCCCGTCTGGCGCCGAGAGGAAAACACGTTGACGTGCCGCTCCGCCGATGATGAAGTGGCGACTCATGGGAGAAGACGATCTCGCCGACGGCTGGTTTCCGGAGAGCGTGGCAGCAGGCTACGACGATCCAGGCGGTGCGAACGCGCCCGAAGCGGTGCTGCCGGTGGTGGACGTCCTCGAAGACCTCGCTGCCGGCGGTCCGGTCCTGGAGTTCGCGGTCGGAACCGGCCGGATCGCCGCCCCGCTGGCGACTCGAGGCGTGGCGGTCAGCGGCATCGAGCTGAGCCGGGCGATGGCCGCGCGGATCACCGACAAACCGGGCGGCGACCGGGTCGAGGTCACGATCGGCGACATGACGACCACCCGGGTGCCCGGCCAGTTCTCGCTGGCCTACCTGGTGTTCAACACGATCAGCAACGTGACCACCCAGGACGGGCAGGTCGACGTGTTCTGCAACGCGGCCGCGCACCTGCGGACCGGTGGGCTGTTCCTGATCGAGGTCGGGGTGCCGGACCTGCGGCGCCTGCCGCCGGGCCAGGACACCGTCCCGTTCCGGGTGGAGCCCGGTCCCGACGGCGGCGGCCGCCTCGGATTCGACCAGTACGACGTCGCGTCCCAGCAGTTCACCTCGAACCATGTCACCGTGACGGCATCCGGCGAAGGCCGGTTCTGGCGCATCCCGTTCCGGTACGCCTGGCCGGCCGAGATGGACCTGATGGCCCGTATTGCGGGACTGAGCCTGAAGCACCGCTGGGCGGGCTGGGACCGTTCGCCGTTCACGGCGCAGAGCACCTCGCACGTTTCGGTCTGGCAGAAACGCTGAGGAAGCCCTCGCGGCGATTTCCTAGTCCGGAGCAGCCACTCCGCGTCGCAGGGTCCTGTCGAGGAAGTCCAGTTGAGCCGCGACCGCCTGCTCGTGTGCGGCGAGGAACGGCGCGTAGTGCCCGCCAGGCAGTTGTACCAGTTCGGCGTGGGGTGCTCGACCTGCCGCGGCTATCGCAGCAGGCGGATATGCCGTCTTGTCGTCGTCGCAGACCAGCACCAGCAGTGGGCAGCGGACGTCACGGGCTGCGCGGCCTGGCTGGTAGAACGCGATGCGGAGCACGGTGCGTGCCGCGCACTGCTGCAGCCAGCTGTCGGCGTGTCGGCCGTCGGGGTCGAGTGCCTGCTGGGTATCGGCGACGTCCGGGGTCGTCAGCAGGGCGATGTCGCCGGGTGCGCCGCCGAGGGGAACGAGGAGCGGCGGACGGCCGAGGAGGCCGCCGAGCGCGTCGCGGATCGCGCGGGCCATGAGGCGTGCGGAGGCGGCAGGGGTCTGATAGCGCATCACCGCGCGCGCCGCCGCGAATCCGCCGACGTTCGGGGTCTGCGCGATGGCCGCTGCCAGCTGCGGGTTGCGTGCCGCGACCGGCAGGATGTGGCCGCCGGAGGCGGAGAAGCCCCAGATGGCGATCCGGGCCGGATCGACGCCGGGGAGGGTGGCCGCGAAGTCGATGGCGGCCTGCCAGTCGGCGAACTGGTCGCCGACCCGGATCACCTGCCGGGGAGTGCCTTCGGAGGCGCCGAGGCGGCGGTAGTCGAAGGCGAGGACGCCGTGGCCGGCGGCGTTCAGGGCGGCGGCGAACAGGTCGGTCGCCGGCTCTTTGGTCACGGCTAGGCCGCCGGCCATCACGACGCAGGAGCCGTCGGTGCCCGGGTAGTGCCAGGCCGCGAGGTGCTGGCCGCCGGCTTGGAAGCGCACTGCGTCGCGGGTGGGTGTCCGTTCCCGATTCGAGGCTGTGTGCGACGGGGAACCCGTGCCGGTGTCGAGGTCGGCGCTGCTGGTCATCGTGCCTCCGTACCGGGACGTGGGACGGGATTCTGACCGTCCGGTGCCGCGCCCCTCAGCAAAAGTGAACCACATGGTTCGCAAAGCTGTCCACCGAGACCGTCGAGGGTCCGGCAGTCAGCCGGCCGCCTCCTCGCGCTCCAGCATCCGCAGCAACGCCCGCAGTCCGGCCTCGCCGCCCACATCACCGGCCGCCCCGCCGGTGCGCCGCTGCACCAGGAACCCCCGCAGCGCGGCGAACACCAGGTCCGCGACCTCGTCCTTGTGCTTGTCGCTCCACTGCGGTGGGCACATCGCGCGCAGCGGTGGCAGGAAGCGGTCCGCCGCGTCGGCGGCGAGGGCCGCGTGCCGCTCGGGGTCGTACATCGCCAGGCCCAGCGCCTGGTCCAGGGCCCGTTGCCCCTCGCCGGAGCCGATCAGCACCGGCCACACCGCCCGCACCCGTTCGGCCAGGGTCTGCGCATGGCCGGGATCGAAGGCCGCGGCCAGCGCGGAGTCCACGCGCCGCTCCCGCAGCCGCTCCACCGCCTGCCGCAGCAGGTCCTCGGCGCCGTCGAAGTGGTACAGCAGCACCTTGTGCGTGGTGCCCGCCGCCTTCGCGGCCCGCCGCAGCGAGAAGTCGACCAGGCCGTGCTCGGCGACGTCGTCGGTGACCAGTTCCAGGAGCTCGCGGCGGCGCGCCTGCGCGCGCGGCGTGCCGGCTGAGCGGCGGTAGCCGGATGGGACGGCGGTGTCGGAATCGTCGTTCACGCGTCCAGCTTCCCCGATCCGGCCGCCGGGTCGGACGAACCGCGCGTCGGAGCCGGCGTCGGCGTCGTCGTCGGCCGGCACGGCGAGTCGAGCGAGTAGGCGAATACGGCAAGATGTGATGAGTGAGCGACCTTGACGCCCGGACCGCAGAGCTGACCTTCCGTACCGCGACGAGTGCCGATGTGCCCGTGCTCGTGGCACTCGTCGAATCCGCCTACCGCGGCGACTCCAGCCGCACCGGCTGGACCACCGAGGCCGACCTGCTCGACGGCTCCCGCACCAACGAGGCCGATGTCGCGGCCGCCGTGACCGGAGCGGACGGCCGGATGATCGTCGCCGAACGCGACGGCGAACTACTCGCCTGCTGCCAGTTGCAGCACCGCGGTGAGTACGCCTACTTCGGCATGTTCGCGGTCCGGCCCGGATCCCAGGGCGGCGGCACGGGAAAGCTGGTGCTGGCTGAGGCGGAGCGGGTGGCGCGCGAGGAGTTCGGCGTGCCGGCCGTGCACATGGTGGTGCTGAGGCAGAGGGCTGATCTGATCGCCTGGTACCTCCGGCGCGGCTACTCCCGCACCGGACAGACGCGGCCGTTCCCGTACGGGGATGAGCGGTTCGGCAAGCCGCGCACCGACGATCTGGAGTTCGAGGTCCTGGTCAAGACGCTGGGGGAGGGGCTGGAGCAGTCGAGCCCTGATGCTGTCTACTCAGGACGCTGACTGTTCCCGAAGGGGTTCCTCGCCGAACCGGCCGGTCAGCCGCTAGCCTGGTTGGCGGCGACGGACGGCAAGCGGGGGCTTGGTGTTTTGGGAGCACTGATGACCCCATCGGCTGAACACGCGGCTGCAGACTCTTTCGAGTATCCGCCCGAACACTTGCCGGACCTGTCGTCCCCGCGGCGGCCGGCCAGTCTGGTCGATCGGTTCGGCGCCGCTCCGGGGTCCGGCGGCCCTACCGCTCTGCGGATGATGCTCGGCGCCCGCCTGCGCCGTCTGCGCATCGCGGCGGGCGTCACCCGCGGGGCTGCCGGCTACGAGATCCGCTGCTCGCATACCAAGATCAGCCGCATGGAGCTGGGGCAACTGGGCTTCGGACAGCGGGATGTGGCGAGGCTGCTCACTCTCTACGGGCTCCTCGACGAGGGGGAGCGGGACACCATCCTGAAGCTCGCGGCCCAGGCCTACGCGCCGGACCGCTGGCGTGGCTTCGCCGACCTGATGCCCGGCTGGTTCGAGGTCTACCTGGGCCTGGAGGAGGCCGCGTCGGTCATCCGCTGCTACGAGGCCCAGTCCATACCGGCCTTACTGCAGAGCGAGGACTACGCCCGCGCGATCATCCGGACCGGCTATCCGCTCGCCGACGCCGACGAGGTGGAGCGCCGCGTCCGGCTGCGGATGGCGCGGGCGCGCCTGGTGCACAGCGCCGAGCCGCCACGGATCTGGACCGTGATCGACGAGGCCGCGGTGCGCCGCCGGCCCGGCGAAGCGCAGGTGATGCGGGAGCAGCTGACGCACCTGCTGGCACTGTGCCGGCTGCCGCACGTCACCGTGCAGATCGTGCCGTTCAGCCACGGCGGCCAGACAGCGGCCGGCCCGTTCACCATCCTCCGCTTCACCGAGCCGGCACTGCCGGACATCGTCTACCTGGAGCAGCTCACCGGCGCCGCCTACCTCGACCGCCGTGAGGACCTGGACGCCTACACCACGGTCATCGACCAGCTGTGCGTCCAGGCACTGTCCCCAGCCCAGACGATCCGGTTCCTGGCCGGTCTACTGGAGGACTGACCGGCACGCTCCCCGCCCCCAACGAAGGGTTCTGATCTCAGAACACTTGTTCCCAAATCCCGGCCGCACAGGGCAGGATGGTGCCTCGCGTCCCGCGCACCGCCGGACGCCTGGGACGGCGAGGAGACGGGCTCGGCATGACCGATGAAGCACTGACGGACGAGTCGACGACCCCGATCGACACCGGAGTCCCGCACTCGGCACGCATCTTCAACTACTGGCTCGGCGGCAAGGACAACTACCCCGCCGACCGCGAGGCCGGCGACCGCTTCATCCAGACCTTCCCCGAGATCGTGGACCTGGCCCGCAGCGGCCGCCAGTTCCTCATCCGCACCGTCCGCTACCTGGCCGTCGAGGCGGGCATCCGCCAGTTCCTGGACATCGGCACCGGCCTGCCCACCGCCGACAACACCCACGAGATCGCCCAGGGCCTCGCCCCGGAGTCACGCATCGTCTACGTCGACAACGACCCCCTGGTCCTGGCCCACGCCCAGGCCCTCCTCGTCGGCACCCCCGAGGGCGCCACCGACTACCTCGACGCGAGCCTCGACGACCCCGACACCATCCTGGCCAAAGCCGCCAAAACCCTGGACTTCTCCCACCCGGTCGCCGTGGTCCTCATGGGCATCCTGGCCCACATCGAGGACTACGACCAGGCCCGCACCATAGTCAGCACCCTGATGGCAGCCGTCCCACCCGGCAGCTACCTGGTAATCCGCGACGGCGTCGACACCAACCCCGCCTACCGCGAAGCCATCGACCGCTACAACCAAACCGGCGCAATCCCCTACCACCTCCGCACCCCCGCCCAAATCGAAGGCTACCTCACCGGCCTGGAACTGGTGGAACCAGGCGTCGTGTCCTGCCCCCTCTGGCGCTCAGACACAACAGACATCGGCACACCAGTGGAACTGGCCGTACTCGGAGGCATCGGCCGCAAGCTCTGAGGTGAGCTCCCCGACCGCCGCCGACGCGCAGAGCCTGCCGCCCCCGGCCCGACCGCGCCAGCCGCCTCGCGGAGCGCCGCGACACCCATCCGCCGCGCCTCTGCCCACCTGACCGCCGCCGAGCCGACGAAGCCCTCACCTCGCCCCCCGCAAACCCACACACCTTCCCCCGGGTTTTCGGTTCGGTCCCCTCGGTCACGCCGGCGGGGCTCGTCCCGCTTGCGGCTGCCGTCGGGACCGAGGGGACCGAACCGCCCACCCCACGAACCGCAGGCGCCCCGCCTAAAAAGACCCCCCGATGGGCTTGCGCCAGTTCCCCGAGGGAACCGAGGCCCCCGCCGGAGGCGCCTGCCTTTCAACCACCGATCACCCGCGAGCCGCCTCGAAAACCTGAGTGCCCGAGACCCATGCGCCCAAGACTCATGCTAAGGCGCCCCCTCAAGCATCCCGCCGATGAAACAAATAAGCCCCAATCAAAATAGCCGCCCCCGCATACCCCACAAACAACCCAAACCCACCCCAAGCCGAAAACATCGGCACCCCCTTCTCCCCAAGCTTCTTCAACCCCCAAATCTGACTCCCAGCCAGAAACGGAATGTACTTATCCACCTTCACCGCCCAATCATGCGGCAAAAACTGCCCCATGATAAACGTCACAAACAACACCCCGATAGCAGCCGTAATCGCCCCCGCCGTGTGCCGCAGAATCGCCGCCAACCCAAACGCCAACAGCGCACTAACCGCCAAGTACAACCCCCCACCAATCACCGCCTGCAGCACATGCGGCTTGTCGAGCGACGTCGACAAGTCCCGCACCGCGATGTCAACGCTCTCCCCGTTCCGAAAGTCGTGAATCTTCGTGCTACTAAAAAACGACTGCCCGATGAAAAACGACGTAAAGCTGCAGAACAGCCCCGTGACCAGCGCCACCACCGTAAACACCAGCAGCTTCGCGCCGAACACGGTCCCGCGCCGCGGCATCGACGTCAACGACGTCCGGATCATCCCGGTCGAGTACTCACTGGACAGCGTCATCGACCCGATCACGACGATCACCAGCTGCCCGAAGATAATCCCGAACAACGAGTTGCGCACCGCATCGAAGTCCGCCAGATCATCCGTACTCGTGTGCCCGGACTGCCCCCACGAGAACAGAGTACTGATACCGATCGTCACGATGGCCGTAGCCAGCAGCGTGTAAGTCGTCGAGCGCACCGAGCGGATCTTCGTCCACTCCGAGCGCAGCGCCCCGGAGAACCCGGAGCGGCCCTTCGCCGGCGGCAGCCCGACAGCGGTCAGCGTGGTCATGATCAGGCCTCCACCTTCTCAGAAGGGACATCACTCGTGGCCCCAGGCGCGCCGTCCTGCGCCCGCGAGCCCGGCACCGCGGCGTGGTACTCCACGGCCTCCTTGGTCAGCTCCATGAACGCCTGCTCCAGCGAGGCCTGGAGCGCGGTGAGCTCGTGCAGCCGGATGCCGTTCTCGAACGCCAGGTCGCCGACCCGCTCCAGCGGCAGCCGGGAGATGCGCAGCGTGGCGCCCTCGGCGGTGACCCGGCCGCCGTCGGCCGCGACGAGCTGGGTCATCCGGTCCGCGTCGGGAGTGCGGACCCGGACCTGCTGCTCGGAGTTCTGCTCGATGAACTCCGCCACCGTGCAGTCGGCGATCAGCCGGCCGCGGCCGATCACCAGCAGGTGGTCGGCGGTGTGCTCCATCTCCGACATCAGGTGGCTGGAGACGAAAACCGTGCGGCCCTCGGAGGCCAGCGCCTTCATCAGGTTCCTGATCCACAGGATGCCCTCCGGGTCCAGTCCGTTGACCGGCTCGTCGAACATCAGCACCTTCGGATCCCCGAGCAGCGCCGCGGCGATACCCAGGCGCTGCCCCATGCCCAGGGAGAAGCCCTTGGACCGCTTGCGCGCCACGTCGCTGAGCCCCACCAGCTCCAGCACCTCGCCGACCCGCCGGGCCGGCAGGTCGTTGGTCTGGGCCAGGCACAGCAGGTGGTGGTACGCCGAGCGGCCACCGTGGATCGCCTTGGCCTCCAGTAGCGCCCCGACCTCCCGCATCGGGTTGTCGGCCGCGGCGAACGGTCGGCCGTTCACGGTCACCGTTCCGGCCGTCGGCGCGTCCAGCCCCAGGATCAGCCGCATCGTCGTGGACTTGCCGGCCCCGTTGGGCCCCAGGAACCCGGTGACCTGCCCGGGCTGCACGCTGAATGACAGCTGGTCCACGGCCAGCTTGTCCCCGTAGCGCTTGGTGAGGCTCTGAGCCTCGATCATGTCGGTCGCCTCCCTCCAGGCGGTGGCCGCGGCGCTCGTGCCGCGGCCCGGCTCGACGGTAGACCGCCCGGTCGGCCGTGGCGTCGTGCTGGGAGGGGAGGCGCGAGTGCTACTTCAGGATGAGACGGAGGGCCGAAGGATGTAGGGCGTTGTGACGGGCAGTGCATCTTTGGTAGTGGGCGACCGTTCAAAAACAATGGTCTGAGAACCTGAACGGAAAACCTCCCCGGCCGGCCGACGTCGCATGTCGGCCGACCGGGGAGGCATCCTCGTCTCAGCGAGCCGGCAGCCCCTCAGAAGTTCGGCTCCGCAAGGTTGGCCGCCATCAGCTGCTCGAACGCGGGGTTCGTGACCAACGCCTTGAAGTCATCCGCGGTGTAGCCGGCGGGAGCCTGCATCAGCAGCACATAGGCATCGGCGTTCTTCGCGTTCTCGACGTAGAACTCCCCGCCTCCGAATTCGCCGTTAGCGCCAACCTGTTTCGGAGGCACGAGCCAGGCACGCAGTCCGTTGCTCATGTTCACCTGCGTGGCGCCGTCCCACGGGTCGCTCTCGTGGAAGTCGTAAGAGTGGAAGGACAGCACGACCGTCCCCTTGGCGTCCTCGATGCGATACATCGCCGGACCCATGCTCGGGATGGCATCACCCGGAGCCGGGTCGTTGCGGCCCGGCATGTGAGCCATGTATTTGGGATCCGGGAGGTGCTGCCACGACGACGGCGCAGGCGACACGTCGGCTCCGGGGTTAAGAGCGGAGAGCGTGGCCACCATGCGGTGACAGGCGTCCCTCCAGACCTGCGACGAAGTCAGCGGGAGATGCACGTCTCCCGACGGCTGCACCTTTACGGTCAGCTCCGAGTCCGGGCAGTTCTTCCACTGATCGTAGTAATACGACATCGTCCGCTTCCCCGCGGCGGAGGTGGCCGGCGTTTGCGGGGTCCCGGTCCTCGCCGGCGGCTGCGCCGAGCTGTGCGGGTCGTGCGCAATACGCGGATCGTGCGGATCGTGCGCGTTGGCCGGGGCCGAGGTGCGTGTCCCCGCGGCGTCGGGAGACGCCCGCTCAGGCGTGCCACCGCCCCCGAAAGCCGAGGCCACCAGCACCGCCACGCCGGTCACGGCCACCGCGCTGCCCGCGGCCGCCACGTACCGGGTGCGGCGCATGCGGCGGCTCCGGTCGCGGGCCGCGGCGCCGCTGCCGGACAGCGGCGCCCACTGCTCTGGTCTGGTGGCGTGCCGCAGCGCCGCGACGGTGCCGTCGCGGTCGTGGGTGCCCGCGTCGTGGTCCTGATCGTGGTCGTCGTCCAAGAATT
>JABFWL010000520.1 GCA_013362315.1 Catenulispora sp. | reverse complement strand
CACGGTCCCGGACGACCGGCCGGCCGCGGCCGCCGCCGCCGGGCAGCCGCTGGTCGTCCTGTCCGGCGTGAACAAGCACTACGGCGCCAACCACGTGCTGCGCGACATCGACCTGACCGTGAACCGGGGCGAGGTCGTCGTGCTGCTCGGCCCCTCCGGCTCCGGCAAGTCGACGCTGTGCCGCACCGTCAACCGGCTGGAGACGATCGACTCCGGCACCATCACCGTGGACGGCGTGCCGCTGCCCGCGGAGGGCCGCGAGCTGGCCCGGCTGCGCTCGGACGTCGGCATGGTGTTCCAGTCCTTCAACTTGTTCGCGCACAAGACGGCGCTGGAGAACGTCGTCCTGGCGCAGGTGAAGGTGCGCAAGAAGGCGAAGCCCGAGGCCGTGGCCACGGCGCGGGCGCTGCTGGAGCGGGTCGGGCTGGCCGCGCACGCCGAGAAGTTCCCCGCTCAGCTCTCCGGCGGCCAGCAGCAGCGGGTCGCGATCGCGCGGGCGCTGGCGATGGAGCCGAAGCTGATGCTCTTCGACGAGCCGACCTCCGCGCTGGACCCGGAGACCGTCAGCGAAGTGCTCGACGTGATCCGGGGCCTGGCCGCCGACGGGATGACCATGATCGTGGTCACCCACGAGATGGGGTTCGCGCGCTCGGCCGCCGACCGGGTCGTGTTCATGGCCGACGGTGCGCTGGTCGAGGAGAGCGCGCCCGACGAGTTCTTCACCGCGGCCAGGTCCGAACGGGCGCGGGACTTCCTCGCCAAGGTGCTGCACCACTGAGCCGGGTCTGCCCGCACTCGGCGCCGGGATTCGCGTCCCTGCGCCCCCTCACCCGGGCGAGTCCCGGTCCCTTCGAGAATGACGAGGTGACACCACGATGCGCAGCAAGCACATCGCCGCTTTCGCATTGACCGCTGCCTTCGGCGCCACCGCGCTGTCCGGCTGCGGCAGCGCCAAGAAGGCCGACGGCTCGGGCGCCAAGGGCCCGGCGCCCTCGGTGACCGTGGCCACCTCGGCCTCGTTCCCGGCCGGCAGCACGATGGAGAAGCTGAACAAGGCCGGCAAGATCACCATCGGCATCAAGATCGACCAGCCGGGCATCGGCCTGAAGGACCCGGCCGGCGGCAAGTACACCGGGTTCGACGTCGAGATCGGCAAGATCATCGCCGCCGACCTGGGTCTGAAGCCGGAGCAGATCAACTGGGTGGAGGCGGTCTCGGCCAACCGTGAGACCTTCCTGCAGAACGGCACCGTGGACATCGTGATCGCGTCCTACTCGATCACCGACACCCGCAAACAGAAGGTGTCGTTCGCCGGCCCCTACCTGGAGACCGACCAGGACCTGCTGGTCGCCAAGGACAGCAAGATCGCCGGCCTGGCCGACCTGGACGGCAAGAAGGTCTGCTCGGCCAAGGGCTCGACGTCGTTCAAGAACATCCAGACCAACATCCCGAAGGCCACGGCGGTCGGCCTGGACACCTACTCGCAGTGCGTGGACCAGCTGGGCACCGGCCAGGTGGACGCGGTCACCACCGACGGCGCGATCCTGCAGGGCTACGCCGCCAAGTCCGCCGGCCAGCTGAAGTACCTGCCGGTGTCGGTGAACCCGGACAAGCAGAAGTACGGCATCGGGCTGACCAAGGACGACACCGCGTTCCGGAGCTGGCTCGACGACCAGCTGACCAAGTCCTACGGCGACGGCACGTGGGCCGCGGCCTACAACGCCACCCTGGGCCAGGCCGGCACCGCGGCGCCGACCCCGCCGGCGGTCGACAAGTACTGATCCGCGCGCGGCGCCGCGACCGGACTGACGGTCGCGGCGTCCGCGAGGGCGCCCGATCAGGAGTCTGAGTTCAGGAGTCTGACCGCACGACCTGGCTGCGCGACCCGACTGCAAGACCCTGACCCAACGAACCCGAACCCGAACCCGACCCCCGACCTGCGCAGAAAGGAGGCTCCGATGGGTTTCTTGTGGGACAACCACACCGTGATCCTCAACGCGTTCGGCGAAGGCCTGATCCTGTCCGGCTGGGCCGCACTGTTCTCCCTCGTCGTCGGAACGCTGCTCGCCGTGCTGCGGGTGAGCCCGGTGCCGCCGCTGCGCTGGGTCGGCACCGGCTACGTCGCGGTGCTGCGCAACACCCCGCTGGTCCTGTGCTTCATGGTGTTCACCTCCGCTATCCCGCACCTGGGCTTCACCGCCGAGCCGCTGACCTGGGCGATCTGGGCGCTGTCGGCCTACACCGCGGCCTTCGTCTGCGAGGCGGTGCGGGCCGGGATCCTGGCCGTGCCGCGCGGCCAGGCCGAGGCCGCCCGCGCCGTCGGCATGACCTTCGGCCAGACCATGCGCCTGGTGGTGCTGCCGCAGGCGGTGCGGGCCGCGGTGCCGCCGCTGGGCAACACCATGATCGCGATGTGGAAGAACAGCACGGTGGCCGCCGGGTTCGGCGTCGCCGAGGCCGCCGGCAGCCTGCACGACCTGCTCAACGAGCACGCCGAC
>JABFWL010000249.1 GCA_013362315.1 Catenulispora sp. | reverse complement strand
GGGCCAGGCGGCGGGCACGGGTGCGGCGGCGGGCAGGGCACCGGGGGCGGCGGCGGGGGCATGTGCGGCCCGCAGACGTCGTCGCAGTCGTGGTCGCCCATCGGCGGCGGCCCCGGCACGTGGTGCGCCTTGCCGTGGTCCTCGCAGCTCAGCGCCGGCGAGGCGATCACGTCGCCGAAGGCCGCGAACGCGCCCAGGCACCAGTTGCTGTCCACGTCGACGTCGTGCAGGCCGACGTGGATCGTGCTGTGGTTGGTGATGCAGGCCGCGTCCACCTTCTGCGCGTGCACCGGGGCGGCGCACCAGTCGTGGGCACTGCTGCTCGCGTGGGCCGCGCCGCCGGCGCTGATGACCGCCGCGCCGGAGGACAACGCCAAAGCGGCGAAGGACAAGATTTTTCGCATCGCCGACTCCTCTCATCGTGTTCGGAAGGGGGGAACGGCCCCTCAACGCGAAGAGAGATCAGCAGGTCACGCAGGACGCAGCATTCGGGTGGCGCCGCCGCGTACTTAACAAAAAGCGCTCACGCGAACTGCCCCGGCACGTAGTCGCCGGCCGGCTGCCGGGTGATCACGTTGGTCCGGTTGAACGCGTTGATCAGCGCGATCGCCGCGACCAGCGCGCCCCGCTGTTCCTCGTCGAAGTGCTTCGCAGCGTTCTCCCACACCTCGTCGCTCACTCCGGCGGAGTCGGACAGCCGGGTGGCGGCCTCCGTCAGCTCCAGGGCGGCGCGCTCGGGCTCGGAGTAGACCGTGGCCTCGCGCCAGGCTCCGACCAGGTTGATCCGCTGCTGGGACATCCCGTCCGCGGTCGCGTCCTTGGTGTGCATGTCCAGGCAGTAGCCGCAGCCGTTGATCTGGCTGGCGCGGATCTCCACCAGGTGCTGGACCTCGGCGGGCAGAGAGGAGCCGTGCAGTGCGTGGCTGGCGGCGATGAAGTGCTTGAGGACCTTGGCGAGGCCGGGGTTGGTGAAGGCGTTGAGGCGGGCTTCCATGACAGTCTCCTTCGGTGCGCTGTTCGCGTGTCACCAAAGGAGACTGGACAGCCTGCCTTCCTGTGACATGGATCGGCGTGATCCATGCCACAGGACTTGTCGGCTACCGCCCCGGGGCCTTCAGCGCCGCCGGCAGCGCGGCACCCAGATGCTCCACGTCGGTGACCGCCTTGGCGTGGCCGGAGTCCACCGCCGACCGGGCGATGTCGACGATCTGCTGCGGCAGCGCCACCAGGTGGCGGGCGAAGTCGTCGAAGTCGTTGCCGACCTTCTTCAGCAGCTCGGCGCACAGGCTGACGGCGTCGCGGCTCTCGGAGTCGCGCGGGTCGTCGTCGTCGAACAGCCACACCGAGCCGGAGTCGGCGCCGCGGATCTTCAGCGCCAGCATCCCGCCCTGCACGTAGCCGATGCCGAGGAACTCCTCGGTGAACCGGTCGTACAGCGCCTGGTTGGCGTAGACCAGATCCTGGTGCGGGTCCTCGCGGCGCAGCCCGAACAGCCACTGGTCGGCGATGAAGCCGCCGGCCAGGTTCACCGCCGGGCTGATCGGCCGGCCGCCGTCGGTGCCGGCCAGGAAGCGGCGGTAGGACGCCGGCAGCGGGAAGCCCAGGTGCTGCTCCAGCTGTTTCATCGCCTCCTCCGGCACCGAGCCGCTGCGCTCGAACGCCACCGGCTCCAGCATGCCCTCGGTGAACAGCCCCGAGCGGTTGCGGTCGGCCTTGAGCGTGGCCATGCCGCCGTGGTGCCGGAACGCGCCGTGCAGCTCCACCGGCACGCAGTGCAGCATCCGCGACTCGGCGGCGTGCGCCCAGGTCCAGCCCTGCGGCGTGGCGGTGGCCGGGCGGCCCTCCCACAGCGGGTCGCCCGTGGCCGCGGCCAGCAGGTTTGCCGCGATGGTGTCGGTGACCCGGATCTCGTCCACGGACAAGCCGGACGGCGGATCGGCGATCTGCACGGTGTGCCGTGCATAAACCGCGAACTCCGGGTATCCGTGCATGGTCAGGTAGATGCCGTGCGGGAACTTGCGGTCGAGTTCGGGGTCGCTGAACTCGATGATCCGTCCGGCGAACTGGCCGTTCGGTATGCCGTGCCGCTGTGCGGATGCCTGTGCCATGTGAGGTCTCGCTCCGGCCTTCATTTCTGTAGGGTCCGGGTAGAAAGGTACCGGCTCCGTCGGGCCCGCGGGTATGGAGCGCGGCGACGCTGATCGCCCCGGGTGGGGTTCGCCCCGGAAAATCCCGAAATGGCGGCCGGGTCCAGGGCGTAGTCTTGAGAGATAACCCGACGCCGCATCTCGGCTTCGGGCTGTTCGTCGTGCGCGAAGGGTGGCCTTGGTGAGCCTGTCCGGACTTCTTGACGCCGTAGCCGACGACCAGGGGATCGCCGCGCTGCTCGAAGCCGGCCGGGCCGCTGGCCGCACCACGTTCGATCTGGCCGCGCCGCGCTCGGTGCGGCCGTTCGCGATCGCCGCGCTGGCCCGGGACCAGGCCGCCCGCGGGCGGCCGGTG
>JABFWL010000605.1 GCA_013362315.1 Catenulispora sp. | reverse complement strand
CTGCGCCCAGACCGTCTTGTTGATCTTCAGCGGGTCGTCGGCGCGCAGCCGCGACACCTGGTCCTCGTACTGCCCGGCGGTGAGGATCTCCGGGCTGGTCATCGCCTCGTCGGGGCGTTCGTGCCAGGCGTCCGGGGCCTGGGTGTCGAAGGCCTCCATGGCGTCGCCGTACATCTGCCGGTCGCGGGAGATCGAGGACACGGCGGCCGGGGTGAGCGTCGGCCCGGCGGCCGCGCGCAGCACGTCCGACTCCTCCTGCCCGGTGGCCTCGGCGGCCTGGTAGAGCAGGTTGGCGGCGTGGATCGGGAGGGCGATCTGCTGCGGGGCGGCGCCGGCGTTGGTCACCGAGTCCCGGAACTGGGCCAGGTCGGCGATGGCGATCCGGTACTGGAACACCACCGAGGACAGGGCCGGCGCGGCCTGCGACCGGATCTGTGCGCGCAGCGTGGACAGCTGGCCCAGTTCCTCGTCGATGCGCGCCAGCACGTCCCGGGTGACCTGCGGTATGTGCGGCAGTGCTCTGACCTGCTGCCGCCAGGCGGCGATCCGGGCGTCGGTCTGCGCGAACTGGGCCTCGACCTCCGGGGTGGGCCGCGGGTCCGAGCCGGTGAGCAGCAGCGCCATCATGGTGCGCTCGTCCTGCAGCGCGCAGATCAGATGCCCGGCGGCGGTGGAGGTGTGCATCAGGGACCACAGATGCTCGCCGCGCAGCGTGTCGCCGGCCGAAGCCGTCAGCGCGACGGCGCCGAATCCGGAAACCGCCGCCAGCGGGACGGCGACCAGGACGCCGAGCCTGCGCGTGATCCTCAAAACAGCCCCTCGCAGTGAAGCTGACAGGGTACTTGCGTGGCGCGTTGGTGCTTACGGTGCACGGGGGGTGCGGCTATCCAAGCGGCATTAAGGGATCTGAGTCAAGCCTCGAACAGCGAGGGTGCGTCCATATCGGGCGCTGCCAGCCGAAATTGGGTGGCTCGCACCGCGACGGCCGGTCTACCGTGCGATCATGCGCCACCTCCCCGAGCCGGATCCCGGCATACCCGACACCCGCTCGGCGACCCGGTACCTGCTCTGGCTGGTCCGCAAGCAGTGGACCTCGATGACGCTGGGCGCGTTCTGGGGCGTGGTGTGGATGGTCAGCCAGGCGCTGATACCCGCCGCGATCGGCAAGACCCTGGACGCCGGCGTCACCGCGAAGGACTCCGCCGAGCTGTGGCGCTGGTCGGCCGTGGTGCTGCTGCTCGGCTGCGTGACCGGGGCGGCCGGGACGCTGCGGCACCGGTGCGCGGTCACCAACTGGCTCACCGCCGCCTACCGCACCGTGCAGCTGACCGCGCGGCACGCCACCGAGCTCGGCGCCACCCTGCCCAGCCGGATCGCCACCGGCGACGTGGTGGCCATCGGCACCGCCGACACCTCCAGCATCGGCAGCACGATGGACGTCTCGGCCCGGTTCACCGGCGCGATCGTGTCGATCGTGGTGGTGGCCGTGCTGCTGCTGGCCTCCGACGTGCGGATCGGCCTGACCGTGCTGATCGGCGTGCCGGTGATCATGGCCGTGGTGGGGCCGCTGCTCAAACCGATGCACCGGCGGCAGAGCGAGGTGCGGGCGTTGCAGGGCCGGCTGACCGGCCGGGCCAACGACATCGTGGCCGGGCTGCGGGTGCTGCGCGGCATCGGCGGCGAGCCGGAGTTCGCCGAGCGCTATCGCACCGAGTCCCAGCAACTGCGCACCGCCGGGGTGCGGGTGGCGCGCGTGGAGTCACTGCTGGAGTCGGCACAGGTGCTGCTGCCGGGCCTGTTCGTGGTCGGGGTGACCTGGCTGGCCGCGCGGCTGGCGGTCTCCGGCGACATCACGACCGGGCAGCTGGTGGCGTTCTACGGCTATGCGGCGTTCCTGGTCATCCCGCTGCGGACGGTCACCGACGCCTGGGGCCGGTTCCTGCGCGCGCACGTGGCCGCCACCCGGGTGGTCGCGGTGCTGGCGCTGCGGAACCCGTTGCACGGCCAGGACGCCGAGCCGGCCGACGACGGCCGCGAAGGCACCGGGGCGCTGGCCGACACCCACTCCGGGGTGAGCTTCGCGCCGGGCGGCTTCACCGCGGTGGCCGCGACCGACCCGGCCGACGCCATCGAGCTCGCCGACCGCCTGGGCCGCTACCGCGCCGCCGACGGCGTCACGCTGGACGGCGTGCCGGTCGAGAAGCTGCCGCTGACCCGGCTGCGGCAGCGGGTGCTGGTCGCGGACAACGACGCGCGGCTGTTCGCCGGACGGCTCGCCGACGAGCTGACGCCGGCGGGTGGATCAGGGTTCGGCGATGATCGGCGCGAAGGCGCCGCCGCAGGCCTCGGCTCCGCCCCCGACGACGGCAGCGGCGCAGGCCGCGACCACGGAGCCGCAGCCTCCGGCTCCGGCTCCGACGGCCGCGCAGCCCGCGACCACGGTGCCGCCGCAGTCCTCGGCTCCGACTTCGGCTCCGACAGCCGCGCAGCCCGCGACAACGACAGCCGCGCAGCCC
>JABFWL010000767.1 GCA_013362315.1 Catenulispora sp. | reverse complement strand
GCCACGCCCTGGTTCGGGTCCTGCTGGTAGACCAGCTCGAAGATGACGCCGGCGGCCAGGAACGAGATGGCCATCGGCATGAAGATGACCGCCTTGAAGGCGGTGGACCACCGGATCTTCTCGCTGAGCAGCGCGAACATCAGTCCGAGGGCGCAGGCGATGGTCGGCGCGCAGACCACCCAGATGACGTTGTTCTTCAGGGCTGTGAGCGTGGCCTTGTCGCTGAACAGGGTCTTGTAGTTCTGCAGGCCGACCCATTTGGTGCCGTCGTGGTTGTGCAGGCTGAGCCAGACCGAGTCGATGGCCGGCCAGATGATGATGGCCAGCAGGATCACGGCCGCCGGGACCAGGAAGCCGGCGCGTACATAGCCGGGGATCCGCAGCGGGCTGGGTCCGCCGTGGCCGGCCAGCGGGTGCGGGCCGGACGGAACGGCGGACAGGGCGGGCACCGCGGGACCGGCGGCCATCGCGGGCACGGCGGGCGGCGGGGCTTCGGGCGGCGGCGGCCCCGCTGCGGGGGAGCCCTCGGAGGCCTCCCCCGCAGCGGGTGCCGCGGACCGGCTGTCGTCCAGGCTGTCGTCCATGGCTACTGCCAGGTCTCCTTCGCGGCGTCCTTCTCCAGCTGCGCGGCGGCCGCGTTCGGGTCACCGCTGCTGAGGAAGTCCTGCAGGTCCTTCCACTCCCCGGCGCCCTTCGTGCCGCCGAAGCCGACCGGCGCCTGGTCCGACATGTCGAAGCGGAAGTTGTCGCCGGCGCTGATCAGCATCTGCGCCTCGGCCTTGGTGGTCTCGTCCGGGTAGGCGGTCAGCGGGACGTTCTTGTCCGGGGACAGGAAGCCGCCCTGCGAGGCCCAGGCCTGGGCCGCCTCCGGGGAGGCCAGGAACTGGATGAACGCCATGGTCGCCGGGTTGTCGTTGGTGGCCAGCGCCGCGTCGCCGCCGCCGACCACGAAGTTGGTCAGCGAGCCGGCCGCCGGGAACGGGAAGAAGTTGGCGTCAGTGCCCAGCTTCGCCTTGGTGGTGCTGGTGATCACCGAGCCTGCGAAGTCGCCCTCGTAGGCCATGGCCGCCTTCGGCGGGGCGGTGAAGGTCTGGGTGATCGAGGTGTTGAAGTCCGTCTGCAACGCCCCGGACTTGCCGCCGGCCAGCAGCTTGTCGTCGCCGAACAGCTGCTTGAGCGTGGTCAGGGCCTGCACCACGGACGGGTCGGTCCACGGGATCTTGTGGTGCGCGAGCTTGTCGTACATGTCCGGGCCGGCCTGCGACAGGTAGACGTTCTCGAACCAGTCGGTGAGCGTCCAACCGTCCGCGCCGCCGACCGAGACCGGGGTGATGCCGGCATCGGACAGGGTGCCTGCGGCCTTGATGAAGTCGTCCCAGCTCTTCGGCGGGGTGACGCCGGCCTGCTGGAACTGCGCGGTGTTGTACCAGAACGTCGACTTGTTCGCGGCCTTGAACATGATCGAGTAGACCTTGCCGTTGACCGTGCCGAGGGTCTTCCAGCCGGGCGCGTAGTTGGCGTCGATGGTGCCCACCACACTGTCCGACAGCGGTTTGATCTGCCCGGCCTGCGCGAGCGCCGCGATGGCGCCGGGCTGCGCGACCAGCGCCACGTCCGGGGCGCCGCCGCCGGCCAGCTTGCTCTTGAGCACGGTGACGGTCTGGTCGCCGGCGCCCTGGTAGCTGATCTTGGCGTGGGTCTTGGCGGTGAAGGCGTCCATCACCTTCTGGAAGGCCTTCTGCTCCTCGCCGGACCACTCGGCCAGAACCTGGATCGACTTGCCCGACAGGTCCGGCAGCGCGACCGGCGCGGCCGCCGAGCCGGCCGGCGACGACGAGGTGTCGGAGGACGAGGCCGCCGAGGTGGTCGCCGAGGACGTCGAGGACCCCGAGGAGGAGCCGCCGCCGCTCGCCGCGGGCTTGGAGGAGCTGGAGGAACAGCCGGCCAGCGCCAGGCCGGCGGCGAGTCCGACCGCCAGCACAGCCGGGACGGACCGGGGGGAGCTTGCGCCCATGATCAGCCTTCTTTCATCAACTCGAGTGAGGGAACTTCTCATCGCCTGAAACGGGGCCGTTATGCAAGGAGCGGGTTGCCGGGTCTGTGTGGGGACCGTAAAGCCGACGAAATGAAGGCGTCAAGGAAGTTGCGATTCCGTGATCGGCGAACAAATTCCACCGAACTAACCGGAGTCTGAACCCCCTTATTTGTTTGATCCTTGACTAATCGAGCCCTGTGACAGCATCCTTCAGAAGCATGAGGACCCCACCCCCGGAGTCCCGGGCCGAGCGCAGCCGGATGGCCGTGGTGCGGCTGCTGCGCGAGCACGGGACGATGAGCCGCGCCGACATAGCCCGGGCCGCCGGGCTCTCCCGCTCCACCGTCTCCGGCATCATCGCCGCCCTCGTCGGCGACGACCTGGTGGTCGAACTGGACGCCCGGCTGGCCCCGGCCGGCGGCGGGGCCGGCCGCCCGGGCGCGGCGGTGATGCTGAACCCGGCCAGCGGCGAGGCGATCGGCGTCGACTTCGGCTACCGGCACGTGCACGTGATCATCGCGAACGTGGCGCACGCGGTGCGGATCGCCAAGTCGGTGCGGCTGCCGGTCAACTACGACCCGAACAACGGCTTCGACGTGGCCGCGGACCTGGTGCGCACCGCGATCGACGAGGCCGGCACCGATCCCAGCCGGATCCTCGGCGTCGGAGTGAGCGTCCCGGGGCCGTTCGACACCCGGCGCGGCGTGCCGAACCCCGGCATGCCCTCGCCCTGGAGCGGCATCCCGGTGGCCGCCGAACTCGGCGCCCGCCTCGGGCTGCCGGTGCTGGCCGACGGCGACACCAAGCTCGGCGCGCTGGCCGAACGGCGCTGGGGCGCGGCCCGCGGCCAGGACGAATTCCTCTACCTGAAGCTCCACGGCGGGGTCGGCGGCGCCTTCGTCTCCAACGGCCTGCTGGCTCGCGGCGCCACCGGCGGCGCCGGCGAGGTCGGCCACCTGATCGTGGACGCCAACGGCCCGCTGTGCCGCTGCGGCAACCGGGGCTGCCTGGAGACCTTCGTCGGCCTGCCGGTGGTGATGCGCGCGCTGGAGCCCGCCTACGGCGACCGGCTGACGCTGCGCAACGTGATCACCATGGCCTGGCAGGGCGATCGCGGCTGTATCAGGGCGCTGTCGGATGCCGGCACGATGGCCGGCCGCGCGGTCGGAATGCTCGGCAACATCCTGAATCCGCAGACGGTGATCATCGGCGGCGCGCTGGCCGCGGCCGGGGAGCTGTTGATGGGGCCGCTGCGGGAGGCCGCGGCGGCCGCCTCGCTGCCGCTGGCCGGCGACGTGATGACCATCCAGACCGGCGCGCTCGGCCCGCAGGCCTGCGCGCTCGGCGCGGTAGCGATGGTGCTCGGCGAGACGGACGAGAAGCTGTTGGCGGCGATGGGGGCGATGAGCTCCTGAGGCGGCGGCCTCCGCTTCGAGATCAGTGCGGTTCCGCCCCGGACCCTCACACCTTGCGGAACAGGCTCACCACCGCGGCCCCGCCGAGCCCGATGTTGTGCGCCATGCCCACGCGCGCTCCATCAACCTGCCGCGCGCCGGCCGTGCCGCGCAGCTGCCAGGTGATCTCAGCACACTGCGCCAGCCCGGTGGCGCCGAGCGGATGGCCCTTGGAGATCAGGCCGCCGGAGGGGTTCACGACCCACCGGCCGCCGTAGGTGGTGGCGCCGTCCGCGATCAGCTTGCCGCCCTCCCCCTCCCCGCACAGGCCGATGGCCTCGTAGGTGATCAGCTCGTTGATGGAGAAGCAGTCGTGCAGCTCGATCACGTCCAGATCGTCCGGGCCGAGGCCGGAGGCGTCGTAAACGGTTCGGGCGGCGTCGCGGCTCATGGGGCGGCCGACCACGTCGATCATGCTGCGGGTGTCGAAGGCCTCGGCGGTGTCGGTGGTCATCGCCTGAGCGACGATCTCGACCGCCCGGTCGGCCAGCCCGTGCTCCTCGACGAAGCGCTCGCTGACCACGACCGCGGCGGCCGAGCCGTCGGAGGTCGGCGAGCACTGGAGCTTGGTCAGCGGCCGGTGGATCTCTTTCGCGGCAAGGATGTCCTGGACTGAGTACTCGACCTGGAACTGCGCGTTCGGGTTGTTGACCGAGTGCCGGTGGTTCTTGGCGGCGACCAGCGCCAACTGCTCGGCGGTGGTCCCGTACTCGTCCATGTGCTCGCGCGCGGCGTCCCCGAAGATCTGCGCGGTCGGCGGCGTCGGTTCGAAGCCGTGCAGCTCGGCCATGAGCGTGTAGTGCCGGGCCAGCGGGGAGGCGTTGAAGTCGTCGTTGTTCATCCCGCCGCCGAGCGCCCCCTTCTTCATCTGCTCGAAGCCCAGCGCCAGCACGCAGTCGTTGAGGCCGCCGGCCACCCACTGCGCGGCCATCAGCAGCGCGGTGGAGCCGGTGGCGCAGTTGTTGTTGACGTTGTAGACCGGGACGCCGGTCAGGCCGAGTTCGTAGGCGGCGCGCTGGCCGCAGGTCGAGGGGCCGAGGACGTAGCCGGCCGCCACCTGCTCGACCTGCTCGTAGCGCACGCCGGCATCGTCCAGCGCGGCGGTGCCGGCTTCGCGGGCCATGTCGAAGTAGCGCCACTGTCTGGTCTCGGGCTTCTCGAACTTCGTCATGCCGACGCCGACGACGTAGACCCTGTTCATCCTGGTCACCCCTGTATGTGTGGACTTTGTGGAGTTCAGTCGCGCGGCAGTCCGAGGATCCGCTCGCCGATCACGTTGAGCTGGACCTCGGTGGTGCCGCCGGCGATCGTCAGGCAGCGGCTGGACAGGAACGCCTGCGTCCAGCCCGCCGCGGCGCCCGGTTCTTCAGTGGCTCCGGCGCCGCCGAGCAGTTCCAGCCCGAGCTCCGCGACATCCTGCGCGAGCTGCATCGAGATCAGTTTCCTGATACTCGCCTCCGGACCCTGCTCCATACCGGACAACTGGCGCAGTGTGGTGCGCATGCCGAGCAGAGCGGCGGACTGCCCTTGGCAGATGAGCTCGCCGAGACGCTGGGCGAGCACCGGATCCGACTCCCCCTGCGCGGCGACCGCGCTGAGCAGACCCTCGAGCGAGCCGCCGAGCACCGGGCCCGACGCCAGCGACACCCGCTCGTTGCCGAGGGTGTTGCGGGCGAGCGGCCAGCCGCCGTTCACCTCGCCGACCACGAGGTCCTCGGGGACGAAGACACCGTCGAGGAACACCTCGTTGAACATCGACGCCCCGGTGATCTCGCGCAGCGGCCGGACGTCGATTCCCTCCGACTTCATGTCGAGGAGGAAGTAGCTGATGCCTTCGTGTTTCGGCTTGTCGGGGTCGGTGCGAGCGATGCAGATGGCCCAGTGGGCGAAGTTCGCCACGGACGTCCAGACCTTCTGGCCGTCGAGCCGCCAGCCGCCGTCGACCCGCGTTGCCCGGGTGGTCAGCGCTGCCAGATCCGAGCCTGCACCGGGTTCGCTGAACATCTGGCACCAGATCACGTCTCCACGCAGCGTGGGGAGGACGAAGCGCTCGCGCTGAGCGTCGGTGCCGTACTTGACGAGTGTCGGGACGACCCAGTTGCCGATGACGATGTCTGGGAGCTTCACCGAGGCCGTGGTCATCTCCTGGGCGATGACGATCTGTTCTGCCGGGCCGGCCGAGCGGCCGTAGGGCTTGGGGAGGTAGGGGGCGGCGTAGCCGGTGGCGGCGAGCTGTTTGCGTTGTTCGGCGGGAGCGAGATCCTTGACGCTCTCGAAGGCGGCGCGCGCGGCTGCGCGGTGGGCTTCGGCGGTCGCTGGGAGGTCCACTCGGAGCTCGCGGCGGCGGCCCTCGGTGGTGAGGTCGGCGACGCGGGCGCGCCAGCGGGTTGCGGGGCCGAAGACCTGGCGGAGGGTCAGCGCTCTGCGGAGGTAGAGGTGGGCGTCGTGCTCCCAGGTGAAGCCGATGCCGCCGAGGACTTGGATGCAGTCTTTTGCGCAGTCGACTGCGGCGTCCAGGGCTAGGGCTGCCGCGATGGCGATCGGGAGTGCGGCATCATCGGCGCCGAGCGAGCCCACTGATCCCGCTGAGGAACCGGCGACGAACGCCGCATCCCAGACTGCGCTGCGGGCCTGTTCCGTGCGGGCGACCATGTGGGCGCAGCGGTGCTTCACGCCTTGGAACTGGCCGATCGGCTTGCCGAACTGGACGCGGACTTTGGCGTATTCGGCCGCGGTGCGCGTGCACCAGTCAGCGATACCGACGGCTTCCGCTGAGGCGAAGAGGGCGGTGGTTCGGTTCAGGACAACGGTGGCGTCGGGGATGATGCGCTCGGGCGGGACCACGACGGCGTCGGCGCTCACCTTCGCGGCCCGACGCGTCCGGTCGAGGGAGACCAGAGAGCTGATCTCCAGGTCGGACACCGGGACGAGGGCCTGGATCTCAGAGCCGTCGGAGCAGCGCGCTGTGAGTACTAGCCAGTCGGCGAGTTGCGCGCCGATAACCGGTTCTACTACGCCGGTCAGGATGTAGCCGCCGTCGACGGGTTCTGCGATGAGGCTGCCCGGGGCCGCGGCGACGGCGGCTGTGGCGCTGCCGTCGCCCAAGGCCGTGATCACCTCAGCGCAAGCCTTGCCCAGGGTTTCCGCCAGGAAGACGCCGGCAGCGACAGTCGGCAGGAACGGTCCGGGCATTCCCGCGCGGCCGGCCTCCTCCAGTGCGACAGCTAAGGTCAGCAGGCCGGCGTCGGCGCCGCCGAAGGCCTCCGGCAGGTGGTTGGCCAGGAGGCCCTGCTTGGCCAGATCCGCCCAGAACGCGGGCCGGGCCTCGGTCTCGGCATCGAGCGCCGTTCGGACCAGCGACGGCGGAACGGCGCGGGCCAGCCACCGCCGGACGGACTCGGCGAGATCGCGGTGGTCGCTGGTGATGCCTATGGAGCCGATACCGGCGGTCACGGAAGCCACGTGGCGGATAGTAGAACACGTTTCAGTTATCGGGAAGATAGAGTGCCGCTATGGATCTTTCCCTGCGCGCCGCGGCTGAGGCCGCCCCCGGCTTCATGCCCGCCGATGAGGGCCTGGCCTTGTACGAGGCAGCCGAGCGCGCCGCGAAGGTGGGTGACCTGCTGGAGATCGGGACTTACTGTGGCAAGTCGACGATCTACCTGGCGGCGGCCGCCATGGCCGCTGACCGCGTGGTCATCACCATCGACCACCACCGCGGTTCGGAGGAACAGCAGCCGGGGTGGGAGTACCACGATCCGACGTTGGTCGATTCGCAGGTCGGGCTGATGGACACGCTGCCGACGATGCGTCGGACGCTGCACGCAGCCGGCGTTGAGGATCGGGTGATCGCGATCGTGGGGCGGTCACCGGTCGTGGCCAGGCTTTGGAACACGCCGGTCGGGCTGGTGTTCATCGATGGCGGGCACACCGATGAGCACGCGCAGGGCGACTACGACGGCTGGGCCCACCATGTCGCGCCCGGAGGACTGCTGGTGATCCACGATGTGTTCCCCAATCCGGAGGATGGGGGGCAGGCACCGTATCGGATCTATCTGCGGGCGTTGGAGTCGGGGAAGTTCGAGGAGGAGTCGGTGACCGGGTCGCTCAGGGTGCTGCGGCGGGTGGCCTAGTGACCCGGTTCGGAGATTCGCCGCGCGAATCGGCCCAGTCATCCACGCTGGACGCACCGGTCGGTCAGCAACAGCCCACCAGGATGACGCCGCCCGCCCGGCACGCCCAGCGCGGCGCCTGAACCGATTCGCATCACCACACGCCTGCGGCCGCCGGAATGAGAGTAGCGACGAATCTCCGAACCGGGTCACTAGGGGCGGCCCGGCCGACGACCCGCCGGCCGAGCCGATTGTCAGCCCTCGACGTTGTACTGGTCGTGCTCCAGGAAGAACTTCTCCCCCAACTTGGCTGGCAGGCCTTCGACCAGCCCGCGGAAGTAGTTCTCGCGCGGGGCGCCGGGGGCGAACATCAGAAGCATCGAGGCTTCCTCGCCGGACTCGTTGCGGAAGGCGTGGAGGCCGCCGGGTGGCACGAAGAGGTAGTCGCCGGGGGTCGCCTCGACCCACTTCTCGCCGTTGAACAGGCGGACGGCGCCTTTGAGGATGAAGAACGCCTCGCTCATGGTCTTGTGGAAGTGGGTGCCGGGGCCGCTCGGGGCGGCGGCAAAGTCCCAGCGGTAGAGCCCGTACAAGCCGTCCGAGTCCTTGTCGGTGGACAGCAGGCTGCAGGTGCCGCCGGAGCTGAAGGTGATCTCCGGCGGGGCGTCCGCGGGGCGGAAGGTGGCGCTGACTTCGCCGGTGTCGGCGAAATAGCGGGGGTCCGGGTACGACATGGGGCACTTCCCTTCATCCCCGACTCGGGGATCCACAGATGTGATCATTACGGCGCTTCCGTAGTCTGTCCGATGTCGGATACGCAGTCGACCCGGGGGGAACATGCCTGAGCAGTCTGAGCCCGGCCGCCTGGTCGGCGGCCGCTACCGGCTGGTCGCCCGATTGGGTGCGGGCGGGATGGGCAAGGTGTGGCGCGCCCACGACCTGACGCTGGCCATCGACGTGGCGATCAAAGAGGTGTCGCTGCCCTTCACGCTGTCCGAGGCGCAGCATGCCGAGCGGCTGCGCCGGGCCGAGCGGGAGGCCCGCAACACGGTGCGGCTGCGCGACCAGCCGGGCATCGTCACCGTGCACGACGTGGTGGTCGAGGACGGCGTGCCGTGGATCGTGATGCAGCTGGTGTCGGGGCGTTCGCTGGCCGAGCACGTGCGCGAGCACGGGCCGCTGTCGGTGGAGAACACCGCCAAGGTCGCCGGCACGCTGCTGCACGCGCTGGCCGCGGCGCACGCCGCCGGGATCGTGCACCGCGACGTGAAGCCGGCCAACGTGCTGCTGGCCGACGACGGCCGGGTGCTGCTCACCGACTTCGGCATCGCCCAGCACGAGACCGACAGCTCGCTGACGATGACCGGCGCCATCGTCGGCTCCGCGGAGTACATGGCGCCGGAGCGCACCCGCGGCGCGGACTCCGGGCCGCCCGGCGACCTGTTCTCCCTGGGGGTGACGCTCTACCACGCGGTGGAGGGCGTCTCGCCGTTCCGGCGCGACTCGCCGACCGCGACGATGACCGCCGTGCTGTTCGAGCAGCCGCCGGTGCCGGCACGCGCCGGCCGGCTGGCGCCGCTGCTCGCCGGGCTGCTGGCGAAAGAGCCGGCACAGCGGCCGACGATACCCGCGGCGGTGGCGCTGCTGGCCGCCGGGGGAACCGACCTCGCCGGAGCGCGGCTGCAAGGGGTGACCGGACCGCAGGCGGCGTCGGGCACGGCCGGCCAGCGTGAGCCGAGTGACGCCTCCTCCCTCTCCGCGTGGCAGATCACGCCTCAGCCCCTGTACCCGGTGCCGGCGCCGCGGCATCGCACCGGCCTGCGGGTCGGCCTGGCCGCCGCGGCGGTGGCGGTGATCGGGGTGGGCGTCACGGTCGCCGTGGCGGCGACCGGCGGCCACGGATCGCCGCAGGGGAATCCCCCGGTGTCGTCGAGCTCGACGAAGCCCACCGGTTCCCCGACCTCGAGCACTCCCGGCCCCAGCACCTCGACGACTTCGACCACTGCGACCGACCCGAGCAGCCCGAGCAGCAGCACCCCCAGCAGCCCCGACTCGCTGCCCTCGCCGGATCCCAGCACTCCGACCCCTCCGAGCGGCATCAAGGCCGGCTGCGCCGAAGCCTCCCGCGACCTGGACGCGTTCAACGCCTCCAACCCGGCGGCCCACGGTGACAAGGACTTCCAGATCAAGGCCGACCGGAACCTGGCGTCCAACCTCGCCGCCGACGCCCGGATGGCGACCGACCCGACGGTGAAGACCGCGATCCAAAGCGAATCAGACAGCTGGAGCAAGTTCGCCGACTACTACGCCAAGGGTGACACCAAGGGCATGTCGAGCACGATCCCGCAGACCAGCAGCGCGATATCCGCGGTGAACAAAGCCTGTAGCAGCTGAGATGGATGGGCTGGCCGGTCTCGGCAGCGCTCGCCGCTCAAGCCGCGACGCACTCCTGATCCGCGCACAACACCGGCAGCCCCTCCGGCAGTCCATCGCCGCCGAACACCGCGACAGTCGCCTTCTCCTCGGCCAGCACCGCCAGCGCGAGCAGCATCGCGCCCGCCGTCCACGCGGTCTTCTCCACCGGCCAGATCGCGGGCTGGTGGCCCTGCTCATTCTCCTGGTAGACCCGCCCCGTCCAGTACATCCCGTCGCTCTCATCGCGCAGATGCTGGATGTCGCCTAGCAGGGTTCTGGCTCGCTCCACGTCGCCGATCGCCCACAACGACAGCGCCAGCTCGCAGGTCTCGCCGCCGGTCACCCAGTAGTTCGTCGACACGCAGCGAGCGCCGTAGCCGGGTACGACGAACGTATCCCAGCCCTCTGCGATGCGGCGCTCGGCGGCGGCGCCGCGCAACGCCGTCCCGAGGATCGGGTAGTACCAGTCCATCGAATACGAGCCCTTGTCCGCGAAGCGCTCCGGATGGTCGGTCAGCGCGTGCCCGAGCCGTCCGCAGGCCAGTTCCCACTCCGGACAAGCCCGACCGACCCGCTCGGCGATCGCCAGGGCGCAGCGCAGCGCCTGGTACATGGAGGCGCAGCCGGTCAGCAGCGCCTCGCCGGCGTCGCGATCGTGTTCGTCGCGGCACCACAGGATCTCGCCGCCCGGCGTCTGCAGCTCCAGCACGAAGTCGACGGCGCGCCGGACCGGCTGCCACATCTCGGCCAGGAACCGCTCGTCGCCGGTGGCCAGGAAGTGGTGCCAGACGCCGACCGCGACGTAGGCGGTGAAGTTGGTCTCGCGCAGCCGGTTCGTCGGTTCCGTCACGCCGTCCGGGGCGTCGGCGTAGGCCGCGTACCAGGAGCCGTCGGAGTTCTGCGCCGCCGCCAGCCAGCGGTAGGCGGCCAGCGCCCGCTCCGGCATCCCGGCCACGTCCAGGGCCATCGCCGCCTCGGTGTGGTCCCAGGGATCCAGGTGTCCGCCGTGGAACCACGGTATGGCGCCGTCCGGCCGCTGCACCGCCGCTATCGCGCGCGCGGTGGCCCGGACCTGGTCGGCGGTGAGGATGCGCTCGGCGGCCAGCAGTTCGGCGGCCGCTTCCCCGAACGATCCGCCGGCCGGCCCGCCGAACGTCATGCGGCCGGCTTCGTGGCGTAGACGACCAGGCTCTTGCCCAGCACCGGGTTCAACAGGGCCTCGCTGGCCCGAGTCAGCGCCGGTGCCTTGATGATGTCCCACTCCAGCAGCTTCTTGTACGCCTTCACCGGGCCGTTCTCGTTGTCCACGCCGACCGCGCACTTGAGCCACCAGTACGGCGCGTGCAGCGCGTGCGCGTGGTGCAGTTCGTGCGGCACCGCCCCGGCGGCGCGCAGCTTGGCGATCATCTCGCGGCGCTTGTAGATCCGGATGTGGCCGCCCTCGACCTCGTGGTAGGCGTCGGACAGCGCCCAGCACACCTTCTCCGGGAACCAGCGCGGCACGGTCACCGCCAGCCGCCCACCCGGTTTGAGCACCCGCACCAGCTCGGACATCGCCAGCTCGTCGTCGGGCAGGTGCTCCAGCACCTCGGCGGCGACGATGGCGTCGAAGGTGTCGTCGGCGAACGGCAGGCCGTAGGCGGTGCCGCGCACCGCGATGCCGCTCGCCCCGGCCGGGACCTCGCCGGCCAGCTGCATCGCGGCGAACCACTTGGTCACCTCGGCCACCTCGTCCTGGCTGTAGTCCAGGGCCACGACGTCCGCGCCCTGGCGCAGCAGCGCGAAGGCGTGGCGGCCGAAGCCGCAGCCCATGTCCAGGACCTTCTCGCCCTTGGCGATCGGGAACTTGCCGAAGTCGACCGTGAGCACGTCAGACCCCTGCCCTTCTGCTCTGACTGCTCTGACTGCTCTGACTGCCCTGACTTCCCTGACTGCCCTGACGGAGCCGGTCGCCGGCCTGCCGGTCCCAGTCGATCGGATCGTGCGCGGCCGCGATGAGCGCGCGGTAGCGCTCGGCGGTGGCGACCGCGGCGGCGCGCCAGGTGAACTTCTCCAGGACCCGCTCGCGGGCGGCGGCGCCGAGCCGGGCGCGCAGGCCGGCGTCGCCGAGGACCCGCGCCAGCGCCGCGGCCAGCGCCGAGGGGTCGCCGGGCGGCACGGCCAGCGTGGTCTCGCCGTCGCGGCCGGCCACCTCCGGTATAGCGCCGCCGGTGGTGGAGACCAGCGCCGCGCCGCAGGACATGGCCTCTACCGCCGGGAGCGAGAAGCCTTCGTAGAGGGACGGAACGCAGACCGCCTCGGCGGAGCGGATCAGGTCGATCAACTCGGGGTCGGAGATGCCGCGCACGAAGCGGACGGCGCCGGTCAGGCCCAGCCGCTCAACCGCCTTGGCGACGACACCGTCCTGCTTGGCCTTGCCGACGACCACCAGGTGCGCGTCGGCGATCTCGACCCGCACCTTGGCCAGCGCCTCCACCAGCGGCAGCAGGCCCTTGAGCGGGACGTCGGCGCTGGCCGTGGTGACGATGCGGCCAGGAATCTTGGCCACGGACGAGTCCGGGGAGAAGGCGTCGGTGTCGGCGCCGATCGGGATGGTGGAGATGCGCCGTTGCGGGACGCCGAGGTACTGGCCGATCTCGGCGGCGGAGGACGAGGAGACGGTGATGATCTCCGGCAGCCGGCGGGCGACGCGGGTCTGCATCTTGGTGAAGGCATACCAGCGGCGCACCGAGGCGCGCTTGCCCCGGGTGGCGGCCGCCGCCAGCTCCAGGTCGCGGTCCACCTGGATCGGGTGGTGCACGGTGGCCAGGGTCGGGAAACCCAGACGCTGCATACCCAGCAGGCCGTAGCCCAGGCACTGGTTGTCGTGGACGACGTCGAAGTCGCCGCGGCGCCGGCTCAGGTGCTTCAGCACCCGCAGCGAGAAGGTCAGCGGCTCGGGAAACCCGGCCGTCCACATGGTTCCGACCTCCAGCAGGTCGACCCAGTCGCGGTACTCCTCGCGTTTGGGCGTCCGGAACGGGTCGGGCTGCCGGTACAGGTCCAGACTGGAGATCTCGGTCAGCGTGACGCCCGGCTCCGGATCGAGCACCGGATACGGCTGCCCGGCCAGGACCTCGACGGTGTGCCCGAGCCGCGCCAGCTCCCGCGACAGGTGCCGGACGTAGACGCCCTGGCCGCCGCAGAACGGGTTCCCCTTGTACGCGAGCAGGGCTATGCGCAGGGGCGTGCCATACGACCCTGCGTCAGCCACGGTGTCAGCCATGGTCCTTCGTCACCTCGCTCCGCAAGTCCGTGTCCCGCCTTCACGGCTTCGACGGCGTCACGAGCGGGTCAACGGAGCATATTCCGTGGCGCTAATCTAGAACAAGTTCCTACTTCGGCCCCGCCGCAGGTGGCAGAGTCGGGGCGTGACACAGTTCACACAGGTCAGGCCCGGTCCGCGGGTCGGACGCCGAGCTCTAGGAAGGCCCATGACGGTTGACGCGTCCGCCACTGTCCCGACCGGCGGCTCCCCGGTCCCCACGGGCTCCGGCGCGGGCTCCGGCGCGGGCTCCGGCGCCGGCGGCACCGGGAGCAGCACCGGCACCGGCACCGCCCTGACCGAACGCCAGGAGGCCCGCCGCCAGCGCATCCTGCGCGCCACCCAGCAGCTCGCGGCCCGCGGCGGCTTCGACGCGGTGCAGATGCGGGAGGTGGCCGAGCTGTCCGAGGTGGCGCTGGGCACGCTCTACCGGTACTTCCCCTCCAAGATCCATCTGCTGGTCGCCACGATGCAGGACCAGCTGGAGCTGCTGCACGACCAGCTCCGCCGCAAGCCCCCGGTCAGCCCCGACCCCGGCGAGCGCGTCGCGGAGACGCTGATGCGCACCTTCAAGGCGCTGCAACGCGAACCGCACCTGGCCGAGGCCATGATGCGCGCCCTCACCTTCGCCGACCGCTCGGTCTCGGCCGAGGTGGACTCGGTGAACCGGCTCATCACCGACGTGATCGCCGACGCCGTCCACACCGGCCGGCCGCTGACCCGCGCCGAGCTGGCGGCGGTGCGGGTGGTGACGCACACGTGGCACTCGACGCTGATCACGTGGCTGTCCGGGCGGGCGTCGATCTCCCAGGTGAAGGCGGACATCGACACCGCCTGCACCTTGATCTCCCAGGCCGCGGCGCGGTAGCGGACGGCAACGGGTGGCCCAGCCATCGCAGAGGTCTCATACTGGTGGCGGAGGTGGGGGCTGTGGCCGAGGAACAGGAAACCGCCGAAGAGAAGACCGCGAAGACCGCTGAGCCCAAGGCGGGCTTCGGTCGCGATGACGTGGTGGAGACCGTGATCGGGCTCGCGGTGCTGGGCCTGGGCGCCGCGGCGGTGGCGGGAAGCATGAGCTTGGGCGGCGTTCTTCGAGGACTGACACGCGGCGTGCCGCCCCGGACGCCGCCGATCGGGCCGCAGTAGGCGACGCGCCTAAAACCGCTGGCCGCCCGTCGCAAACCGCGGAATCTGGGAGAGGCGATCGAGCTGCACGGCATCGACGTCGACGAGCACCTCGACCGCGAGACGGCCATCCCGGTGCTGACCGTGGCGGTCGGCGCGACCGCTTATCTGGCGCACCCCGAGCACGCCTACTCCGGCATCGGGCCGGGGACGTATGTGCTGCGGCGGCAGCGGGAGCTGGACACGACCCGGCCGGACGCCGAGGAGGCGCTGGCGCGGTCCGCGGCGGAGCGGAAGCAGGCTGCCGCCGCGGCCGAGGCGGCCAGCCGGGTGCGCTACGTGCGCGACTGATCGGGAGACGCCGGTGGGGCGGTCGGCGGCCAGACGTCGCCCCATTCGGCGTCCCGCGCCGCGCGGTAGACGTCGCCCTGGCGCTTGGAGACGAGGACCTGAGCGGTCGTTCCCTGCGGCTCGCAGAGTTGCATCATTACCAGTCCCTTCCGGATCTGCGGGTGGCGCAGGATCCGGGACGGAGCTCCGGCTGGCATCGGGGCCCGGGTCGCCACGACGTAGGAGAACTTCTCGTCCTCGTGGCCGAGGTCGCCACCCTTGAGTCGGCGGTGCAGCGGCGAGCGGTGGATGCGGGCTGCGAAGTGGCACCAGTCGCGCGTGCCGGCGAGCGGGCAGGCAGCCGAGTGCGGGCAGGGCGCGACGACTCGCAGCCCGAGTGCGATGAGCACGTCCCGGGCCGCGAGGATGCGCTGGTAGCCGTCAGGGGTGCCGGGTTCGACCACCGCGATGGTCTCGGCGGCCGCGGCGGCCGCTCGCACAAGCGCTTCCTGATCCGTCGGCGACAGCTCGGACAGGACGTAGGACACCGTCGCGAGATCCGCGCCCGGGATCTCGCCGGGGAAGCGGGCCTGGCGCCACTCGGCGTGGCGCAGGGCGCCCGAGAACGCGTCGCCGGCCAGCCGTCGTCCCAGTTCCAGTGCTTCGCCGACCTGATCCAGGATCAGGATCTCCTTCAGCGACTCGAACGCCTCACTGGCCGCCCACGCCGCCGCTCCGGTGCCGCCGCCGACGTCGACCAGGCTTCGCGGCGCGAAGGCCGGCAGCCGCTCGGCGACCGCGTCGAGGACGGCGGAGACGGCAGCCCAGGTGGCCGGCATGCGGTAGGCCGCGTAGGCGACGGCGTCGGCCCGGCCGGCGAGGATCGGACGGTCGGCGCGGCCGGGGGTGCGGTAGCGGGTGATCAGCCGCTCGGCGGACGCCTCGAGTTCGCGAAGCGGGAGGTCGGAGGCTGCGGCGTCCAGGGCTGCGGCGAGGTCGGGAGGGAGATCCATGGTGCCGCCATCTTGCCATCCGGCGGAGCGGCAGATCGTCCGGACCGCGGCGAATCGCTCGAGGGGGCTGTCCCTTTGCAGCCTGTCCTCAGGAGCCCTGTGCTTAGGTCAGGTTCATCTGCCACTCCTGCTCCACGAGATAGTGCCCCCACATCTCCACCGCCTCCTGGTGCACGATCTCGAACCCGACGTCGCGGTAGATGCGGTGCGCGGCGGTCAGGCCGTCGACGGTGTAGAGCATCATCCGCTCGTACCCGGCGGCGCGGGCGAACTCAACGCACTCCTGGACCAGGCGCCGTCCCAGACCGAGCCCCCGGGCCGACGGCTCGACCAGCAGGATCCTGAGTTGTGCGGTCTCGACTCCGTCGGCACTGTCCCGCCGCACGCACGCGACGCACCCGAGCCGCCGCCCGCCGGCCTCCGCGATCCAGAAGCGCTCGCGGTCCTTGTCGTGGTGCGCCGCGTAGTCGGCCACGATCCGCGCGACATCGGCCTCGAACGTCTCGTCGAACCCCCGCTCGGTCGCGTAGAGCATCCCGTGCCGCTCCACCACCCAGCCGTAGTCTCCGGCCCGCGGCGGCCGCACCGTCACCTCGCGTCCGGTCGCCACATCCAGCTTGAGCAGCGCCCCGACCTGGGCCATGGCCTCAACCAGCCGCCCCCGCTCGGCCTCACCGAGTTGGGACAGCAACGCCGCGATCTGCTCGCTGGAACGCTCTTCGAGCCCTGAGAACACCGACCAGCCCCGCTCGGTCAGCATCACCGTCCCCCGCCGCGCGTCATCAACGGCCCGGCCCTTGACGACCATCCCCTCATCGTCGAGGCGGGCCAGGATGCGACTCAGGTACCCGGCGTCCAGACCGAGGTCTTCGCGTATGCGGGCGACGCTGGCCCCCTCCCCCGCGGCGTGGGCCACCTCGAAGAGGACCCGAACCTCGGTCAGAGTGTAAGGGCTCTTCACCAGCCCTTCGTCGAGCAGGCCGATGACCTTCGTGTACGCGCGGTTGAAGGACCTCACAGCGGCCACCGCGGGAGCGAGATCGAGCATGGAGTCCACGCTAGGCCGAGTTTGTTGACTGGGTCAAGGATTTATCTGACTGAGTCAAGGAAGGGTGGGGAACACCACCACCCCGCTCCCCTCCTCGACAATCGTGATCGCCTCCACCGGACAGTTCTCCGCCGCGTCCAGCACCGCCTCCGAAGCCGCCATCACCTCAGCCCGCGGGCATGACTGCCGTGCCTCGTCCAGCTCGAAGCCCTCCGGCGCGCGCAGCACGCATCCGCCGGAGCCGATGCATAGTTCCTTGTCGACAGTCACAAGCCACTTGCTCTCCGACACGTTCAGAACCCTTCAGGGGTGTAGCCGTTCGGCAGGTGCATAGTCTTCGCCTCCAGGTATGCCTGCAGCCCTTCAGGGCCGAACTCGCGCCCCATACCCGACTGCTTGAAGCCGCCGAAGGGGCTGTTGAACTCCATTCCGAAGGTGTTGACGCCGTAGTTGCCGGCGCGCACCTGCCGGGCGACGGTCAGCGCGTGCTCGGTGTCGGCGGACCACACCGAACCGGACAATCCGTAGTCTGAGTCGTTCGCTATCCGGATCGCGTCCGCCTCGTCCTCGTAGGGGATCATCGCCACGACCGGGCCGAAGATCTCCTCCTGCGCGACGGTCATCCGGTTGTCCACGTCGGCGAACAGGGTCGGTTCGACGAACCATCCGCTGGCCATCTTCTTCGGCCGACCGCCGCCGACGACGAGCCGCGCGCCCTCGCCGAGCCCCTTAGCGATGTACGACTCGACGCGATCCCGCTGCCGCTCCGCGACCAGCGGCCCGACCTGTGTCCCCGGGTCGAGCGGGTCGCCGACTTTCAGTGCCCTGACAGCCTCCGCCATCGCCTCCACGGTCTCGGCATAGCGCTCCTGCTGCACCAGCACCCGCGTCTGCGCGACGCATGCCTGGCCGTTGTTCATGTAACTGCACGGCAACAGCGCCGGCACCGTCGTTCCCAGATCCGCGTCCGGCAGGATGATCGCCGCGGACTTGCCGCCCAGTTCCAGCGTCACCCGCGTCAGATTCGGTGCGGCCGCGGCCAGGACCGCCTTGCCGGCGGCGGTGGAGCCGGTGAAGCCGATCTTGTCCAGGCCTGGGTGCGAAGCCAAGTAGGCACCGCTCTCGCGGCCCGCCGGGACGATGTTCAACACGCCTTCCGGCAGCCCTGCCTCGATCGTCATGTCGGCCAGCACGTAGGCGTCCAAAGCCGTCTCCGGCGCCGGCTTCACGATCACCGTGCAGCCCGCGACCAGCGCCGGGGCGATCTTGCTGACGGTGAGGAACTGCGGCACGTTCCACGCCACGATCGCGGCGGCGACGCCTACCGGCTCGTTGCGGACCACCGTCGGGCCGAGCAGCCCGTGGCGTAGTTCCTCCCATGGATAGTCCGCCGCCATGGTGAGGAAGTAGTCCCAGATCACGATCGGTGCCCACACCTGGCCCAGGAGCGACCACGAATAGGGCGACCCGGTCTCGGAGCTGATCAGCCGCGCCAGTTCGTCGGAGCGCGCCTCGTACTGGTTACGCAGCTTGCGCAAGATCTCCACGCGCTCGGCCACGCTCATGCGCGGCCACGGCCCCTCGTCGAAGGCCCGGCGCGCGGCGGCCACCGCGCGGTCCATGTCGGCCGGCGCCGCCTCCGGCGTGCGGCCGAACACCTCCTCGGTGACCGGGGAGATCATCTCCAGCTTGGCGTCGGTGGCGGGAGCCATGTAGGAGCCGCCGATGAACAGGCGCGCATGTTCGGTCACGGTGCCCAATGGGGTGTGCCCTCTTCCGCTGAAAGGCCGTCAGGAGGCAGCCATTAGAACAGATATCAGTTTCGAAGAGGATGCTCAATGGCCACCTTTGGGGCCGCCTACCACCGTTCGCCGCCGTTCACTACGAGAACCTTTCGCCTGGCTAAGCATCTATGAGAACGTGTTCCTGTTCACCGACTGAAGGAGCACCGCATGACCGACGCCGTCGCCGCCGAAGCCCCGGGCGTCTGGTCGATCCGCGTCCCCTTCCCGGACAACCCCCTCGGCTACACGCTCGTCTACGCGCTCGAAACCACCGCCGGGGGCCCGGTGCTGGTCGATGCCGGCTGGGACGACCCGGCCTCGCTGGCCGCCCTGGAGCGCGGCCTGGAAGCGATCGGCACATCCGTCTCCGCGGTGCACGGCGTCCTCGTCACCCACCACCACCCGGACCACCACGGCCTGGCCGGCCGCATCAGGGAGCTGAGCGGCTGCTGGGTGGCCCTGCACGCCGAGGACGCCAAGCTGGTCGACATGGTCCGCACCGCCAAGCGCGGGCCGTGGACCAGGCGCTATCAGGCGTTGCTGGAGCTGTGCGGCGCCCCGCCCGAGGCGATCGCGAGCGCCGGCGCGGCGCTCCCGCAGGGGGCCAAGCCGGCCGAACCGGACGTGCTCATCGAGGACGGCGCCCGGATGGACGTCCCCGGACGCGCCGTCCGCGCGATCTGGACGCCCGGCCACTCCCCCGGCCACAGCTGCTTCCACCTGGAGGACACCGGCGAGCTGTTGACCGGCGACCACGTGCTGCCCGGCATCACCCCGGTGGTCACGGTCTACGACGACCACGTGGTCGGCACCTCGGACCCGCTCGGCGACTTCCTGGCCTCGCTGCGCAAGGTGTCCGCGCTGCGCACCACGCGCGCCTTGCCGGCGCACCGCGCGCCGTTCGACGGAGTCGCCGCGCGCGCCGCCGAGATCGCCGAACACCACGCCCGCCGGCTGGCGCAGATCGAGGAGCAACTGTCGGGCGGCCCGAAGACGTTGTGGTCCATCGCCGAGCGTATGGAGTGGAACAAGGGCTGGGAGCGCCTGGACACCTTCGCACGGCACCTGGCGCTCGGCGAGGCCGGATCGCATCTGCGGCATCTGGCGATGACCGGCCGGGTGCGGCTGTCCTCGACGGAGCCGATCGAGTTCTCGGTGGCGTGACGACGGACTACCCGGGTCAGGGCAACGAGGACGGCGGCTGACCGGTCACGGTCACAGTCATGGTCGCAGTGGCTGTCGCTGTGGGAGTGGCAGTGGCAGTGGCAGTGGCAGTGGCACTCGCAGTCCCAGTCGCGCTCGCGCTCGGAGTCCCGGGAATCGCCGCCGACACCGTCAGCTCAGCCCACGGCACCGAGCCGCCGGCCAGGTAGAGCTCGAACCCGTGGGTCTCGGTCCCGCCGGCCGCGCCGGAGCAGCCGAAGCGGATCGCCAGCGTCCCGTTGGCCGGCAGCCCCTGCCGCAGGCTCCCCGCGACGCCCGGGGTGTCGGCGGAGAGCGCCACGGGACCTGCGCCCGGGACCCGCCAGGTGAGGATCAGATCCCGCCCCGGCACGCCGGCCGCCAGGCACGTCGGCTGCTGCGCCACCGCGAACGGCGCCGCCAGCGGCAGGACCGGCCGCGTGCCAGTGCCCTGCGACGGCGTGCCCGGCGTGCCGGGGGTGGTCGGCGAGCTGGTCGTCGCGCCCCCGGCGGTCGTCGAGCCTTCGGGTCCGGTCGGCGAGCCGGTGTCCCCCGGCGCGGAGGACGCCGCGGTGGTCCGGGTCGGCGTCCCGGTCGGCGAGGGACGGGTGGACCGCGGCCGCCCCGTGCTCGTCGCCGTGCCGACCTCCCCGGCGCCGCTGAGCGCCGACTGCGACGACCCGCGGTCCCCGGACGTCGGCGCCGTTCCGGGGGCTCCTGCGGGGCCCAGCGACCAGTCGGTGCCGGCCCCCTCCTCCACGGTCGTTCCTGAAGCCCCTGAAGCCCCGGGAGCGCTGGCGCCGCCCGCCCCCGCTCGCCCCGCCGCCGCGCCTCCCGGCTCCACCACGGACAGCCCGGTACTCAGCGCGTGCCGCGGCGCCGAACCCGTGCCCATCACCACCGCCGCCGTGAGCGAGCCGGCCAGCGCGCTGCCGGCGATCACCGCGGCTCTCCCACCCGTCCTGCCGCCCGAAGCAGGAAGCCGGTGCAGCCCGGAAGATCGCATGATTCCCCCCACAGGACGACAACCTCCGTTCCCTCCATCTTTGCGCGGAATTCACTTTGTGGGGACCGGAGGAACCCTGATGACCGCGTCGGCGTACGCTGATGAACCATGCCGAGCCACAACTCCCACTGCTCCTACTGCGGCGCCGCCTTCGTGGACGGCGCGCCGTGGCCCCGGGTCTGCGCCGCCTGCGGGGAGACGACGTGGCGCAACCCGTTGCCGGTCGCGCTGGTGATGATGCCGGTGATCGGCGAGGACGGCCGGACCGGGCTGCTGGCGGTGCGCCGCGGGATCGAGCCGCAGCTGGGCCAGGTGGGGCTGCCGGGCGGCTTCATCGAGGTGGGCGAGAGCTGGCAGCAGGCGGCGGTGCGGGAGCTGTGGGAGGAGACCGGGCTGCGCGCCGAGGCGGACGAGGTGGAGCTCGCCGACGTGCTGAGCGCCCCCCAGTTCGTGATCCTGGTCTTCGGCCGGATCAAGCCGCGCCCGATCTCCGACCTGGCCGGCCTGACGCCGGAGAAGGTGTTCGCGCTGTCGAACGGCGAGACGCAGGAGCTGGTGGTGCTGGACCACGCGCAGCCGCTGGCCTTCCCGCTGCACACGGAGATGGCGAACCGGTTCTTCGCCGAGCCGCGCTGAGGCGCCGGGGCGGGATCGGCACGGGTGGGATCGGGGTGGGGACCGGGGTGGGCTCGGCACCGGATCGGCACCGGATCGGCACTAGATCGGCACGATCAGTCACAGATCGTTACGGCCGCAGGGAGTCGCCGCCGAGGCGCCGAGGGCCGTTGAGGGGTTTCCCTGAGGGGTCGTCAACTGTGGCAATCCACCCCAAACCATGACGAACTGTCCGCCACGAGGGTGACGACACGGCCACGGCCTTCAACTTTCACTCGGCGTGACGGCCCATGTGATGCTACCGTGACGCTCGGTCGCACTGGGCAGTCGGTTCATGAAGCACATCGGGACTCACTCCAAGCTCGACCGGTATCGGCGTGACAGGCGCTGATACCCAACCACCGGTCCCGCGTGAAGCGGGAGTGATTTCCGAGGTAGAACGCAGCATGGCAACTGGCACGGTCAAGTGGTTCAACGGCGAGAAGGGCTACGGCTTCATCGCTCAGGACGGTGGCGGCCCGGACGTTTTCGTCCACTTCTCCGCCATTGAGGGTTCCGGGTACCGGAACCTGGAGGAGAACCAGGCAGTCGAGTTCGAGATCACCCAGGGTCCGAAGGGCCCGCAGGCGGAGAAGGTCCGCGCGGTCTGATCTCGGCGCATGAACAGCGCGAAGCCCCCGCGAGCTCGCTCGCGGGGGCTTTTTTCGGCTCCCGGGGTGGTCTCAATCTCATAACAACCGCCGACCAAGTTACCCACTGGTAGCATCCGCCCATGACTTCTGACCCCGCCGCCCTGTTCAACCCCCGCACCTTCGACGCCTCGCAGTTCGACAGCGAGACGCAGCGGCTGCTCACGGCCGTCATCGACTGGTTCGAGGGGCGCGGGAAGCGGCGGCTGATCGCGGAGGACCTGGATCGGGTCTGGTATGCCGACTTCCTCGAGTTCGCGGCGAAGGAGAAGTTGTTCGCCACGTTCCAGACGCCGGCGGCTGAGGCCTTCGGGACGGCGGCGGGGGCGCAGCGCTGGGACACCGCCCGCAATGCGGCGCTGAGCGAGATCCTCGGCTTCTACGGGCTGCCGTACTGGTACACGTGGCAGGTCACCGTCCTCGGTCTCGGGCCGGTCTGGATGAGCGAGAACGCCGCCGCCCGGCAGCGCGCCGCGCGGCTCCTCGACGAGGGCCACGTCTTCGCCTTCGGGCTGTCGGAGCGTGAGCACGGCGCCGACGTGTATAGCACCGACATGGTGCTCACCCCGGGCGGCGACGGCGGCTACACCGCCACCGGCGACAAGTACTACATCGGCAACGGGAACGTGGCCGGCATGGTGTCGGTCTTCGGGCGGCGCGCCGACGTCGAAGGGCCGGAGGGGTACGTCTTCTTCGCCGTGGACAGCCGGCATGAGAAGTTCCACCTCGTGCGGAACGTCGTCGCCTCCCAGATGTTCGTCAGCGAGTTCCGGCTCGACGCCTACCCGGTCGCCGAGGCCGATATCCTGCACAGCGGTGCCGACGCCTTCAGCGCGGCGCTGAACACCGTCAACGTCGGCAAGTTCAACCTGTGCACCGCCTCGGTCGGCATCGCAGAGCACTCCTTCTACGAGGCGATCACCCACGCGCACAACCGCATCCTCTACGGCCACCCGGTCACCGACTTCGGGCATGTCCGCGCCTCGTTCGTGGACGCCTACGCGCGCCTGGTCGCGATGAGGCAGTTCAGCGCCCGCGCCGTCGACTACTTCCGCGGCGCCGGCCCGGACGACCGCCGCTACCTGCTGTTAAACCCCGTCACCAAGATGAAGGTGACCTCCGAGGGCGAGCGCGTCATCGACCTGCTGTGGGACGTCATCGCAGCCCGCGGCTTCGAGAAGGACACGTACTTCGCCGGCGCCACCCACTACATCAGGGCCCTGCCGAAGCTGGAGGGCACGGTCCACGTCAACCTGGCGCTGGTGCTCAAGTTCATGCCGAACTACCTGTTCTCCCCGCAGGAGTACCCCGAGGTCCCGACGCGTACCGACGCCGCCGACGACACCTTCCTCTTCCGGCAGGGTCCGGCGCGCGGGCTGGGCAAGGTCCGGTTCCACGACTGGCGGGCCGCCTATCAGCAGGCTGCGGACGTGCCGAACGTCGCCCGCTTCACCGAGCAGGCCGAGGCGCTGACGCAGTTCCTCACCACCTGCCCGCCGGACGAGGCACAGCAGCAGGACCTTGACTTCCTGCTCAACCTGGGCCAGCTGTTCACCCTGGTCGTCTACGGGCAGCTGGTGCTGGAGCAGGCGCGGCTGACCGGCCTGGCGGACGACGTCGTGGACCAGATCTTCGACTTCCTGATCCGCGACTTCTCCGAATACGCGATCGCGCTGCACGGCAAGCCGTCGTCAACCCCCGCGCAACAGAAGTGGGCGTTGGGGGCGGTGCGCAAGCCGGTGGTGGACGACGCACGCTTCGGCCGCCTCTGGGAGCGGGTCGCGGCCTACTCCGGCGCCTACGAGATGCGCCCCTGACCCACGCCGTCCCGATGCCGCGCGTTCACCCGCGGCGGCTAACCTTCCGCTATGTCAGACCACTTCATCGTGGTGGGCGGGAACGCCCTGGCGTACCGCCTGGTCGTGGAGCTCACGGCGCAGTACGACGCCGAGGCCGCGGCGATCGTCCCGGCTGAGGAGACGCCGCACACCGTGCACATCACCAAGGTGCTCGGCGCCGAGGGCACGGTGGTGGACGGCGCGGTGACCGAGGACTCGCTGCGGCGGGCCGGCATCGAGCGGGCCCGGGCCATCGCCTTCGTCGACGGCGACGACCGCGCCAACATCCACGCCGCGATGCGGGCCGCGGCGCTGCGGCCCGGCATCGGCATCGTGATCCGCATGTTCAACCAGCGGCTGGGCCGGCACATAGCGCAGCTGGTGGCCAACTGCACCGTGCTGTCGGCTTCGGCCACCGCGGCGCCGGCGTTCGTGAACGCCGCGCTGGAGCGGCCGCACTCGGTCGCCGCCGGCGGGCGGACCCTGTGGATCGCCCGGGGGCCGCAGATCGACATGCGGCAGACGCCGTTCCTGATCGCCGACGACGTCGACCGCGACCGGCAGGCGACGATCGACATGCTCCCCGAGGCGGCGGTGCGCAGCCGCACCCAGGAGTGGATGCTGCTGCAGGAGCGCTCGGCCCGGCACGCCGCGCTGCAGTTCCTCGACACCTCGGCCACCGGCGGGTCCGGCTCGATCAGCTCGATCGGCGGTCCGGCCTCGGCGACCACCCGGCTGCTGTGGCGGGCCGCCGACGCGCTGCGCTTCTTCACCAGCGCCAAGCTGCGCACGGTGCTGATCGGCGCGGTGCTGACCCTGCTGGCGGCGTTCACCGGCATCTGGCTGCTGGCCCGGCCGTTCGGCTGGGCGCTGTACGAGAGCCTGCTCGATGTCGCGGGTTCGGCGGTGCCGGACGTCTACGGGCAGCCGAGTGCGGTCGGCGGGAACTGGCAGCGGGTGTTCCAGGTCGCCATCACGCTGTCCGGTGTGGTGCTGATGCCGGTGGTGACCGCGGTCTTCGTCGAGGGCGCCGCCTCCCGGCGCAGCGTGCGCACCCGCCAGCCGAGCGCGAGCCTGCGCGGCCACGTCGTGGTGGTCGGCCTCGGCAACGCCGGGACCCGGGTGACCGCGCTGTTCCGGGAACTCGGCATCCCGGTGGTCGGCGTGGAGCGGGACCCTGAGGCGCGCGGCATCGCCGCCGCCCGCGGCCTGGACGTCCCGGTGGTGACCGGCGACCGGCCGATCGACGACGCGCTGCGCCGGGCGCAGATCGGCCGGGCCCGCGCGGTGGTCGCGGTGACCGGCGACGACGTGGCGAACCTGGAGGCGGCGCTGGAGGCCCGGGCCATCAATCCCGGCGTCCGGGTCGTGGTGCGGCTCTTCGACGACGACTTCGCCTCGCACGTCTACAAGGAGTTCGGCAACACCGCCTCCCGCTCGGTGTCGTACCTGGCGGCGCCGGCGTTCGCCGCGGCGATGATGGGCCGCGAGGTGCTGGGCACGCTGTCGGTGCTCCGCAAGGTGCTGCTGATCGCCGAGGTGGCGGTGGATCCCGGCTCGGAGCTGGCCGGACTGGCGCAGCGGGACCTCGACCGGCCGGGGCTGACCCGGGTGCTGGCGGTCCGCCGGGTCGGCAGCCCGGACTTCGACTGGTCCGGGGCCGACCGGGGCCGCCGGTTCCAGGTCGGGGACCTGCTGATCGTGGCGGCGACGCGGGGCGGGTTCGGCGCGCTGCTGGGGCGGGTGGCCTGAGCGCCCCCGCCGCGCCCCCGCCTCACCCCGCTTACTCCACCGTCTGCCCCACGGTGTCCCGGGCGTTGAACAGCACCGCCAACTGGGTCCGGCTGGCGCAGGACGTCGCCGCCGGCACCCGGGTCAGATGCTTCTTCACCGTGTCCACGCCGATGAACAGCCGCCCCGCGATCTGGTCACGCTTGCGATGTTCCACCTTCGGGCCATACCGGGGCCACCCGGATCCGGCGACGATCGCGGTATGAACGACATCTCCCCCCGCCGCTGGTTCATCACCGGCGCCAACAGCGGCTTCGGCCTCGCCTTCGTCAATGCCGCCCTGGCGGCCGGCGACGAGGTGGTCGCCGCCGTGCGCCGCCCGGAGATCTTCGAAGAGCCGCCGCTGCAAGATCTTGCCGCCTCCGCCGAAGGCCGTCTCACGGTCGTCGGGCTCGACGTCCGCGACGCCGCCGCGCGCGCCCGCGCGGTCCAGGTCGCGGGCCGTATCGACGTGCTGGTGAACAGTGTCGGCTCCTACTGCGCGGCGAAGGGCGCCCTGGAGCTCGCCAGTGAGGCGCTGGCGGCCGAGGTCGCGCCCCTCGGGATCAGGGTGCTGATCGTGGAGCCGGGCGCCTTCCGCACCGGTTTCGCCGCCCCGGCCGCGCTGCGGCCCGCCGCCGCCCGTATCGCCGATTACGACAATACTTCCGGCGCGACCCGTGCGACGCTGGCCGCCTCGGACGGCGCCCAGGACGGCGACCCGGCGAAGGCCGCCGCCGCGGTGCTGGAGGTGCTGGGCTGGCCCGAGCCGCCGCTGCGCCTGGCCCTGGGCGCGGATTCGGTGGACGCGATCCGGGCGAAGCTCGCGGCGGTCGGAGCGGGCCTGGACGCGACGGAGAAGCTGGGACGGGCGATGGCCGTGGACGGGACCGGCGGCCGGTGAGGCGGAGGAGGCGCAGGATGTGATCTTCGTCGTCGGCCAGGAGGCGGCCGACCCGATCGTAGGGTGCCGCCTTCCGCCCAGCCGGGGTATATCAGAGACGTGATTTACTTCGGCTTCACCGACCTCGCCGCGAGCAATCCCCGGCGGGTCGTCGCCGTGCCGACCGGGCAGCCGGACCTGGATCTCGGCGCGTGGGCGCGGGCCGAAGCGAAGCGGACGTGTGCCCGGGGGACGCCCGAAGCAGGCCTGGAACTGCGCGCGTTCCTGCTGCGGATCCAGGCCGAGGCCGCCCGGCAGACCGGCAGCGCGGTCACCCTGTTGGCCTTCCCTTCCCGCGAGATCCCGGATGTCCACTACGTCCTGCGCATCGACGTCGACGAGTACGAAGACGAACCCCGCCCCGCCTTGGACCGGCTCGCCGAGGAGTGGATCGAGCAGGAACTGGAGCAGCTACGGCCGCTGGTTCTGAGTGCTGTGGAGCTCGCCGACGTCGAGATTCCCGCCGGACCGGCCCGATCGGTGCACGTGGTCATCGCCGACGACGAGCGCTTCACCTCCGAGCAGCTGTGCATCGTGACCCTGCCGACGAGCTATGACACCGTCGCCGTCACCTTCAGCGCCGGCACCTCGGACCCGAACCTCGGCGGGAGCATGTGCGAAGTGCTCACGCTGCTGGCCGAGTCCTTCGAGGTCATCGGGGTGGAGCCAGCAGGTCCGTCTCGGTAGCGAACCGCTCGGCCGTGCCGTGCACCGTGCAGGCGAACGCTCCGGCGACCAGACCCCGCCGCACGCACTCCTCGACGTCCGCGCCGCCCAGCACGCCGGACACGAACCCGGACACGAACGCGTCCCCGGCACCGTTGCTGTCCACCACCGGAGCCGGCGGCGTCACCGCCGGGTAGTGCCGGACGGTGTCGGAACCCCCCGTCGCCAGGTAGGCGCCGCATGCGCCGTCGGTGGCCACCACCGTCCGCGCCCGGCCTTTCGCCAGCACCTCCCGCAGCACCGCGTCCCGGCGCTCGCCGAGGTTCGCCGCGCTCAGGAAGACGTGGTCGGCGGCGTAGGCGAAGGGCTTGTGATGGTCGTTGACGCCGTCCCAGTCGTGTAGGTCCGTGGAGATCGAGGCCCCGCTGCGCAGCACCGCCGGCAGTACGGCCTGCGCATGCCACGCGATGCAGACGTGCACGTGCCGTGTCGTGGCAAGCCAGCCCTCGTAGAAGGCCTCAGGCAGGAACTGGCCCGGCACCGCGCGGGGGTCGTAGAACGACATCCGCCGTCCGTCGGCTGCCACCAGATTCACCGCGCGCGTCGTACCCGCGGGCGAGGGCAGCCAGGAGAAGTCCAGCTTCTCCTGCTCGAACCGGCGCAGCACCATCGCGCCGAACTCATCCTCGCCGAGGAAGTCGACGAACTTCACGCGCAGCCCGAGGGACCGGCTCGCGAGGGCGACGGCGGTGCCGGTGTGGGCCACGTAGGAGACGACGGGATCCACCAGCACCGAGTCCGCATACGGCATCGGCAGTTCCGGCACGCGGACGATGGTGTCAATGCCCGCCCCGCCGATCACCAGAACATCGAACTCTGACACCGGCGTCCCCCTCGGGCCTTGTCTTGCCTTGTCTCCTGCAGTTTCTGCTGCTGTTTTCCGTGCGTCGCGGCGCGCCCTACCGCCGCACTCGCGGGCCGGACCCCGTCGACCCGCGCACCACCAGCTCCGGCGCGAAGACGAACTCGGTGTGCGGGGCGTGTCCGCCGCCGACCTCCTCCAGCAGCGCCCGCACGGCGGAGGCGCCCATCGCCGTGACCGGCTGGCGCACGGTGGTGAGCGGCGGATCGGTGTAGGCGATCAGCGGCGAGTCGTCGTATCCGACCACTGAGATGTCGCCCGGCACCGCCATGCCGCGGGCCCGCACCTCGGCGATCGCGCCGAGCGCCATCATGTCCGACGCGCACACGATGCCCGTACAGCCCTTCTCCAGCAGCTTGGCCGCAGCGGCGCGGCCGCCTTCGAACCCGTAGAGCGAGTACTCGACGAACTCGTGCGGCTCGGCGACCCCGAGGCTGTCGCGCAGCGCCGTGGTGAAGCCCTCTATCTTCCGGATCACCGGGACGTAGCGCTTGGGGCCGACCGCCAGCCCGATCCGCTCGTGCCCCAGGTCCACCAGGTGGTTCACGGACAGCCGCGCCGCCATGGCGTCGTCCGGGGAGATGAACGGCGCCGCGATGCCCTCGGCGAACCCGTTGATCAGCACGAACGGCACGCCGCGCGCGGTCAGCCGGTGGTAGCGCTCCTTGGACGCGGTGGTGTCGGCGTGCAGGCCGGAGACGAACACGATGCCCACCACGCCGTGCTCGATCAGCAGGTCCACGACGTCGTCCTCGGTGGCGCCGCCCGGAGAGATGGTGGCCAGCACCGGGGTGAAGCCGTCCTGAGAAAGGGCGCGCTCCACGGCCTGCGCCATCGCCGGGAAGATCGGGTTGTCCAGCTCGGGGATGATCAGGCCGATCAGCGCGGTGTTGCGCTGCCGCAGCCGGGTGGGCCGCTCGTACCCCATGACGTCCAGCGCGGCCAGCACCGCCTGCCGGGTCGCCGCGGCCACCCCCGGCTTGCCGTTCAGCACACGGCTCACCGTCGCCTCGCTGACCTTCGCCTGCGCGGCGATGTCGGCGAGCCGTGCGGTGGAAGGCAAGGAGGTCTGATCCGTCATGGCGCCCATTCTGTACTCACCCGAAACTCACCTGAACTCTGCACTCGCTCGACGTCGTCTCTCACACCAAGCTCTTGGGTGCTCTTGGTCTAGACACGCCACCAGGCGGCCGAATCCGCTGGCAGGGTAATCCGATCGTGGCCGTTGTCCGTCGCGGTCGCGGTCGACGCCGATTCCGACACCGTCTTTGGTTCCGACACCGTCTTTGGTTCCGACACCGATTCCGATTCCGACACCACCGCCGCCACCGGCGCCGAGGCCAGCAGCAGCGTGCCCGGCGCCGGCAGCGTCACCGGCTCGGACCCGGTGTTGACCGTGCAGACGAAGCCGTCGCCGCGCCGGAACGCCAGCACCGCGGCCGGGGACGGCAGCCACGTCAGAACACTGTCGCCGGTCTCGGCGCCCAGCTCCGGCAGTTGCTTGCGCAACGTCAGCGCCGAGCGGTAGAGCTCCAGCATCGACTCCGGATCCCCGGTCTCGGCCTCGACCGTGAAGGCGGTCCAGGACGCCGGCGCCGGCAGCCACGACGCGGTCGACCCGGCCGGGCCGAAACCGAACGGCGGCTCGCTGCCGGACCAGGGCAGCGGCACGCGGCAGCCGTCGCGGCCCTTGGCGGGGTCGCCGGACTGGATGCCCTGCGGGTCCACCAGGAACTCCACCGGGATGTCCAGCACTTCGGCCAGCCCCAACTCCTCGCCCTGATACATATACGCCGAGCCGGGGAGCGCCAGCATCAGCAGCGCGGCGGCGCGCGCCCGCGCCTGCCCCACCGCTCCGCCGCCATACCGGGTGACGTGCCGCTTCATGTCGTGGTTCGACAGCACCCAGGTGGACGGCGCGCCGACCGAGCCGGCCGTGGCCAGCGAGTGGTCGACGGCGCGGCGCAGCGCCGCGGCCTGGAACGGCTGGGCCAGGTAGTCGAAGTTGAACGCCTGGTGCAGCTCGTCCGGGCGCACGTAGTTGGCCAGCCGCTCCGGGGTCGGGGCCCAGGCCTCGGCGACGCCGATCCGCTCGCCCGGATAGGAGTCCAGCAGCAGCCGCCAGGAGCGGTAGATCTCGTGCACGCCGTCCTGGTCGAAGAACGGGAGCACGGCGTTGCCGATCATCTCCACGTGGTCGGCGTGCCCGACGTC
>JABFWL010000518.1 GCA_013362315.1 Catenulispora sp. | reverse complement strand
CAAGGCAAGCCGCCAATGTCCGCGGGCCGCCCCCTTCCCAGAGCGAGGCCCTCGCCGGAGGCGCCGCCGGAGGCGCCTTTGACTGGCCCTTGACTTCAGCTCTAAAAAAACACCGACCTCCGCTGCAACAACAACCGATACAGCGTGTCCTGAATAGTCTCCCGCACCCGATCCGTCAGATCGAACACCAACATCGGATCGTCCCCCGCCCCCGCCTCGTACCCCACCGTCTCGATCGGCTCCCCGAACACGATGTGCCATTTCGTCGGCAGCGGCAGCAGCCCCAGCGGCCCCAGCAGCGGGAAGGTCGGCGTGATCGGGAAGTACGGCAGTCCCAGCAGGCGGGCCAGCGGCTTGAGGTCGGCGATCTTCGGATAGATCTCCTCCGCCCCGACGATCGACACCGGGATGATCGGCACTCCCGTTCGCAGCGCCGCCGACACGAAGCCGCCCCGGCCGAACCGCTGCAGCCGGTACCGCTGCGAGAACGGCTTGCCGACGCCCTTGAATCCCTCCGGGAACACCGCCACCACTTCGCCGCCCTGCAGCAGCCGCTCGGCGTCCGGGTTGCAGGCCAGGGTGTGCCCCATCTTGCGGGACAGCTCTCCCACGAACGGCAGCGTGAACACCAGGTCCGCGGCCAGCATGCGCAGGTGGCGGCGGGCCGGGTGGTCGTCCAGGAGTGCCACCTGAACCATCAGGGCGTCCACCGGGACGGTGCCGGAGTGGTTGGCCACGATCAGGGCGCCGCCCTCGCTCGGCACGTTCTCGATGCCGGAGACCTCGACGCGGAAGTACCGCTCGTACAGCGGCCGCAGCACGTTCATCAGCACCGAGTCGTTCAGGTCCGGGTCGAAGCCGAACTCGTCGACCTCGTACTCGCCGTTCAGCCGCCGCCGCAGGAACGCCAGGCCGCGCGCGGCCTTGTCCTCCCAGCTCCCGGGCGCCGGTTCGGCCATGTCAGTACCCCTTCGTCCAGCCGGGCACCAGCGTGGTCAGGCCCACGGCCTCGGCGTGGGCGCGCAGCGCCTGCGCCGTGGTGTGTTCCGGCTGCCAGCCCAGGCGGGCCTTGAGGCGCGCGGTGTCCAGGACCCGGCCGTAGCGCACCAGCGCCACCTGGTCCGGGGTGAAGTCGGCGATGCCGGCCCGGCGTATCAGCGCGCCGAACAAGCCGGAGCCGAAGGACACCACCGGGAAGGTGGGGCGGCCCAGGCGGCGGGTGATCTGCGACAGCAGCATTGCGCCGTCGCCGGCCACGTTGTAGGTGCCGGGGTGGCCGCCGACCGCGGCCAGCACCAGCGCCCGCACCGCGTCGTCGATGTGGACGAACTGCAGGCGCGGGTCGTAGCCCAGGACTGTGGGGACCACGGGCATGGTGAGGTAGTCCAGCAGCGGGGAGGCCACGCCGGGGCCGGCGAACGGCGCGAAGCGCAGCACCGAGACCGCGACGTCGGGCCGGCGCCGGGCGAACCCGCGCACATACCCTTCCGCCTCGGCGACGTCCTTGCCGTATCCGGAGGTCGGCGGCTGGTGCGGCGGGGTGTCCTCGGCGAACAGCGCCGGATCACGCGGCGCACAGCCGTACACGGCCCCGCTGGACTTGACGACCAGCCGCTGCAGCCCGGGCGCCTTGGAACAGGCGGCCAGCACCTGCATGGTGCCGATGACGTTGCGTTCCTTCATCGCCGCCCGCCCCCCGGCATGGGAGGGCCGGGGCTCCAGCCCCAGATGCACCACCGTGTCCGGATCGGCGTCGGCGATCAGCCGCGCGATGGCGGGCGAGCCGGAGGCATCCGCCCCGTCGGCCCCCGCGACGAACCGCACAGCACCCTGGGCGCGCAGCGCCTCCACCACGGAGCGCCCCAACCGCCCGTCCGCGCCGATCACCAGCACGCGCCGACCCCGCCGCGGACCGCTGCGGCCACCGCGGTCATCCTGACCGCCATCGTGACCACCGTCCGCCGGAGTCCGGCCCGCGCCACTCATACCGCGGCCAACCCCCGCGCGCCGGCTACTTCTTCTTGTTGCGACGCTGGATGCGCGTCTTCTTCAGCAGCTTGCGGTGCTTCTTCTTGGCCATACGCTTACGGCGCTTCTTGATGACTGAGCCCACTGTGGCCCTCGCTCACTTGTGACGGGGATTCGCGACTGGCCCAGGGTACCTGGTCACCAGCCCTCGCCACCAAACGCCCGTCGAGGCGGCAGCGGGACCACGGATCGCCAGCTCACCGGCCGGCCGACCCGCGCCCCCGACCGGCAGCCGACCCGGGAGCCGGTCCGCGGCTACATCCCGTCCGCCACGTAAGCGTCCCGCAGGTACTCCTGCACAGCCTGCTCGGGCACCCGGAACGAGCGCCCCACGCGCACGGCGGGCAACTCCCCGCTGTGCACCAACCGGTAGACGGTCATCTTGGACACCCGCATGACCTGGGCGACCTCGGCGACCGTGAGGAACTTGACCTCGGAGAGCCGCGCGGCGTCGCCGCCCGTGCGAGCGCTCCCGTGCATGTCGGATATCTCAGAAGCCATGTTATGAGGATAGGGGTGGATGATACATATGGGGAAGAGGATGCGGCATTCGTGTGATTTGCGGACTGTTACAGCTGGGGTGACCTGTCACTGGGCGGCGAGACCCGCCCTCACCAGCACATATCGCGCCATAGGGGTGTAATGCCGCGGCGCGATCCCGTCGTCCAGCGGCACCGCCACCTGCACCACACCCTCAGCCTCGCCCACGAACAGCGCCGGGTCGTTCGAGTCCGCGAACCCGATCGCGTCGATCCCGGCCTGGCCCGCTCCGCCGCACCACCCGTGGTCGGCCACGACCAGGTCCGGCAGCGGCTCGCCGTCGCCGGCCAGCGACGCCAGGGCCGCACGGATCGGCCGCGCCGAGTGCGTGTGCACTAACGAGCCACCCTCGGCCATCACGCCGACGCCGCCGAAGTAGGCGATCGACCGACGCTTCCGTCCCACTTGCGCCGAAGCCTGATACGACCACCCGGCGCCGGCCTCTATCACCTCGCACCCGGCCTCACGCAAGGCGTCCGCGAAGGCCAGATGCACCGCGAACAGCGTGCTCGGATGCCCCGTCGCCAGCAGCACTCGCTGCCGCCGCTCCCGCGCCTCACCCAAACGGTCCGCAAAGCGGTCCAGGGCGTCCAGCGTCAACTCCACATCAATGTGGTCCTGCCCGGACCGGTACTTCAGATCGCCCGACACCCCGGCCCGGTCGGCCATCAGCTTCACCACGTCAGCCTGCGTCCACACCCGCTCGGGTTCGAGCCCGAAAAGGTGATACGGATCCCGCTCGGCGAACATCGCGTACTTGCGGAGATTGTCCTCGCGGGGAGTCGCGACGGCTCCGGCAATACGGTGCGTGAGCAAGTCGGTACGGAGTTCGTCGCGGGTAGGGGCGGTCATGGAAAAGAAGTTAGCGCCCACCCGTCTCCCACCGCCGCCCGTTGAGGGACGCTACGCGTCACTGTGTTTTACTCCGTGCGCAGAGCCACCACCGGATCGAGTTTTCCAGCGCGCCGCGCCGGCATGACGCCGAAGAAAACACCGACCGCCGCCGACACTCCGAAAGCCAGCGCGATCGACCACCACGCCAGTACGGCCGGCAGCGGCGAGAACGCGGACAGCGTGAAAGACACGCTGATGCCCAGCCCAATGCCGATAAGGCCGCCGATACTCGTCAGCATCACGGCTTCTAAGAGGAACTGCGCAAGGATGTCCCTTTGTCGCGCGCCGAGCGCTTTACGCAGCCCGATTTCCTTCGTCCGCTCCCGCACCGACACCAGCATGATGTTCGACACACCGACCCCGCCGACGAGCAGCGAGATCCCGGCGATCGCGGCCAGTACCAGCGTCAGCAGCGACAGGATCCTGCCGATGGTGCCCAGGATCTCCGTCTGCGACACGGCGGTGAACTCGTCGCCCCGGTACTTGCGTTTCAGCGCGTCGACCATCTTCGCGCCGGTGGCGTCCACCTCGTCGGGCGACTCGGCCTTCGTCGCGAACCCGGTGATGGTCTGCATCCCGAACAGCCGCTGCGCCGCCGTCACCGGGATGTGCACCTCGGCGTCCGGGCTGACCCCGAACGCTCCGCCCTTGGCCTTGAACACCCCGATCACCCGGAACTCGACACCGGACATCGTGACCTGCCGCCCCACGGCGTCCGCGCCGGGGAACAGCGCGTGCGCGGCGTCCGGCCCCAGCACGATGACCCGGCGTGCCGTGGAGATGTCGGCCTTGGAGACGTAGCGCCCCTTCTCCACCGGCCGGTCGAACACGTCCACGACGTTGCTGGTCGTCCCCTGCACCGTGGCATAGAACGTGTTCGTCCCGGTGCGCAGGTTCTCGGCGGACGTGAGCGCCACGGCGACGGCGTCCGGCCGGCCCAGCACCCGGTTGAGGTAGTCGGCGTCGGTCAGCTGCAGCCGGGACAGCGCCGGCGTGGTCCCGAGCTGGAACTTGCCCGGCGCGACGAAGACGATGTTCGATCCCAGCCCCTCGACCTCCGAGGTGACCAGCTGCTTGGCCCCGCCGCCGATCGCGACCAGGACGACGACCGCCGCCACCCCGATCACCACGCCGAGCATGGTCAGCAGCGAGCGGAGCCGGTTGACCAGCAGCGCGTCCACGGCTACCCGGAACGACTCGGTGAACCTCATGACGCGGCCCCCGTCGCTTCCCCCACGGCTTCCCCCGTCGCTTCCTCCGCGGCCTCCTCGATCAGGCCGTCCCGGACCCGGATGATCCGCCGGGCACGCGCCGCGATGTCGGCTTCATGCGTGACGAGCACCACGGCGACGCCGCGCTCCTTGTTGAGCCGTTCCAGGATTGCCATGACCTCGTCTCCATTAACGGTGTCGAGGTTCCCTGTCGGCTCGTCAGCGAGCAACACTGCAGGCTCCCCCACAAGCGCCCGCGCTATAGCGACTCGCTGCTGTTCTCCACCAGACATCTGCGTAGGTCGATGGGTAAGCCGGTGACCGAGATTCACCGCCTCCAACGCCTCCGCCGCACGCTTCCTGCGTTCCGCACGCCGAACTCCTCTATAGACGAGCGGCAGTGCGACGTTCTCTATAGCGGTCGTACGCGGCAACAACTGAAAGGCCTGGAACACGAAACCGATGGTCTGGTTCCGCAACTCGGCCAGCTCACTGTCATTGAGCGTCGACACGTCTCGGCCCCGGATCAGAAGCTTCCCGGACGTCGGGCGGTCCAGGCACCCCAGCAAGTGCATCAAGGTGGACTTCCCCGACCCCGACGGCCCGATGATCGCGGCGTAGTCGCCCTCTTCGATAGACAGGGACACCCCACGCAGAGCGTCTACAGAGACGCCGTCCATGCGATAGGACCGCGTAATCCGGTCGGCCTCAATCTGTACTCGATTCGAAAGCGGTGCCATCGCCTTACAGCTTCTGCCCGTCGTGGACCTTGTCAGCCCCGGCGGTCACGATCATGTCTCCCTCGTTCAGCCCGGAGGCGATCTCCACAGCGGTGTCGCCTTGTGCCCCGAGTCTGACGACCTGCCGGTGCATGACACCGGAAGTCACCAACCAGACGATGTCCTGGTCCCCGTCGTGCACGACGGCAGCGGCCGGAACGCTAAGCACATGCTGCTTGTCAGCCACCTTGAGGTCCGCTACCGCGCTCATCCCAGCGCGCGGCGTCGGCGCCGCCGTTCCGTCGCCGAGGGTCCCCGGCTGAAGCGACAGCCGGACCCGATAGGTGACGCCGCCCCGGCTGGAGGACTGGCCCTGGCTGTCCACCGAAAGCACGGTCGCGCTGTACTTGGCATCGGGCACCGCATCGAGCTGCACCTGCGCCGTGACGCCCGGCGCGACCTTCAAAATCGATGTCTCATCCACCTGCGCGGTCAGAGAGAGTGCTGAAGAGTCGGTGAGGACAAGCAGCGGCGCCCCCGAGGACACCGGCGAACCCTGCGCGATGACCGTGTCGTTCCCGGCGTCGGATCCCCCGGAGCCGCCGGCCGCCGCTCCGAGACTGCCCGCCGCCCCGGCCAGCGATCCGAGGTTCCCGCCGACCTGCGACAGCAGCGATGAGACGTCGACTCCTGAGGTCCCGCCTCCCCCGACCCCACTGCGCAACGACACCGTGCCCGTTATAGACGCCTTCACCGTCAGGGAATCTATGGTCTTCTGCGCAATGGCCACCGCTGCCTTGGTCTGCGTGCGTTGCGCGTCCCCCAGCGACCCGAGCACGTCGGAGACCGAGGCGAAGCCCTTGTTGAAGTTCCCGATGGTGTTCCGGACGTCCGACGAAGCCGTGGCGTAGTCGGTGCGCGCCTTCGATATCTGCTCCAGGATCGAGGCCTTGATCGCCGGATCCGCGATCTGGTCCGCTGTCGTCTGCGCAGCGTCGAACGACTTCTTAGCGTTCGAATCGGCCAGCGACTGGGACCGGGTGAAGTCCACGACCGTCGAGTCGCCGCTCGACCCCTTGGCCTGCGCGGCGGCCTGGGCGTCCGCCGCCTTCGCCGCGTCCAGCTGCGCCCTGGCCTCCGGCGAGTCGATCCGCAGGAGCGGCTGCCCGGCCTCCACGTGCTGCCCGTCGCCGACCAGCAGCTGCGCCACCGAGCCGGAGGCGGCGGCGTCCACCGTGATCTGCGCCTTCGGCGTCACCGTGGCCGGCGCCTCGACGATCTCGGCGACCGCGCCGTAGCCGACCGCCGCCTTGGTGATCCCCGCGTCGTCGCCACCGCCGCAGCCGCTGACCGCGACGACCAGGAGAGAACTGACAAGGACCCCCGCTATCACCCTGCCTTGTTTGGTCACGATCCCAATGTAGGTACCGTTTCCGGGCCGCCGACGGGCGGGGTCGCACCGGTGCCTGCGGCGGCGGCGCCGGCCGGCCGCGCCCGCCGCGGGTCGAACGCGTACGCCAGCACGATGATCAGCACGATCATCACCGTCGGCACCGCCATGCCCTCCCGGTGCGAGACACCCGCGCCCCACAGGCCGGTCACCAGCGGCGCCCCGAGCAGGAAGCCGAGATAGTTGAAGACGTTGATCCGCGCGACCGCGACCCCGGAGCCGCCCGGGTCGTTCGCATGCGCGGTGGTGAACGCCTGCGGCACCAGCGGCGACAGCCCGGCTCCGGCTATCAGGAACCCGGCCAGCGCCATGTAGGGACCGGCCGCGGCCACCACGATCACGAACCCGAGCACGCACAGCGCGGCCCCGGCCCGCACCACCTTCACGCCGCCCCACCGTTGTACCAGCAGGTCACCGCGGACCCGGCCCAGCACCTGGCCCAGGGTGTAAGCGCCGACCACCAGGCCGCCGAGCGAGTCCGAGGACTTCAGGCCCTTGGTCAGATAGACGCTGCCGGCGTTGGTGACGCTGGACTCGCCGATGTAGGCGAGCGTCATGAGCGCGCACAGGAGCAGCATCGGCCGCCACGGCACCGAGGGCAGGCGGCCCTCGGCGTCCTTCACGATGGTCTCGTCGCGCACATCCGGAAGCAGCGTGGGCCCGGCATACAGCGTCGCCGCTATCCCGATCACCGCGGCGACTAGGTAGATAACACTTAGGTGCATTCCCACTGCCGAGCCGAGCGCTCCCCAGGACGAGCCCACGATCGCCCCGGCCGCCCAGAACCCGAAGAACGCCAGGACTATCGACCGGCCGTACCGCCGCTCGAGTCCGCAGGCCTGCATGTTCATCGTGGCGTCGGCCGCTCCGACTGCCAGCCCGAAGACCATCAGCAGGGGCAGCGCCTGCCCGAGGTCGCGGGTGTGCGGCACCAGGATGAGCACCCCGATCACCGTCGGCTCGGCGACCCGCAGCACCGCCGCCGAGGTCGTCCAGCGCATCGCCGCCCCGGCCAGCACCGAACCGACGCCGGCCAGCACCGGGACCACCGCGAGCAGGATCGACAGGGTGCCGTCGGACAGGTGCAGCTGCTTCTGGATCACCGAGACCTTGGAGGTCAGCAGCGAGAAGGCGAACCCCTGCACGGTGAAGAACACGGAGGTCGCGACCCGGTTCCGGGACAGCGCGGGGACGGCGGGCACAGACATGCGGGCAGCGTAGGCGACGTGATCTTCCAGCGGAAGGGGTTGCGTGGTCCCGGCCCGGGCACGGGTGTAACGTGCGGAAAGTGCCAGACGAGGCGGTGATCGGATGCGTGGGCGTCCTGCACGTCGGTACGCGCGGCCAGCGGGGGCCCGGCGAGGTGGTGGTGCGGGTGCGAGGCGGCAGTGAGGCGTTCCTCGCCTGGTCCGAGGAGCCGTTGGCCAAGGGCACCCGGGTACTCGTCGTGGAGTCCCGCGGCGAGCGTGCCGTCGACGTGGTGGCGTACCCCGAACCGGTCGACCCGCTCGACGAGCTGGACCGCCTGTGAACCACCACTGCTGCCACGCTCACTCACGGGAAGAAGGCTGACCAGCATGTTCGGCTACAAGGTCCCCGCCCCCGACCAGGCGATGCTCATCTCCGGCGGTCGCCGGGGGCAGGGCGGCACCCCGTTCCGGGTCGTCACCGGGCACGGCAAGTTCGTGCTGCCGGTGTTCCGCAAGGTCCGTTTCCTGACGCTGTCGATGCAGGAGGCGGAGGTCTCCGAGACCTGCGTGACCAAGCAGGGCATCGCCCTGACCGTGAAGGCTGTCATCGCCTTCAAGGTCGGCAACGACACCGAGAGCGTCGTCAACGCCGGCCAGCGCTTCCTGTCCGACCAGGACCAGATGTCCACCCTGACCGCCCGCATCTTCGCCGGCCACCTGCGCTCCATCATCGGCTCGATGACGGTGGAGGAGATCGTCACCGAGCGGCAGAAGCTGGCCGAGGAGGTGCTGGACACCTCCAAGTCCGAGATGGCCAAGATCGGGCTGATCGTGGACTCGCTGCAGATCATGTCCATCGACGACATGCAGACCGGCTACATCGACGCCATGGCGGCCCCGCACAAGGCCGCCATCCAGCGCCAGGCCCAGATCGCCCAGGCCCAGGCCACCCAGGCCTCGGTGGAGGCGCAGCAGGAGGCCGAGCGGAACAAGGCCGAGTACGCCCGGCAGACCGCGATCGTGCAGGCCCGGTACAAGGCCGAGGTGGACCAGGCCCAGGCGGTGGCCGCGCAGGCCGGGCCGCTGTCCGCGGCCAGGGCCCAGCAGGAGGTGCTGCTGGCCCAGACCGAACTGGCCCAGCGCGCCGCCGAGCTGCGCCAGCAGGAACTGGTCGCCGAGGTCGTCCGGCCGGCCGAGGCCGAGGCCGAACGGGTCCGGATCACCGCCGCCGCCGAGGCCGAGCGGATGCGGATCCAGGCCGAGGCCGCCGCCAGCTACGACCGGGTGGCCCTGGACCGGATGATCATCGACCAGCTGCCGCTGATCGTCGAGAAGGCCGCGGCCGGCCTGAACGGCGCCAACATCAACGTGCTGAACGGCGCCGACGGCCTGTCCGAGATCGCCGCCGGGCTGGTCGGGCAGGGGCTGGCGATCCTGGAGTCGGTGAAGAAGGGGATCGGCGAGGAAGACGGCAAGGGCAAGACCGGCGACGGGGCCAAGCCGCAGGTCATCGAGCGGGTGCAGATCGAGAACGGGAAGTAGATCGCTGTCTCTTCCCAACTAGGACAAACGTGCCTGCGGGGGTCGGCTGTCGGCCGACCCCCGCAGGCACGTTTCAGGACCCGTATCAGGACGCGTTCCGGATCACGTTTCGGGACGCGTTCCGGACGCGTCTGGAGGTCTCAGGACCGCCGGTCCGACCGCTTCCGGGTCAGGGTGAACGTCTCCAGCGGCTTGATCGCGCCGTCCGGCTGGCCGACCACGTAGTAGGTCACGTGGATCCGGGTCTCGCCGCCGGCGTGGGTGCCGGGGTCGACGTCGAACGCGGCGAAGCCGTAGGGGTTCTTCTCGTCGCGGACGCCGATCCAGGGCGCGTCCTCGAAGACGTAGGTCGGGGTCTTCTTGCCGTTGGCCCCGACGGCGCCGACCGCGGTCAGCACCTTGGCCTTGCTGCCCGCGAAGAACTTCTGGTTGCTGGGGCTGGAGGTCCCGCCGCCGCCGAGCACCATGTGCACGGTGCCCTTGGAGGTGTCGACGGTGCCGGTGTCGGTCGCGACCGGGTTCGGGGTCAGCGTCTCGCTGCCGGAGACCACGCCGCGCACCGGGTGCGACCGCTCGTAGTCGTGCTCGTGGCCGCAGACCACCAGGTCGACCTCGTACTGGTCGAACAGCGGCCCCCACTGCTCGCGGATGCCGAGGTCGGCGCCGTTGGCGTCGGAGCTGGAGATCATCACCTGGTGCATGCAGACCACGATCCAGTCGATGTCGCAGCTGGCGCGCGCGGCCCGCAGGGTGCGCTCCAGCCAGGCCCGCTGCCGGCCGGCGCTGTAGCCGCTGACGTAGTTGTCGCCGCCGTCCTGCAGCGCGACGTCGTCGTTCTGCAGCACCACGAAGCGGACCGCGCCGACGGTGAAGGCGTACCAGAGCCCTGCGAACTCGGCGTCCTCGCCGTTGGGCGGCAGGGCGAAGCGGGTCTGGAAGGCCGAGAAGCCAAGCGGGCCGTTGCCCTTCTCGTTCTCGTGGTTGCCGGCAGCCGGCATCCACGGCCGGAACCGCGCCGAGCGGGTGTTGTTCTGGAAGAACGCCTCCCAGGTCCGCAGCCGGTCCGGGTTGATGTTGGCGTAGCACAGGTCGCCGTTGAGCAGGTGGAACAGCGGCGCCACCTGCTCGATCCCGGCCACCACGTCCGCCGAGGCCGGCGAGGCCACGGTGGCCGGCACCGAAGTGTAGCCGCCGGCGGCCGCCGGGCTCCAGGTCGTGGTGGGCGTGGCCTGGTCGCCGAAACTGGTGAAGGTGAACGGCTTGCGCCCGCTCGGGGCGGTCCGGAACGCGGCGGAGTCCGGCAGCACGCCGTCGTGCAGCGCGCTGTAGACGTAGGCGGTGTCCGGGCGCAGGCCGCGGATGCGGGCGTGGTGCACGTACACCTCGCGGCCGGACGCGCCGTCGACGTAGGTCCGGGTCTCGGCGGCGACGGTGTCGCCGTGGCCGCCGTCGAGGGTGCCGAACCGCACGCGCGGGCGCCGCACGGAGGTCGCGGTGGCCCAGGAGGCGTACATCTCACGAGCCGGATCGGCGCCGAAGGTCAGGTGCAGGCCGTCCACCGGCGGCGCGCCGAGGGCGCCGGGGGTGGTGAGCAGGAGCGGGGCGGCGTCGGGGGCGGTGGCGGAGGAAGCGGCTGCCGTCTTGGCGGAGGCGGCTGCGGTTTCGGAGGTGTCGGCGGTGGCGGCGGAGGCCGGCGAGGCCAGCAGCGGGGACGCGGCGAGGGCGGCGCCGGCGCTCCCGGCGGCGATCAGGGCGGTACGGCGGTCGACGGGCATCCGATCGGTCATGGCGGTGACGGTAGCCAGGGGGCTGACACCGGTGGGTGAACGGGCGGTGAGCGCCGGGCGAAGGTTCGCTCGGCGGTCACCGGATCGGCTGAAGGCGCGGTGCCTTCGTACTACCGGCCGAGCACCGCACCGCCGTTGATGTGCAGGATCTCGCCGGTGACGTTCGTGGCGCCGGCGAGGTACTTGATCGCGTCGGCGATCTCCTCGGGGGTGCCGGCCTTCTTCAGCAGGGTCTGGCCGACTCGGCTGGCGTGGAACTCAGCGCTCATCCTCGGGCCGAAGAACTCGGTCTCCCCGGTGAATCCGGGTGCGACGGCGTTGGCGCGGATGCCGTCGGGCGCGAGGGAAGCGGCCCATTCCCAAGTGGCCGCGTGCAGGTAGGCCTTGGCGCCGCCGTAGGAGCCGGGCCCGCGGACGGCCGCGATGGAGCTGACCGTGACGATCGCGCCGCCGGGGCGCGTCAACTGCGGGATGAGGGCGTGGGTGAGCAGCACCGCGGTGACGACGTTGCCCTCGAAGTTGGCGCGGTAGTCGGCCTCGATCTCGGCCAGCGAGGCGCCGCGGCCGGCGTTGCCGAAGCTGCCGCCGGCGTTGTTGACCAGCACGTCCACCGGATCGCCGGACTCGCCGACCGCCCCCGCGACGCGCTCCACGTCCGCGACCACGGTCAGGTCCGCTGCGTGCGCGACCACGCGGTCTTCACCGAACTCCGCGTTGAGTGTCGCAGCGGCCTCCTCGACCACCTTCTCGCGCCGCCCGATGATGTGCACTCGGTTGCCTTCGGCACCGAACAGGCGCGCCGTGGCCAGCCCGATACCGGTTCCTCCACCAGAGATGACGATCTGTCCCATGGGGCCGATCATACGATCGGCGGCGGGCCGGACCATCCGATTTCCGCACCGGGGATTCGGCCGGGGAAGCGGACGTGGGTCAGGGTTCCGGCGGAGGTGGGGGTGTGGAGGAGGAGGCCTTCGACGTCTGATAAGGCGGGGTCGGGGACGGCTAGCCCGATGGAAGGGTCCCACCGGCCGAGCCGGTCTAGGGCGGCGGATACGCCGGCCAGGCTCACGTCGACGGTCAGGCCGCCGCCACGGTTGAGGGCCTCGATGGCGCCGGCGGCGGTGAGCCAGCCGGCGGCGTGGTCGAGGACTTGGGCTGGGAGGGGGACGGGGCGCGGGGCGCTTGATGCCTGCATTCCTTCGTCGGCGATCCCGACCGCCATCTGGACCAGGGAGTCGAAGCCGCGGCGAGCGGCCCAGGGGCCGGTGGTGCCGTAGGCGGAGATGGACGCGTAGATCAGGCGGGGGTTGAGGGCTGCCAGGTCTGAGGGCCCTAGGCCGAGGGCGGCTAGCGCGCCTGGGCGATAGGACTGGAGGACGATGTCGGCGCTGCGTACGAGGTCGAGGAAGGTGGAGTGGCCGGCGGCGGAGCGGAGGTCGAGGAATCGGAGGGACTTGCCGAAGTTGAGGTCGAGGTCCAGGCCGCGGATGGTGGGGAGGAGCGGGGAGCGGATCATGGTGACGTCGGCGCCGTAGGCGGCTAGGACGCGGCCGGCGTTGGGGCCGGCGATGATGCGGGTGAGGTCTAGGACGCGGATGCCGGAAAGGGGGCGGGGGAGGTGGTTGGTGTTGGTGTTGGTGTTGTGGTTGCGGGAGGCGGGGCGGGCGCGGTCGCTGTTGGTGGCCGCGCATATCGCTGCGAAGGTCTCGCCGCCGGCGATGGGGGTCAGGGCTACCAGGGGCTGCTTTGCCAGCGCCTGGCTCTGTTCGTGTGCTGCCCATTCTGTGCGGGATCTCATTGCGGCGGCTACGCCGCCGGCTTCGGTGATCGCGTCTTCCAGCTCGAAGCGGTTACGGCGGCGGACTGCGGCTTCGAGAGCGGAGCGGTCCTGGGGCACGCCGAGGACTTGGCAGGCGATTGCGGCGTGGTGGTCGAAGTTGCAGTGGAGGCGGATCCAGCCGTCGGTGGTTTGGTAGTCGCCGGAGAGAGGGGCCCAGTCGAAGGTGGGTTCGCCGTTTAGGCGAAGGTAGCGTTCGCTGCGGAAGGCGATTGCTGCTTCTCGGGGGGTGATTGAGACTTGTGGTGTGGTGCCGGCTCCGTTTCGCGCGGTGAGGAAGGCTGCTGCTTGGGTGTGGGCTGCGGCGACCGTCCAGGTTGCGAAGTCGGCTACGCGGAAGATTGAGGGTAGGACAAGATCATCCATGGGGTTACTTTAGCTACTCGAGGCGCTTTTGCCTTGGCAAGTCAAAAGCCTGTGAAGAGCCGGCGCCTTCGGCGGGAGCCTCAGTTCTCTCGGGGAACATGCGCAAGTCCATAGGGCGGTGCTGTTAGGGGGGCGGCGGCGGTTGTTGAGGAGCTTCGGTGGCTGTGTGGCTAAGCCGCGCGTTCGGCTGCCGGTCAGGCGGCGATGGGGCGTCGGCGCGGCACGGCCTCACGCTCCTGAAGCCAGCTCCCGGGAGCGGTCGCGGGCGGCCTCTAGGGCGGCGATCATGGCGGCGCGTACGCCGTGGTCCTCCATGGTGCGGATGGCGGCGATGGTGGTGCCGGCGGGGGAGGTTACTGCTTCGCGGAGCTTGACTGGGTGTTCGCCGGAGTCGCGGAGCATTACTGCGGCGCCGATTGCGGCTTGGACGATGAGGTCGTGGGCGGCTGCGCGGGGGAGGCCCAGGAGGATGCCGGCGTCGGTCATGGCTTCGACGAGGTAGTAGAAGTAGGCGGGGCCGGAGCCGGAGAGGGCTGTTACCGCATCCTGTTGGGCTTCGGGGACGCGGATGGTCTTGCCGACCGGGGTGAAGATCTCCTCGGTGCGTTGCAGGTGCTCCTCGGTGGCGTGGGCGCCGGGGGAGATGGCGGACATGGCCTCGTCAACGAGGACGGGGGTGTTGGTCATGACGCGGACGACCGGGACGCCTTCGGCCAGGCGGGAGCTGATGAACTGGGTGGTGATGCCGGCGGCGCCGGAGATGACCAGCTTGTCGGCGGGGACATGGGGCGCCAGTTCCTCCAGGAGGGTGCCCATGTCCTGGGGCTTGACGGTGAGGATCAGGGTGTCCGCTTCGGCTGCCGCCTCGGCGTTGCCGACCGCCTCCACGCCGTAGGCGTGGTGGAGGGCCTTGGCGCGTTCCGGGCGGCGGGCCGTGACCAGCACTTCGGTGGCCGGCTTGCCGGCCCGGAGGAGGCCGGAGACCAGGGCCTCGCCGATCTTGCCGGTGCCGAGGACGGCGACGCGCTGGGTCATGCTGGCTGGTCTCCTTACGGTGCGGTCAGTCCTTCGAGAGCAGCGACCGGGCGAAGAAGGTCAGGTTCGCCGGGCGCTCAGCCAATCGTCGCATGAGGTAGCCGTACCATTCGCTGCCGTAGGGCACATAGACCCGCATGCGTTCGCCGGCGGCGGCCAGCCGCTTCTGCTCGTGGGGGCGGATGCCGAACAGCATCTCGAACTCGTAGCTGCCGATGTCGCGGCCGTTGCGGACGGCCAGGGCGCCGCCGATCTCGATCAGGCGGGGGTCGTGGGTGGCGAGCATCGGGTAGCCCTCGCCGGCCATCAGGGTACGCATACAGCGGACGAAGGACAGGTCGACTTCTTGCTTCTCCTGATACGCCACCGACTCCGGTTCCCGGTAGGCGCCCTTGCACAGCCGGACACGGGAGCCGGGGGTGGCGAAGTCCTTGCAGTCGGCCTCGGTGCGGCGCAGGTAGGCCTGCAGCACGATGCCCGCCCACGGATAGTCGCGGCGGAGCTCGGACACTATCTTCAGGGTCGAGTCGGTGGTGGTGTGGTCCTCCATGTCGAAGGTCACCGTGGTGCCGGCGCGCTGGGCCGCCTCGCAGACGGCGTGCGCGTGTTCCAGGGCTATCTTCTCGCCGTCGCTGCTCAGCGACTGGCCGATGGCCGACAGCTTCACCGACACCTCGGCGTGCGGGGTCAGGCCGGCGGCGGCCAGACGCTCCAGCAGCAGCAGGTACGCCTCCTTGACCAGGATCGCCTGGTTGGAGTCGGTGGTGTCCTCCCCCAGGTGGTCGATGGTGGCCAGCAGGCCGTCCTCGATCAGCGCGTCGGCCACCGCCACGGCGTCGTCGGTGGCCGGCCCCGCGACATAGCGCTTCACGATCTGCCGCGAGCCCGGGGAGCGCTCGACGAGGGCGCGGGTGCGCTCACTGCCCGCCGCCGCCAGCAACGTCCGACGCAACACCACGAGGTCCTCCAGCCGCCGTGCGTTTTCCCCAGCAGACCAAGCCTAGGACCGAATCGCAGGCGGCGTCCGGATCGGTGAGCCGCGCGGGCTACGGTTTCGGCCCCAGCCAGGTCATGGCTTGCGGACCACGCCCAGCCAGGTGATGTACTCCTCGACGACCATCCCGTCCGGGAAGTGCTTCAACAGGATTGCCCGCTCGTTGGCTAGGAACGCCGCCAGCCGCTCCGGCGGCACGGTGCCGGCGTAGGAGCGGGACTGGACGTTCAGCAGCCGCTGCTCGATCGGGATGGTCCGGGACCAGGCCGTCTTGAACACCCGCGTCCGCAAGGCCGATGCGAAGGATCCCAGATCGATCCGCGGCTCCTGGTCGAAGCCGGTGCTCTCGTTGCCGTAGGCCGGTTCGCGGCCGATCAGCTCCCTGATGCGATCGTTGTAGCCGAGGCGCCACGGCGCGTCGGACACGGGCGTGTTCCAGACGCAGGCCAGTGCGCCGCCGGGGGCCAGAACCCGCAGCACTTCCGGCACCGCCGACTCCGGGTTCACCCAGTGCCACGCCTGCGCGAAACTCACGAAGTCCACCGCGCCGGTGCGCAGCGGCAGCGCGTTGGCGCTGCCGAGCGCCGCCCCGACGCCCGGGGAGTCCGCGACCAGCTGCCGCAGCATCGGCTCGGACAGCTCGACCGCGGTCACCACGGCGCCGCGCTCCCGCAGCTGCCGGGAGAAGATGCCGGTCCCGGCCCCGACATCGGCCACCCGGGAGCCGGCCAGCGGCCGTCGGGCCAGCTCCGGCAACGCCTCGAAGACCGCCGCCGGATAACCGGGCCGGCTCCCCGCGTATGCCGATACCAGGGTGTCGAACATCGAGGACTCGGCCACGCGCTACTCCTGGTGGGGACTCGTTCTGGGGAAACCCGGCTCGCCGGGGCCGCCGGCCGCTCCAGAGGTCTCTGCCGCCGCCAGCACCCGCGGCGAGCTGTCTTCGGGCAAGCCGGCCAGCGCGCGCCGGGCGAACAGCAGCGACTCCCGCAGGTCCTCCTCGCGCTGCAGCTCGGACTCGGCGCGCCGGGTGCTGACCTCCAGCACCACGGCGCCGACCAGGCCGCGGCGGGCGATCCGCTCCAGCACCTCGCGGCACGGCTGGCTGCCGCGCCCGGGCACCAGGTGCTCGTCCTTGTTCTGGCCGGTGCCGTCGGCCAGGTGCAGGTGGACCAGCTGATCCCCCATGCGCTCGTACATGGCCAGCGCGTCGTTGCGGGCGGTCGCGGTATGCGACAAGTCCAGGACGTAGTGCTCGAAACCGGTCTCGGTGGGGTCCCAGCCGGGGTAGTAGGCCTCGCCCTCGCGCTCCATCCGGGGGACCTTGATCCGCGGGATCCGGCCGAAGATGTCCGGCGTGGAGGCCCGCCAGGGGTACATGTTCTCGACCGCGAACTGGACCTCGGACTCCTGATTCAGGCGCCTGATCCCCTCGGCGAACTCCTCGGCGTAGGGCTGCTGCCAGCGGAACGGCGGGTGCACCACCACCACCTTGGCGCCGACCCGCTCGGCGGCCTCGCGGGAGCGCTTCAGCTTCTCCCAGGGGTCCGAGCCCCAGATCCGCTTCAGGTTCAGCCAGAACAGGGTCGGGGCGTGGATGGAGACCACGGGGACCTGGTACTCCTCGACGTACTCCAGGATCTTGTCCGGGTACTGGCTCGCCGGGTCCACCGACACCATGACCTCGACGCCGTCGTAGCCGAGGCGGGCCGCGACGTCGAAGGCGTAGCGGGTGGGCGCGGGGTAGACCGAGGAGGTGGACAGGCCGACCTTCGGCAGGATGACGTGCTCCGTCGTCCCGGCGCTGTCGGTCCTGAAGGTCACGCCGCTCAGCTTACAAGGGTGTCCAACCTGCGCAGGATCACTCCTTCGCGCAGCGCCCACGGGCACAGCTCGGCCGTCTCGACGCCGAACAGGTCGAAGGCGGCGTCGGCGACCACGGCGCCGGCCAGCAGCTGTCCGGCCCGGCCGGGGGACACCCCGGGCAGCCCGGCGCGCTGCGCGGCGGACATCTGGGACAGCCGGGGCAGCCACTCGGTCAGGTCGCGGGCGCGCAGCGAGCGCGGCGCGTACAGGCCCTGCGCCGAGGGCGCGGCGCCGGCGATCCGGGCCAGCTGGCGGAACGTCTTGGAGGTGACCACCACCCGGTCCGGGCGGCCGGCCCGGGCCACCCGGGAGACCGCCTTGGCGATCTCGTGCCGGACGTACTTGCGCAGCTCCCGGAGCTGCTCCGGGCCGGGCGGGTCGCCCTTGAGCCGGTCGTGGGTGAGCCGGGCGGCGCCCAGCGGCAGCGACTCGCAGACGTCCGGCATCTCGTCCAGGCCGACCGCGATCTCCAGCGAGCCGCCGCCGATGTCCAGCACCAGCAGCCGGCCGGCGGACCAGCCGAACCAGCGGCGCACCGCCAGGAAGGTCAGCCGGGCCTCGTCCGGGCCGGGCAGCACCTCCAGATTGACGCCGGTCTGCTCGCGGACCTCGGCCAGCACCTGGTCGCCGTTGGCGGCCTCGCGGACCGCGGAGGTGGCGAAGGCCAGCATCTCCTCGGCGCCCTTGTCCTCGGCGACCCGCAGCGCGTGCGCGACCACCTGGCACAGCCGCTCGATGCCGGCCGGCAGGATCGCGCCGGAGTCGTCGGTCGACTGCGACAGCAGCAGTTCGACCTTGTGCGAGAAGGCCGGAATGGGGTGGGCACCCTCGTGCGCGTCGAGCAGCAGCAGGTGCACCGTGTTCGATCCGACGTCCAACACTCCGAGGCGCATAGCGCGATACGTTACCCGCACCTCCCACGGCTGGGCGCGCCGACCACATAGGCTGGCCCCGTGCCTGAAGTACCGCTCGACTTCCCCCGCGAATGGGTGGAGTTCCCCGACCCCGACAATCCTGCCCAGATCTACCGGGCCGACCTGACGTGGCTGTGCTCGCGCTGGACCTGCATCTGGGGCGCGGGCTGCGGCGGGATCCGCCCCGGCCGCGCCTCCGACGGCTGCTGCACGCTCGGCGCGCACTACTCGGACAAGGCCGACCGCAAGCGGGTCGAGCGGGCCGCCGAGCGGCTCACCGACGAGACCTGGCAGTTCCGGTCGGTCGGTCTGGAGCTCGGAATCACTCAGAAGGATGAGGACGGCGACAAGCAGACCCGGGTCGTCGAGGGCGCGTGCATCTTCTTGAACCGGCCGGGCTTCTCCGGCGGCGAGGGCTGCGCCCTGCACGCGCTGGCGCTGCGCGAGGACATCCATCCGCTGCGCACCAAGCCGGACGTGTGCTGGCAGCTGCCGGTGCGCCGGGCCTACGACCGCCTCGAGCGGCCGGACGGCACCGAGGTGCTGGTGGTGTCGATCGGCGAGTACGACCGGCGCGGCTGGGGCGGCGGCGGGCACGACCTGAACTGGTGGTGCACCGGGGCCACCGAGGCGCACGTCGGCCGGGAGCCGGTGTATGTGTCCTACGGTCCGGAGCTGACCGAGATGATGGGACAGAAGGCATACGACGTGCTGGTCGGGCTCTGCGAGACCCGGGACGCCGCGCGGGTGCTGATCGCGCCGCATCCGGCGGATCCGGCCTGATCCGCCTGATAACGCTTCACCCCGCCTGGTCCGGTCGGATAACGCCCGATCTGCCAGCGAATCAGATCATTGCCATCACCGGGAGCCCGTTCTAGGGTTCCCGGTGTGCGTCCTGCCGTTGAGCACGCACTTTCACGCACTGTGAACAATCCTCCGCCACGAGATGGAGCGAGTATGCGCAGAGCTCGTAAAGCGGCGATCACAGCGACCGCGCTGCTGATCGCCCTGGCCACTTCGGCGTCGTTCGCGAGCGCGGGCGCCACCGGTCCGATCCAGCAGGTGTCCCTGACCAACCCGGTGGCCGGCTGCACGGCCGGCGCCGCCAACGGCACCGTCTACCCGGGCTCGGAGACCGAGCCGTTCGTCGCGGTGGACCCGCACAACTCCCGCCACGCGATCGTCACCTGGCAGCAGGACCGGTTCAGCAACGGCGGTTCGCACGGCGGCGGCTACGCGTGGACCGGCGACGGCGCCCACTACCACGTCGGAGTGCTGCCCTTCGGGCAGTGTTCGGGCGGCAACGACTACCACCGGATCTCCGACATCTGGGTGAGTTTCGGCCCGGACGGGGCCGCGTACTCCAGCGTGTTGCAGTTCGACGAGAACACCAACCGCGGCGGGGTCGGCGCGGCGACATCCTTCGACGGCGGCGCGTCGTGGAAGTACGCCCAGCCGGTGATCGCCGACGACGACCCGAACCTGGGCGACGACAAGAACTCCGTGACCGCCGACCAGCTGCGTCCCGGTGTCGCCTACCAGGTGTGGGACCGGCTCGACACGTCCAACAACGATTTCACCGGTCCGGCGCTGATCTCGGTGACGCACAACCACGGCAAGACCTGGTCGCAGCCCGCGACACTGGTCGACACCGCCGCGCTGGCGCCGTTCACGCAGACCATCGGCAACATCGTGGTCGAGGACTCGCATGGCAAGCTCTACGACTTCTTCAACCTGATCACCTATACCGACGCCACCGCGAACGTGCCGGTGAGCGCCACCTACGAGATGGTGACCTCGACCGACGAGGGCACGACGTGGTCCGAGCCGACGCCGGTGGCGACCGACTCCTCGGTGGCCGAGGTGGATCCGAACGCGCCGGACAAGGTGCTGCGGGCCGGCGGCGGCCTGGAGGCGGTCGCCGTGGATCCGGTCTCCGGGCGGATCTGGGTGACGTATGAGGGCTCGGACTTCAGCGGCGGCGCCTACGACCAGATCGAGATGGTGTCCTCCGGGGACCACGGCAAGACCTGGTCGGCACCGGCGTTGGTGAGCAAGCCCGGGGTTCCGGCGTTCACACCGGTGGTGGCGGTGGACCACCTGGGGACGGTGACGATCTCGTATTACGACCTGCGGTACCTGCAGGCTGGAAACACGACGACGCTGCCCACGGCGCGGTTCTTGAAGACCTTCCCCGGCGGCGACCTGAGGCACGGGTTCGAGCGGCAGATCACGCCGCAGTTCGACTGGCTGAAGGCGCCGTTCGCGGGCGGGTACATGCTCGGCGACTACGAGGGCATGGCACCGGCCGGGGCGTTCGGCGTGCAGACGGTGTTCGTGGCGTCGTTGAACCCGGCGACCGGGCCGACGGACGTGTACAGCGGAGTGTTCCACGGGCCGTTCGGAGCGGATGCGGGTGCTGACACAGGTGCTGGCACTGACACAACCGCGGGCTCGGATACGGCGGCAGTTGCTCCGAGCAGTGTGGGGCCGCATGCCGTGGCCGGTCATGGTGCTGCTCACGCCGGATGGATGAGCAGATAGAGGCAGATAGAGGCAGATAGAGGCAGATAGGCACAGATAGAGGCAGATAGGCACAGATAGGCGTAGATAAGTGCAGATAGGTACAGATAGGCGCGGCTGAACGCGGATAGCGGAAGGCGCCCGACCGGCTGGGTCTGGTCGGGCGCCTTCCGGCGCTCCGGCGCGGCGGGCAGCCGGAGCGGCTGGAGGACGGCGGTTCAGCGGATCGCCGGACCGCCGTCGCGCCTCACCGGTGGCGGGGCGAGTGCGGCGTGGTCGGTGGCGGGGTCGACGGGTGCGCCGAAGGGGGCGTCGTCGAGGTCTTCGTCGAGGGCTGCGATGGTGGCGGGCTCGACGGACCGCCCGGCGTGCTGGACGACGGGCTGTTGGCGGCGCTGGACGACGGCGGGCTGTGCGGGGTGCTCGGCGCGCTCGACGGCGGCCCGGTCGGGGTGGTGCTCGGACCGGACGAGGACGTGGAGGATCCGGGCGTGCCGGGGGTGCTCGGCGTGCTGCTGGGCGGACCGCTCGGCGTGGTGGGCGTGGTGGGCGGCGTGGTCGGCGGGCTGCTCGGCGTGCTGCTCGGCGTCCCGGGGTTCCCGGCGCCGCTGAGCGCGATCATCTGCCCGCTCGGGTCGAAGCGGACGTGCGCCTGCCACCGGGTGCTCGGTTCGGCCGCGCGGTCGACGTCGATCCGCATCGTGGTCTGCGCTCCCGGCGCGAGGATGCCGGAGACCGCGCTGAGCTCGATCCAGGGCGCGTCGGGCGTGGCCGTCCAGGAGACCGGTCCGGGACCGGAGTTCCAGAGTGTGACGGTGACTTCGCCCGGGACGTTCGAACGCCGCGTCACGCTGATGTTCAGCTGCCCGGCCGCGGTGGTCGGCGGCGGCCCCGTCAGGGTCGGGCTGGCGGCCGGCGGCAGCGAGTCCATCGGTCCCCCGACCGGCGGTGCGGTGGAGCGCCCCGGCCCGGACGCCGAGCCGGAGCCGGACGCCGACGACACCGGCACTGCCGCCGCGACCACCTGCGCGGTCACGGTGTCGCCGGGCAGCGGCCCGCCGCCCATCCTGCCGCCGGCGACCGGCAGCGCCGATCCGCCGGCGCTGTCGCTGGGACGCGGGTAGTCCGGCAGCTGTGACGAGTTGCCGTTGGGGTCGGGAGGTGTGTACAGGGTCTTGTTGCTGTTCGCGGACGGCACGAACAGTACGAACGCGGTCACGCCGGCCGCGCCGACGCCGCTGAGGACCGCCGAGCTGGCGAGCGCCGACTTGAAGGTCGACTTTCGACTGCGCATCGGCGCCGGCATCGGGGGCGGGGGTGGCGCCGTCGTCGGGCGCGGGGGCTGTGGCGACGGCGGACGGCTGAGGGCGCGCGGCGTTGTGGGAGTAGCGGCACAAGCGGCGGGGCGACGTACCGGCTCGGGCCGGCGGCCGCTGCCTGCGGGCGCGATGCGCGGCACCTGGTGTGCGGCCGGGTCTTCGGCGGCGATCGCTGCCGCGACCGAAGCCGCCGCCTCGTAGGCGTCGGTGACGCGGCGTGGTTCGGCGACGGTGTTGCGTGCGTCCGCGGCTCCTCGGCGGCGGCCCTCGATCGCGGCGGCGACCGAGTTGCGGCGGGGAGGCGGGGTGGATCCGGAATCAGGGGTGGATCCGGAATCCGGGACGGCGGCGGACGCGGAGCGGACGCGGTTGCCGCGCACGTCGGCGAAAACGCCGGCCGGTTCGGCGTTCGGCACCTTCGGCATGACGGCGGTGATCGTCGGGCGGGGCGCTGAATCAGAGCCCGCGTTCCCAGTCGCAACACCACGCCGTCGCGACGCCTGGGAATCCGGGGCTGACGCGACCGCCGAGCCGCGACGCGGAGCGATCGGCTCGGGGGCGAGCTCGGTGGCAAGTTCGTTGCCGGGTTCCGCGGCCGTCGCGACGAGAACCTCGTCGGTCGGTCGCCGTCCCAGCAACCCGAGTAATCGCGTCTTGCGGTCGGTCGCGGTCACTGCGGCCGGGACCGGGACTGGTACTGGCGGCAATGGCCGGAGCGGCGGCAGGGCCATGGCGTCGGCGGTCGGGAAGCCGAGGGAGTCGAACGCGGTCAGCCGACCGGCGATCGCCGCCTTCTCGGCCTCCTTCTCCGGACCGGTGTCCAGCAGGTCGCCGAGGACGCGCTCGCGCAGCTCCTTCGGGGCCGGCACATGCGGCAGGATCGACGGAGCCTGCGGAGCACCGACCACCTTGTGGAGGTGGAACTGGCAGCGAGAGCAGGAGTCCACGTGCGCCACCAGCGGTTCGCGGCGCTGCGCCGTCAGCCGGCCGCTCCAGCCCTCGGCCAGGGCCGCCAGGTCCGAGCAGTGCTCGCGGGTGGTGCGCAGCAGGGCGGTGGCGGCCAGCGAGCGTTCGAGTTCATGCCAGGCCGCTGAGAGCAGTTCGAAGGACTCCGCCGCGGGCTTACCCAGTATCAAGCCGACGGCGCGGCTCTCCATGCCGTGGCGGACGGACAGCTCCAGCACTTCGCGGTGGGCGGCGGACAAGCCGTCGGTGTCCGGCCAGTCGAGGGAGGCCAGCTCCGCGCTCAGGAGGGAGCGCTCGAGGTCCGCGAGGGAGCGGTCTTTGGCGGCTTCTTTGGCAGCTTCTCTGGCGGCGTCCCGGGTGGAAGAAGCCGAACCAGAAACCGGCGGCACCAGCCGCAGTCGCGGCAGCTTGCCCGCGCGGCAGTAGTGTCGGGCGATCGCATACAGCCACGGCCGCAGCATCTCGGCGTCGCCGAGGTGCGCGACATGGTGGTCGGCGGCGATGAACGTGCAGTACACCGCCGAGGCCGCCGCCTCGTGGTTGCGCAGGCCGCCGAGGGCGTAGGTGTGCAGACCGTCCGCGTAGGCGTCGTAGGCCGCCGCACGTCCCCAGCTGTCGGAGACGCTGTCGCGGTTCACCGGGTCCGCGGGATCCAGGGGATCGCCGGCAATCGAATCGTGGTCCTTCACACCAGCCGACGTTAGACATGGGCCGGTGGACTGATACGGCGAATCGGTCCAGGATGCCCCCTTCGGGCGTTTCTCCCGGAGAGGCCGTAACCTTTGGCGGCCCGCGGAAGTCCGCGGACCTGCGAGCGCCTACGACGAGGAGGACGTCGTGGTGGTCGGCGTCGTCGCCGTGTTGCTCGGCAGCCCGTTCGTCGTCGACGTGTCCGGCTCGGACGGCGTGCTGGTCGTCGTGGCCGCGCTGCTGGTCGTCGTCGTGCGGTGGCCGGTGGTCGCGGTGGTGTGGCCCGAGGTGGTGTGCTTCGACGTGGTCGAGGTCCGGTGCGACGTCCCGCCGTTGGTGGAGCCGGTGTCGGTGGTGCCGCCGTCGGGGGCCGACGTGGTGCCCGCGTCGGAATTCGAGGGCTGGGGCGTGGACGGCGCCGCCGAACCGGTGGTCGAGGTGCTGCCCGCGTTCGCCGCCGGGCCGGTGGAACTGGACGTCGAGGTGGTCGAGGACGACGTGCTCGACGAGCTGTCGGAGCCGCCGCCCATCATCGCCCAGGCGCCGCCGCCGAGCGCGGCCAGCACCAGCACGATGCCGGCCACCGGCAGCAGCTTGCGGGCGGTGCCGGCCGAGGACTTGGCGCTGCCGCCGGTGGGGAAGCCGGATTCGTCGAAGCGGCCGGCGCGGTCGGCGATGCGCTGGCAGAAGGCGGCGCCGGCCGGGTCGCGGAGGGTGTCCAGGACCCGGGCGCGGACGCCCGGGGGGACGAAGGTCTGCGGCAGCTCCTCGAACAGGCGCAGGGGGCGGCGGTTCTCGATGTGGTCGGCGCAGGCCTGGTCGGTCTTGACGTGCCGGGCGACCGCCTCCAGCCAGGGGTCCACGCCCTTGCCGTCGAGCCGGTCGAAGCGCTTGCCGAGCTCGGCGATCTCCGCGCAGCGCGGGTCGCCGACCCGGTTGGCCAGCACCGCGGCCAGGCCGTTCTCCAGGTCCTCCTGGGCGTCGGCGACCACCTGGCCGATCTGCTCCTCGGACATGTCCATGACCAGAGCCAGGTCGGCGTCGACCATGCGGTGCCGGAAGGCCAGGTCGAGGATCTCCCGGGTCTCCGGCGGGAGCATCGCGTAGACGTCGAGGGCGGCGCGGGCGAACTTGTCGCCGCGGGTGCCCTGGGCGGCGTCGGCCGGGATGTCGTCGGACACCCCCAGGCGCAGCGCCTCGGCCCGGGTCAGGGCGTAGAGCCAGGCGCCGAGCTCGTCGGGGTTGGCCAGCTCCCGGATCCGGTGGTCGGCGACGATGAAGGCGTCACGCAGCGCGTCGGCGGCCAGCTCGTGGTCGGCCAGCAGGTCATAACAGTACGCATACAGGCGTGCGCCGTAGGTGTCATAGATCTGCCCGATCGCGAGCTGATCCCCCGCGCGCAGCGCCGTCACCATTTCCCGGTCTGTCACGGCCTCAGACGTTAAGCCATTCGAGCGATAAACGGCCAGTGGATCAGGGGTTTCCGTATCAAGGCCCGCCGGAATCGACCCTGTTTGCGCACAAAAGTGACGTCCGGTGACGAGAAGGCTGCCATCGGTGGGCGTCAGCGGGCGTCGGCGCCCGTGCCGGGAGGGCGCCGGAGCTGTCGGTTCCGCAGGCTACGGTGTGCCCATGGCGACCACCAACTCCCGCACCCGCAAGGCCGACGCCGCGGCGTCGTACCAGTGCACCGAGTGCGGGACCCAGTACGCCAAGTGGGTCGGCCGCTGCGGCGAGTGCCAGACCTGGGGCAGCGTCGAGGAGCGGGGCGCGGCGAAGTCGGCGCCGAAGACCACGGCGACCATGCCGGCGCAGAAGGCCCGGCCGATCGGCGAGGTGGCGGTCGACGACGCGGCCGCGGTCCCGACCGGGGTGGGCGAGCTGGACCGGGTGCTCGGCGGCGGCATCGTGCCCGGCGCCGTGGTCCTGCTGGCCGGCGAGCCGGGCATCGGCAAGTCCACACTGCTGTTGTCGGCGGCCGCCGCCTACGCCTCCTCCGGCGCCCGGACCCTGGTGGTCACCGGCGAGGAGTCGGCGGCGCAGGTGCGACTGCGGGCCGACCGGGTCAAGGCCCTGAGCCCGAACCTCTATCTGGCCGCCGAGACCGACCTGGGCTCGGTCCTGGGGCAGATCGAGGCCCTGCAGCCGCGGCTGGTGATCGTGGACTCCGTGCAGACCGTGGCCTCTGCGGCGGTGGACGGCACCCCCGGCGGCGTCACCCAGGTCCGGGAGGTGGCCGCGGCGCTGATCCGGGACGCCAAGGAGCGGAACATGGCGTGCGTCCTGGTCGGACACGTCACCAAGGACGGCAGCATCGCCGGCCCGCGCATCCTGGAGCACCTGGTGGACGTGGTCCTGCAGTTCGAGGGCGACCGGGCCACCAGCCTGCGGCTGATCCGCGCGGTGAAGAACCGCTACGGCGCCAGCGACGAGATCGGCTGCTTCGAGATGCACGACGCCGGGATTCGCGGGCTGTCCGATCCCAGCGGCCTGTTCCTGTCCCGGCGGCCGGTGCCGGTCCCGGGCACCTGCGTGACCGTGACCCTGGAGGGCCGCCGCCCGCTGGTCGCCGAGGTGCAGGCGCTGGTCACCCGCTCCAGCGCGCCGGCCCCGCGCCGGGCCTCCTCGGGCCTGGACACCAACCGGGTGGCGATGATCCTCGCGGTGCTGCAGCAGCGCGGCGGCATCGGCGGCCTGGCCAGCTCGGAGATCTACAGCGCCACGGTCGGCGGCGTGCGGCTGACCGAGCCGGCCGCGGACCTGGCGCTGCTGCTGGCCCTGGCCTCGGCCACGGTCAACGAGCCGGTCGGCGAGGGCGTGGTCGCCATCGGCGAGGTCGGTCTGGCCGGCGAGGTGCGGCCGGTGACCGGGGTCCGCCGCCGGCTGTCCGAGGCGGCGCGCCTGGGCTTCAAGACCGCGCTGGTGCCGCCGGATCCGGACGGCAAGGAGTACGGCGGGAACCCCGCGGGCCTTTCGATCGTCGAAGTGGGCGACGTCCGCGCAGCGCTTCACGCCGTGGCGACCGGCTCCCGCCGGTAAGGTTGGTGCAGACACCGGCAGAAGGATGGGAAACGCACAGTGACAGGTGAGGCCTCCGAACGCGCCGCCCTGTCGGCGATCCTGTCGACGGTCGCGCCCGGCACGGCGCTGCGCGACGGCCTGGAGCGCATCCTGCGCGGCAACACCGGCGGCCTGGTGGTCTTCGGCTTCGACAAGCTGGTCGACGAGATGGCCACCGGCGGCTTCGTCCTCGACGTGGAGTTCTCCCCGCAGCGCCTGCGCGAGCTGTGCAAGATGGACGGCGCCGTGGTGGTCTCCAGCGACGGCACCCGCATCGTGCGCGCCGGCGTGCAGCTGGTCCCGGACCCGGCCATCCCGACCGAGGAGACCGGCACCCGGCACCGCACCGCCGACCGCGTGGCCAAGCAGACCGGCTTCCCGGTGCTGTCGGTGTCGCAGTCGATGCGCATCATCGCCCTGTATCTGCGCGGCCAGCGCGTGGTGCTGGAGGACTCCGGCGCCATCCTGTCCAAGGCCAACCAGGCGCTGGCGACGCTGGAGCGCTACAAGCTCCGCCTGGACGAGGTCACCGGCACCCTGTCGGCGCTGGAGATCGAGGACCTGGTGACGGTCCGCGACGTGGCCGCCGTGGCGCAGCGCCTGGAGATGGTGCGCCGCATCGCCGACGAGGTGGCCGGCTACGTGGTGCAGCTCGGTGTCGACGGTCGGCTGCTCTCGCTGCAGCTCGACGAGCTGATCGCCGGGGTGGACCCGGACCGCGATCTGATCGCCCGCGACTATCTGCCCGAGCGCACCGGCAAGCGTGCCCGCACCGTGGCCGACGTCTCCGACGACCTCGGCGGCCTGGACCGCGCCCAGCTGCTGGACCTGATCCAGGTGGCCAAGGCGATGGGCTTCGGCGGCGGCGTGGAGGTGCTGGAGTCGGCGGTGTCGCCGCGCGGCTACCGGCTGCTGGCCAAGGTGCCGCGGCTGCCCGGTGCGGTCATCGACCGTCTGGTGGAGCACTTCGGCGGTCTGCAGAAGCTGCTCGCCGCCTCGATCGACGATCTGCAGCGGGTGGAGGGCGTCGGCGAGACGCGCGCGAGGTCGGTGCGCGAGGGGCTGTCGCGGCTGGCGGAGTCGTCGATCCTCGAGCGGTACGTCTAAGACTCGGTAACGGCAGCCGCCCTCCCGACGACTCGGGAGGGCGGCTGCTTTTCTGTATCAGTTTCTGTATCAGGCGGCTTTTCTGAGTCAGGCGGCTTTTCTGTATCCAGGCGGCTTTCTGTATCAGGCGGCTTTTCTGTGTCAGGCGGCTTTTCTGTGTCAGGCGTAGAACTCCCGCAGCGACGGCGCCAGCGCCTCGGGATTGCGCAGCACGCTGTGATCCTCGCCGGGCAGCACGACCAGCCGAGCGCCGGGCACGGTCTCGGCGACCATCTTGGTTCCGGCCATCAGGCCCGGAGCGGTCTGGTCGCCGTAGACGGCGAGCACCGGCTTGTCCAACGTCGCCAGCCGCTCGCAATCGGCCATCTCCCAGGGCCGAGACAACTCGAGGTCGTAGGGCAAGGCGAGGGCCTTATCGCACAAGAACTCCCACTCGGGTCCCTGCTTCATCCCCGCCACGGCGGCCGGCGGCAGCCCCATGATGTCGCCTACGAACAGGCTCGCGGCGCCGTCCCGGTCACCCTTCTCGACCAGCGCGATCATCCGCTCCCGGACCTCCGCCGGCGGGTGCGGCAGCTCGGGATCGGCCCGGTAAGGGGGCTCGTAGACGGCGACCGAGTCCACCGGCAGCCCGCGCAGCGCCGCCTCCAGGGCCAGGATCGCGCCGGAGGAGTGGCCGAACAGCGACGCGGGGCCGCCGAGGTGTCCGATCACCGCCGCGATGTCGTCGACCTCGTTCTGGACGTCGTAGCCGCCGCCGGCCGCGACCGCCCGGTCGTCGCTGTCCACTCGGCCCCGCCGGTCGTAGGTGACCGCGGTGAACTGCGGTGCCAGGGCGGCGGCCAACCCGGCCACCGTGCTGCGGTCGTTGAAGGCGCCGCCGATCAGGATCACGGCCGGGCCGGTGCCGACGGAGTCGACCGCGATGGTGGTGCCGTCCTTGGAGGTCACGTGGGAAGTCACAGGTGAGGTGCCCATGGCCGGTCAGCCCTTCTGCGCGTGGTTGATACGGAAGCTGAGATGGGTCATGCCCGGGGTCTGGACGACGGTGTCCGGCTCGAGTTCGGTGAGCCGGTCGGGCAGGTTGTCGAACAGCCGGGTGCCCTGGCCGATGAGCACCGGAGCGACGTGCAGGTGCAGCTCATCGATCAAGTCGGCGGCCAGCGCCTGCTGGATGACTGAGGCGCCGCCGGAGACGTGCACCTTCTTGCCGGGCTCGCAGGCCTGCTTCGCCGCCGCGATCGCGGCCGGGACGCCGTCGGTGGCGAAGTGGAAGACCGTGCCGTCCGCCAACCGGATGTCCTCGGCGGCCCGGTGGGTGACGATGAAGACGTCCTTGCGGTACGGGGACTCGACGCTCCAGTGCTCGCCGGCCGAGTCGTACATGCGGCGGCCCAGGACGTAGGCGCCGGCCTGCTCGAGGCGCTCGGCGACCATCGCTTGGGCGGTCTCGTCGCCGAACTGCCATCCGGTGACCCGGTGGAACCGGTCGTCCACGAACGGCGGCTGCCGCGCCTCCAGGCCGCAGACGAAGCCGTCGACCGATACGGACATGTCACAGCGGACGAGCACGTCGTTCATGGATCTCGCTCCTCAGAGTTGGCTCGGGGTGCCTTTCGTGAGGTGGTCGGAGCCGACTGGAGCATTCTTTACACGGTTCGGCGAAAAATTCTCGGCGAGCGGATTTTCGGGCTAGGGCAGCGTTCCGGCCTTGGGCAGGCTTCGGGTTCAGGCAGAGCTTCGGGCTAGCTGCCGCTCTTGAGCTCGAAAACCTTGGGCTGGCTCTGCGCCGAGGGAGCGTTCGGGCCGGTACCGGCGGCCAGGCTCACCACGCCGAAGTAGTTGCCCAGCTTTACCGGCTGGCCGCCGGCCGGGCAGCCCGGCGACGAGCGGACGCGGTCCCAGCTGTAGGCGACGGTCTGGGCGGTGCCGGGGGCGATGCCGCGGATGTCCGGGCCGGCGGTCGTGCAGTCCGCGGAGGACCAGATCCGGTCCGAGCCGGAGTAGACGGTCAGCACCAGGGACTTCGGGCTGAGGTCGACGTCGCAGTCGGCGGTGCCCTTGTTGAGCGCGGTGACGGTGAACGACGGGTGGTCGCCGTTGGCGTACTGGCCGGAGGCCTGGGTGAGCAGCAGGGAGAGCTGGCAGCTGCCGGAGGCGCCGACGGGGGCGCCGCTGACGCCGCCGGTCGTGCCGCCTGACGCTCCGCCTGTCGTACCGCCTGATGCACCACCGACCGCGCCGCCGGTCGTGCCTCCGGAAGCGCCGCCCGAGGCCCCGCCGCTGCTGCCGGGACCACCGGCCGCGCCGGAGGAGGCGCCCGCCGACGAGCCGGACGGGGCGCCGGCGCTGGAGGACGGGACGTTGCTGGTGCCCGGGGCGCTGCCCGAGGGGCCGCCGGAGGCCGACGCGGAGCTGCTGCCGGATTGCGAGAGCGAGGACTGCGAGGCGGTGGGTGAAGTCTTGCCGTTGCCGGCCGGCTTCTTCTTGCCCGAGCCGGAATCGGAGCAGGCATAGAGGATCAGCGCCAGCACCACCAGAACGGCCAGCAAAACCAAAACCCGCCGCCGCCAGTAGACGGTCGACGGGAGAGACCCGACGGGATTTCGCAGCGAACCCACGAAGGGTCACTCTACG
>JABFWL010000402.1 GCA_013362315.1 Catenulispora sp. | reverse complement strand
AGCCAGTAGCCAGTAGCCGCAAGTACAGCCGAGCGCCTGCCGCCGTCCACTCCCGAGACCGGCGCGCCGGCAGTTCGCCATGCTCTGATCTTTCATCCTCCCCACCGCAAGGGTCTGGTGTGGTGTGGATTCTTGCGCTCCTCACCGTTGAGTTGTCCCGCTCACTCTGGCAAGATCCCACACAACGCCACAGCGGCACATCCGGGTGCCCGCCGCGGGCGATCCGGAAGGTGGGCATTCATGGGCGACCCGTGCGTGGTGGGGCTCGATGTCGGGGGCACGCACTCGCGGGCGCTGCTCGCCACCGTCGGGGGCCGGGTGCTGGGGACGGGGCGCGCCGGGGGCGGCAATCCCACGGTTCTCGGTGCCGAACCGGCGATCGCGAACATCGTCGCGGCGCTGCGGGCGGCGCTGGGGAACGTGCCCGGGGACCGGGTCGAAGCCTGCGTGGTGGGCCTGGCCGGCGTCAGCACCCTGATCGCCGATCCAAAGGGGCCGGGCACGCTGGAACGCGCTTGGGCCGACGCCGGGTTGAGCTGCCCGGTGCGGATCGTCTCCGATGTCACGGTCGCCTTCGCGGCGGGCACCCCGCGCCCCGACGGCACGCTGCTGGTCTCCGGCACCGGCGCGGTGGCAGCGCGTATGCACGACCGGCTGCCCGCACGGTTTCGCGACGGTTACGGCTGGCTCCTCGGCGACGACGGCTCCGGTTTCTGGATCGGACGCCAGGCCGCCCGCGCCGCCATCGCGGCGGTGGACGGCCGCGCGCCGATGGCCGAGCTCGCCAAGGCGGTCCTGGAGGCGTTGCTCGAACCGGCGTCAGCGCAGAGCCCTGACGCCGGCGTGGACTCCAGGTCAACTTCCGGTAAAGAATCCAACACCGCTGGCGAAGAGCCGCTGGGCGCCGCGATCGGGGAGGGGTTCGCGGTGCGGGGCCGCCGGCGGGCCGCGGAGCTGGTCCGCGCCGTCGCCGCACAACCGACCGTGGCCCTCGCGAGCCTCGCCCCGCTGGTGATGGCCGCATACGAGCTCGGAGACCCGGCCGCGCAGCGGATCGTGGAGGGGGCGGCGCGGGTGCTGGTGGAGAGCCTGGACGGCGTCGGGCCGGTGCCCGGGGAGCCGGTGGTGCTGGGCGGATCGGTGCTGGTCAGCCGCGGCCCGGTGTTCGAAGCGGTGGCGGCGGCGGCGCGGCGGCGGTGGCCGGACTCGCCGCTCGGGCTGGCCCGTGACGGCGCGGCCGGGGCCGGCTGGCTGGCCGCTCGGGACCTGCTCGGGGACGAGGCGGCGGCGCCGGTTCACGTCCGGTTCACCGGCGACGACAGATCGTCAGCAAAATTCTCATAAACAGTCGTTGACTGTTGTTGTTTTAGAGCTACTGTGACTGCTGCCGCCGACGGCCGGTCCAGGGTACGGCAGAACCCTGATAGGTACCCGCTGCCGACGGCGCCGGGTGTCGGCGTTCTCGGGCGTCAGCGCCGCCATCCGTGTTCCGGCCCTACCACCGGCTCCACACCGGCTCCACCTCAGGCTCCACCAGCTCCACACAGGCTCAAGCCTCACCCCACAGGAGAGCTCCATGGTCAAGAACACGTCAGCCCGCTTCTCGTCCCGTACCAAGCGGCGCGCGATCTCCGCGCTCGCGATCGGCGCGCTGGCCGGCGCGGCGGCGCTGCTGCCCGGCACGGCGCAGGCGGCCGGCAACCCGATCGGCGACGACGTGTCCTCCCACCAGGGCAACGTCAACTGGTCGGCGACGAAGGCGGCCGGCGCGCAGTTCTCGTACTCCAAGGCGACCGAGGGCACGTACTACACCAACCCCTACTTCGCCCAGCAGTACAACGGCGCCTACAACGCCGGCCTGATCCGCGGCGCGTACCACTTCGCCACCCCGAACACCACCGGCGGCGCCACCCAGGCCGACTACTTCGTCGCGCACGGCGGCGGCTGGTCAGCCGACGGCAAGACGCTGCCGGGCGCCCTGGACATCGAGTACAACCCGTACGGCGCCGAGTGCTACGGCCTCAGCCAGTCCAGCATGCGCAGCTGGATCGCCTCGTTCATCAACGAGTACCACGCCAGGACCAGCCGCTGGGCGGTCATCTACACCACCACCGACTGGTGGAGCACCTGCACCGGCAACTACGGCGGCTTCGCCGCCAACGACCCGCTGTGGGTCGCCAAGTACGCCAGCAGCCCGGGGACGCTGCCGGGCGGCTGGAGCTTCTACACCTTCTGGCAGTACGCGGACTCCGGCGCCATGGCCGGCGACCAGGACGTCTTCAACGGCGCCTACAGCCGCCTGCAAGCGCTGGCGCTCGGCTGAGGCGACGGAGAACCCTGATGTCCTCCGCATCCGGATCCCGGTCCGCGCACCGGTCCCGCCGCCTGGCCGTCCTGGCCGCCGCGCTCGCGACGACCTGCTCGGTGCTGGTTCCGGCCGCCAGCGGCTCGGCGTCGACGGTCGCCCCCTCGGGCACCTCGGCGCCGGCCGCGGGCAGCGCCGCCCCGCAGGCCCCGGCCGCCCCCGGCACCCCGGTCAACCCGCACCCCGGCTGGGCAC
>JABFWL010000618.1 GCA_013362315.1 Catenulispora sp. | reverse complement strand
AGCCAGAACAGCCAGAATAGGCAGGCAACCAGAACAGACAGACAGCCAGCCACATCAGAACAGCTAGAACGCCGACCGCCGGACTCCATTTCCGGCGGTCGGTTCGTCGGCGGAGGCCGTCTCGACCGTCCACTACGATCACGCTATGCGTACATACGGCCAGTACTGCTCCGTCGCCCGCGCTCTCGACGTAGTAGGGGACCGATGGACGCTGCTCATCGTGCGCGAAATGCTGACCCAGGGCCCGCGCCGGTTCACGGACCTGAAGACCGGGCTGCCGGGCATCGCCGCCAACCTGCTGACGACCCGTCTTCGAGAACTCGAGGACGTCGGACTGGTCCGCCGCGAAGAGGCACCGCCGCCCATCGCGACCACGCTCTACCAGTTGACGGACGACGGGCTCGCACTGGAATCCGTACTCAAGGCGCTCGGCCTGTGGGGCCTGCGCTACATGGGCGAGGAGCGCGACGAAGACTCGTTCCACATGCAGTGGCTCGCCATCGCCCCGGAATGGTTCAGCACCGACACCGACCCGAGCGGGCCGCCGGCCACCATCGAGGTCATCGCGACGGGGGAGCACGCGGTCATCGAACTCGGCGGCGGCCGCATTCACAGCCGGGTCGGGCGTGCGACCGATCCGGACCTGGTGCTGGAGGGGACTCCCCGCGCCGTCCTCGGAGTGCTCACCGGCGTTCTCACCCTCGACCGCGCGAAGGAATTGGGCCTGGTCGCCAACGGTCGGCTGGACGTGCTCGACCGCATCAAGCCGGTGACCAGCACCCCCTAGGCACCTAGTTCTTAAAATCAACCACGCAGTTGAAAAAATAAACAGAGCGGTTCTAGACTTCAACTATGAACCGCTCCGCAGCCAACTCCCCCAAGCCACTGTTGCTGGTGGCACTGCTCCTGGCATCGTTCGTCATCAACCTCGACACGACCCTGGTGAACGTCGCCCTGCCGGCCCTGACCAGGGAGCTCGGCGCCACGACGGCCCAGTTGCAGTGGGTCGTGGACGCCTACAACCTGGTGTTCGCCGCGCTCCTGCTCACCGCCGGCAGCCTGTCCGACCGCTTCGGCCGCAAGGGCATGCTGCTGGCCGGCCTGGCGGTGTTCGGCGCCGCGAGCTTCACAGGCGGCTTCGCGAGTTCCTCCGGGGCGCTGATCGCCGCCCGCGCGGTGATGGGCCTCGGCGCCGCGCTGACCTTCCCCGCCACCCTGTCTCTGCTGGTCGGCGTGTTCGTCCAGCGCAAGGAGCGCGCGATCGCCATCGGGCTGTGGGGCGCGACCAGCGGCGTGGCCATCGCCCTCGGGCCGATCGTCGGCGGATACCTGCTCGGCCACTACGCGTGGTCGAGTGTCTTCTACGCGCTCGGCCCGGTCTCGGCGGCCGTCATCCTGCTCGCCGCGTTCGCCGTGCCGAAGTCGAGGCCGGACGTCGCGAACCGCCTGGACTTCCCCGGCCTGATCCTGTCCGGCGGGTTCATGGCGCTGCTCGTCTACACGCTCATAGAGGCTCCAGACCGCGGCTGGACCGCGGCGCCCACTCTGCTCGGCTTCGCCGGCTCGGCGCTGCTCCTGCTCGTCTTCATCCTCGGCGAGCGGCGCGCCGACCAGCCGATGCTCGATGTGCGGCTGTTCGCGAACATGCGGTTCAGCGCCGCGAGCGCCTCCGTCACCATCGGGTTCTTCACCCTGTTCGGGTTCATCTTCCTGATGACGCAGTACTTCCAGTTCGTGCGGGACTACAGCGCGCTGTCCACGGGCGTTCATCTGCTGCCGGTGGCTCTGTCCGTCGCCGTCGGTTCCGTCGCAGGTACCCGCCTGGCCGTCCGGGTCGGCACCAAGGCCATCGTCACGGCGGGGCTGCTCCTGCAAGGCGGGTTCTATTTCTGGGTCGCCTCCGACATCTCGCCCACGCTCGGCTACGGGACCATCGCCGTGCAGATGGTCGTCTACGGCCTGGGGATGGGCCTGACGACCGCGCCCGCGACCGAGTCGATCATGGGTGCCGTCTCCGCCCGCCAGGCCGGCGTCGGCTCCGCGGTGAACGACTCGACCCGGCTGCTCGGCGGAACGCTGGGGGTCGCTGTGCTCGGCAGCGTGTATGACTCGCTCTACCGCGCCAGGCTGGACGCCGGCCTTCCGTCGGGACTGGCGTCGCCGCTCAAGGATCTCGCCCATCAATCGGTCGGCGCGGCGTTCGGCGTCTCGGGCCAACTCTCGGCACACGGGCTGGGAAGCCAGGCGATCGCCGTGCATCAGGTCGCGAGCAGCGCTTTCGACCACGGCCTGAGCGTGAGCTGTGTCGTGGCCGGTGCGATCGCCCTCGGCGGTGCGTTGCTCGCCAGTGTCTTCCTTCCCGCCCAACCGCCGGAACAGCCGACTTCGGAAGGCGCTCCCAGCCAGGTGGCGACGAGCGAGCCGGTCGCGCTCTGAGCTGCGTTCGCAAGACGATGGTTTGGCGGAACGCAGCGAGATCGATCAGTCCCGCGGCAGTGTCCGAGGATAGCCGAACCGCGCCAGGATACTGAGATCCCCGAACCGCGTGAGTGCCTGTATCTGCTCCCCGCGCAAGGTCAGGACGATCAGGCCGCTGGCCCGCCAGAGGGGCGCGTGCGGATCGGGCAGATAGAGCACGAACGCGGGCTGGCCGTTGGCGCGGGCGAGCACGAACTTCAGCTCCAGGCCCCGGTGGGCTCCCACGAGGAACCGGGCGATCTGCTCGGGGCCCTCGTGGGTGTAGGGCTCCGGAGGCATCGTCACGCGGGCGTCGGCGGTCAGCAGCGACACCAGTTCCCGCAGGTCGAAGCGCTGGAACGCGCTGACGAACCGGTCGACGACGGCGGCCTCGGCCGGGGACTTGGGCATGGGCACGTCGTGTGGGTTCCGGTCGGGCGGGAGGGCGGCGCGGGCGCGGATCAGGGCACTGTTCACGGCGGGCTGGGTGGTGCCCAGGATCTCGGCGGTCTCGGCCGCCGCGAAGCCGAGCACGTCCCGGAGCACCAGGGCAGCGCGCTGCTGGGGCGGCAGTTGTTGCAGGCCGGCCACGAACGACAGGGCGATCGACTCCCGGGCGTCGTAACGGGCTTCGGGACCGGGAACCACATCGTCCAGGCTGTCGGGGTAGGGCTCAAGCCACCACGGATCGTCGGGACGCCCCGGGCCGGCCCCGCCCGCGTCGGGCTCGAGCCGGGCGGCCGGCTGCGGGCGGCGGGACTCGCCCCGCAGGAAGTTGAGACAGCGGTTGGTGGCGATCCGGTACAGCCACGCCCGCAAGGACCGGCCGTCGAAGCGGCCGATCGAGCTCCACGCCGCCAACAGAACCTCCTGAAGCACGTCCTCGGCGTCCTGCACGGAGCCGAGGATCCGATAGCAGTGCGCCTGCAACTCGCGGCGGTGGGGATCGACGAGCGCGCGGAAGGCCTCACCGTCGCCGGCCTGGGCCAGGGCGAGGGTGGCCGCAGTCGCCGCAGTCGCCTCAGCCGCCTCACTCGCCTCAGTCATGGGGTGCTGTCCTTTCTCGGGCGGGGGTCCCTGGTTCCTGCGCTGGAGTCCTCATCTTGTGCAACACCGGCGGCGGCTCGGATTCATCGCCGTCCAGGCGGTGAATCGGCGGGGCGGGCGGTGCTTCATCTGGTGAGGACTTGACCAGAGGAGACCGGAGAAGGCTATGAGCTCGGAAGACAATGCGGGACTCGTGGTACATCGGTGGCGGGCGTTCGCCCTGCTCGCCGTAGCGTGCTTCATGACAGCGGTCGACATGTTGATCGTCAACGTGGCGCTCCCGACGATCGGCGACAAGCTGCACTTCAGCTCGTCGGATCTGCAGTGGGTGGTGACCGCGTACGCGATCACGTTCGGCGGGTTCCTGCTGCTCGGCGGCCGGATGGCCGACCTGCTCGGGCGGCGGCGGATGTTCGCGGCCGGGCTGGCGCTGTTCACCGCGGCGTCGCTGGCGTGCGCGCTGGCGACCAGCGGCACGTTCTTGATCGTGATGCGCGGGATGCAGGGCTTGGGCTCCGCCGCGGTGCTGCCCGCCGCCCTGTCGATCGTGATGAACATGTTTCCCGAAGGCGCCGAGCGCAATAAGGCGCTGGGAATCTGGGGCGCGGTCGGGGCCAGCGGGGCGACCCTGGGTGTGCTGGCCGGCGGCGTGCTCACCCGGTACGCGGGCTGGCAGTACATCTTTTATCTGAACGTCGTCATCGGCGGGATAGCGCTGGTGCTGACCGGGCGCGTGGTGCCGGAGAGCAGGATCCCTGCTGCGAGCCGTCGCTACGACCCGCTCGGCGCCGTGACGGTGACCGGCGCGTTGGTGCTCGCGGTGTATGCGATCTCGCAGGCGCCTTCTGCGGGCTGGGCGAGTGCGCGGACGCTCTCGCTGCTTGCGGCCGCGGTGGTGCTGCTGGTCGCGTTCGTGGTCGTCGAGTCCCGGGCGGAGGCGCCGCTGCTGCCGCTGCGGTTGTTCCGGCTGAAGACGCTGGCCGGGTCGAACGCGGTCGGCTTCCTGCTCGGGGCCAGTTTCTACGGCTACATCTTCATCGGCACACTGTATATGCAGCAGGTGCTGCGGTACTCGGCGATGACGACGGGGCTGGCGTGGCTGACCGTGGGGATCACCGGAGTGGTGCTCGCCGGGCCGGCGCAGGTACTGGTGACGAAGCTGTCGGTGAAGGCCGTGATGGCAGCCGGGATGACGATGACCGGGGCGGGGATTCTGTGGGCGACGCAGGCGCCGGCGCAGGGGAGCTTCTGGGGGAATCTGGCGGGGCCCTTCTTCCTGACCGGGACCGTCACCTGGGTGTTCATTCCGGTGTCGATCGGGGCGCTGGTCGGCGTCACCGAGCGGGATGCGGGGGTTGCGTCAGGGCTCATCGACTCTTCGCAGCAGCTTGGTGGAGCGATCGGGATCGCCATCGCGTCAACGGTGGCGGCTTCGCGTTCCGGAAGCTTGCTGGGGCACGGGCACGGCATGGCGGACGCGCTGACTGGCGGGTTTCATCAGGCGTTGTGGGTCTGCGGTCTTGTCGGGCTGAGTGGCGTGCCTATCGCACTGCTACTCGTTCGGCGGGCTGCTGATGCTTCCCCTGTTACGCACGACGGGGCTCCGGCGACCGCTGCGACCGCCGCAGTGGGGGCACCCGGCATCGCAGGTCGGGGGTGACGTCTTGATCCACCTGGCGAACGCGTCGGCTTCGGCGATGAGGTTGCGCAGCAGTACTGATCCTTCCCGGTCGGCGACGCCGTCGGGATAGAGCGGGTTGGCCAGCTCCTCCAGCGCCGCGGCGATCTCCTTGCGGGAGGTTCGTGCGCGGCGCAGGGCCCTGGTCGGGCAGCCGTCGCCGAGATCGGTGACGTACTCGGCGACGTGCCAGGGCAGCATCGGCCGGCCGTTGCCGAAATCGGGCAGGGGCGGATCGGGATGGGTGGTCTGACCGGGCGCGGGCTTCGGCATCATCAGGTGGCGGATGCCGTCGTCGTCGGTGGCCACCGGAGTGTCGTGGCCGGTCAGGACGACCGGTTTCGAGGGACGGGCGATGGCGAAGCGGACGAAGCCGCGGCTGGACGCACCGAGCCAGTCGAGGAAGTGTGCGGGGTTGAAGGACACTGAGAAGGTCGGACCGTCGTAGAGGGCTGGGACCGATTCCGAGCCGAGCGCCGCCCCGGCGTCCCCGGCCCCGGTCGAGACGACCACCTCGCCGGGTGCGAAGGTCAGCTCGACCGGGGCGGTGCCGCCCGCGACCAGGGTGATCAGTTCGGTGGCGGCTTTCAGCGGGACGGTCTCGACGACGATGCCCAGCGGGTAGTCGGGGGCGAACAGGCTCCGGTACTGCACGAACTCACCGGGCAGCAGGCGGGCGGTGCACGTCTCGGCGCCGAGGGCGAATCCGACGACGCCGCCGGTGCCCGGCGACTTCAGCGCGCCGTTGCCGATGCGCATCCGCCCGGTCGCGGCCTTCCACCTGCCCGCTATCGACTTGAGGACCGCGGCCGGTATCAGCAGCGGGGCGTACTCAGCATCCTGATCGTCCGGGAACCATGCGATCTCGGCGACGGTGAGCCGGTAGCGGTCGGTGGCGACCAGCGTCATGGTGCCCGGCCCGAACTCGATCCGTACGCCCGCCAGCACCGGCATCGCGCCATCCGTGCCGACCGCCAGAAGCACCTTCCGCACCGCGGCGAGGAACTGCTGCACGAACACGGACCCGCCCGCCTTCGGCAGATCCGGCAGCGCGGGGTACTTCGCCACCGGAAGCGTCCCGAGCTCGAACCGCGACGGCCCCGGCTCCACGACGGCCTTCGGCCCCGCAGCCGAGATCCGCACCCCCTCGCCCCGAGACTTCTTCAGCAGGTCGTGCAGCCGCTTCCCCTCAAGCAGGACGGTGCCCGCGCTGAGTACCGAGGCATCCATCCGAATCCGCGTCGACACACCGTGGTCGAAGCTTGAGACGATCAGCTCCCGCCCCGCCGCGTCCAACCGCACCCCGGCCAACACCGGCAGGGTCGGCCGCGCGGGCAACGCCGACGTGGCCGCCACCAGCGCCGCCAACAAAGCCGCCCGATCGCACTCCAGACGCAGCTCCGGTATCGGCGCAGCGCCCTTCGCCTTCGTTCGGTTCACGCAGTGCCCTCCCCATGGACGCCGACAGTTCAGCGTCACGAGGAGCCATCGTAGGCGTCTCCACTGTCTGATTCGTCATTCGAGGTCCGCGGTGGGGCAAGCGCGCACAGGCTCGCGCGTCAGGGCGGCGACCCGCCGATTCCACGAAGCAGTACCTCAATGTGTGCGCTGGCTTCGGCCGGTTCCAATGGCGCGTGGCCGAGGAGCAGTCGATACCAGAACACGCCGAAGACGACGTCGACAGCGTGGTCGATGTCGGTGCCGGCGGCCAGTTCCTTGCGTGCTGCCGCTCGGGCGAAGATCGCCTTCACGACTGCGCGGCGCTGGTCGGTCCACTCCTGGAACACCGGAGCGAAGGCCGGGTCCAGCTGTGCCTCGGCCATGAGGCCTTGCAACGAGGACGAAGATTTCTCATGTGGAGCAGCTTGTGCGCGGGCTGGCGGATGGGAAGTCGAGCGTCGAGTAGGGGCGTCTACGTCGGGCTCCAGACCCGGTGCGCGGGGCCCCGTCGGTGTCCGGTCACCAAGCAACCGGCAGCGAGATCATCGAGTCGACGATCTCCCCGCCGCTGAAGGTCAGGTCGGCGCGGGTGCCGGTCATCCGTAGGGTCGGCAGGCGTTGGAGGAGGAGGGCGAGGCCGATGGTGAGCTCGGCCTTGGCCAGGTGGGCGCCCAGGCAGTAGTGGGGGCCGCCGCCGAAGATCAGGGTCGGGGGTGCGTCGCGATCGAAGCGGATGGTGTCCGGGTCCGGGTAGGCCTCGGGGTCGCGGACGGCGCCGTTGTTGGGTATCGCGACTGCTTGGCCGGCTCGGACTGTGCCGGAGGGGAGTTCGACGTCTTCGACTGCCAGGCGCAGCAGTGCGCTGTTGCTCAGACCGGTGAAGCGCAGCAGCTCGTCGACCGCGGCCGGCACGAGGTCCGGGGTGTCGAGCAACTGCTGCCACAGCCGCCGGTCGTCGTCGAGCAGCTCGACCAGGAAGCGGCTCAGCGCGGTGGCGGTGGTCTCGTTGCCGGCCGCGATCAGGCCCGTCGCCAGGGTGAGCAGCTCGTGCTCGGTCAGCTTGTCGGCTCCGTCGCGGGCCGCGATCAGGTCGTCGATCAGGTCCTCGCCGGGGTCGGCTCGCTTGACGGCGATCAGCTCGGCGCAGTATTCGAAGAAGGCACCGATGTGCGCCGCGCGTTCCTCGGGCTCCATCCGGGCGCCGGCGGCGAACGCGCTCGACCAGACCCGGAACCGGAGGGCGTCCTGCTCGGGGACGCCGAGCAGCCGGCAGATGATCCGGACCGGCAGCGCGAAGCAGTAGTCCGCTACCAGGTCCGCCGGCGGTCCGGCCTTCTCCAGCGCGTCCAGCAGTTCGTTCGCGACCTGCTCGATCACCGGCTTCCAGCGCTCGATGCGGCGCGGCGTGAACGCGCCGGCGACGATGCGGCGGATGCGCAGGTGGTCCTCGCCGTCCTTGTTGATCAGGATGTCGGGGTCCTGGAAGAAGCTGGGTTCGGCGGTCATCCGCGGTGCGTCGGGCCCGGTCAGGTTGTGCGACAGCCGGGTGTCGGCCATCGCCGCGGCCACGTCCCGGTACGTCAGCAGCAGGACCGCCGGGTCGCCGCTCGGCAGCCGCACCTGGCCGAGCGGGCAGCGGGTCCGGCGCTCGGCGTACTCGGCCGGCGGGGTGAGCGAATCGCTGGGGAACGGGAAGGCCGGCAGGTCGGACATCCGGTCGGTGTCAGTCATGCGAGCGGCCTCTCGGGTCGGCGTCTCGGGGAGGGGAGCGGGGAGCGAGCCTTGGCACCGCGGACCCCAAGGCACGGCCGCCCTGGGGCTCAAAATAGACGCGCGCCGCCGATCCGCAAGAAGTAAGTAACGCACGTCAAGGCCCTGCGACACTGCGGGCCGGTGGTGGTCGCCGGCCGATTCCGGGGCGCCCGGTATCAGGATGCTCACACGCGTCGGGCCGTCGTGGACCCCATGCCGCAACCACCGGGAAACACTGCCGACACCCGGTGCGAACGCGGACGGTATTGGCTCGAAGCAGACACTGCCCACGTCCACGGTGGTACTTGAGGAGACGGGTCAGGAAACGATGGGGATCGCGCGGCACGGCAGTTCGTCGCGGGCACGGCCGCGGAGTTTCCGGTGGCGGATGATCAGGGTCGTCTGGCTGCTGGTGGCGACGATGCTCGTGCCGATGGGGTTCCTCGTCGCCGGTGATCTGCGGGATTACCGCGACGCGGAGCAGACCGTCAGCACCGTCACGACCGTGCAGGGAGTCCAAGCCCTGATTCATGAGTTGCAGAAGGAGCGCGGGCTGACCGTCGGTCTTCTCGGCGGCGACAGCAGGTTTCGCGGGCAGCTGGCCGGCCAGCGGGCGTTGACGGATCAGGCTCTGGTGGCCTTGCGCCGGCAGCTGGACCAGGGGATGCGTGGCGGCAGCACGGTGCGCTCCGCTATGGCACCGCTGGGAAACCTGGCAATTGAGCGTTCGGCCGTCGATCGGGGTACGACGGATCGCAGTGGCGCTCTGCGTTACTACACCGACTCCATCGCCTCGCTCGGCAGCCTCGATATCAGTACCGGTTCGACGTCCGACCCGGCTCTGCAGCGTGGTCTGGAAGCGTTGCAGGCGCTCGGGGACGCCAAGGAGTTCACCGGGCGGGAAAGAGCCGTGCTCAGCGGAGTCTTCGCCGCCCGCCGGATCGACCAGGCGGATTACCTGATCCTGCTGGACGACCTGGCCGGCAAGAAGGCCACGCTCGGGATGTTCGCCAAGACGGCGACGGCGGCCGAACAGGCCCGGTTGGCCGCTGTTCAGGCGTCGAGTGCTGCGACGCAGGCTGCCGGCTACGAGAACATCGCGGTGGCCTCGGGCGGCCAGACGCTGTCCCAGCAGGTTGATCCGGTTGCCTGGTTCACCACGATGACCACCTACATCGACAGTCTGCGCCAGGTGCAGATCGGTATCGGCGCCGACGTCGACGCCAGGGCCGCCGCGTTGCGGGGCGCGGCCGGGCGCCGGCTGGCCGGGCTGGCGCTGCTGGCCGTCGCCGTCGTGCTGTTCGAGGTCTGGCTCGCCGTGCGGGCGCTGCGCTCGGTGGTCGGGCCGCTGGCCCGGCTGGCGGGCGACGCCCAGGACCTCGCC
>JABFWL010000530.1 GCA_013362315.1 Catenulispora sp. | reverse complement strand
CTCGTCAGCTCACGGCAAGCCGGTCCACCAGCAGCTCCAGCCTCGGTTCGGCGTCCTCCGGCAGCAGCCGTCCCGCCCGGCCCAAAGTGGCGAGCCCGTGCAGGGACGCCCAGAACACCTCGGTGAACATCCCCGGTTCGACGCCGTCCCCGGCGACCTCGCACAGAGTCTCCAGCAGCGCGGCGAAGGCGTCCTTCAGAGGCTCGGGGGTGGCCTCGTTCGCGAACAGCAGGCCGCCGTCGAGCTGGAACAGCGCGTCGTAGGCCGCCGGGTTGGCGGCGGCGAAGTCGAGATAGGCGCGGCCGAGAGCGACGACCCGTGCGCGCGGACTGCCCGCCTCGGCCGTCGCGGCCCGCACCGCCGCGGCCAGCTCGGTGGCGCCTTCGAGGGCCACGGCGCCGATGATCTCGCGTTTGCCGCGGAAGTGGCTGTAGAGGACCGGCTGGCTGTATTCGATGCGCTCGGCGAGCCGGCGGGTGGTGACCGCGTCCCATCCCTGCTGCTCGGCGAGTTCGCGGGCGGTCGCCACGATGAGACGTTCGCGCTCCGCCAGCTCCCGCTGCTTGCGCTCCTGGACCGACATGCCTCGATTCTAGCACCGCTAGACAACCGAGCGTCAGCAGTACTAGCGTTGCCTCAACAGCTAGCAACGCTAGGTCCGGACGGACCGGGTCCCAGGAGGGGTCGTCATGCTCAGCACACTCGAGGTGGTCACCACCGTGATCGTCGGCCTGATGGTGGGGGTGGAGTTCTCCGTCGCCTTCATCATGAACCGGATCCTCAACGCGCTCCCCGAGGACAGCGCCCAACTCGGGCACGCCCACGGCGGCCGGATGCTCGGCGCGCTGATGCCGTTCTGGTACATCGGCTCGCTGGTACTGGCCGCGGTCTGGGCCGTCGCCGGATGGCACCGCCACGGCGCCGGCCTCGTCGTCACCGCCGGCGGGCTGCTGATCCTCAGCGTGCTGATGTCGGTCCTGCTGCTCGTCCCGATCAACAACCGGAACAAGACCTGGACGCCCGAAACCCGGCCCGCCGACTGGAAGCAGCAGCTGAATCGCTGGGAACGCTTCCACTATGTCCGCGTCGCCGTCATCGTCGCCGCCTTCGCCCTGCTGGTCGCCGCGCTCGTCTGAGCCGCGAGCCGTAACCCCGTCACCGAAAAGGAGCCGTCATGTCCATCGAGCTGAACCACACCATCGTCCCCGCCCGCGACCCGCAGGCCTCGGCGCGGTTCCTGGCCGACATCCTCGGCCTGAGCGTCGATCCGCCGCTGGCCCACTTCACGCCGGTCACGTTGGCGAACCACGTCAGCCTGGACTACGACCGGGCGGACGAGTTCGAGTCACACCACTACGCCTTCATGGTCAGCGATGAGGAGTTCGACGCAGCCCTGGCGCGTATTCAGAGCGGCGGAATCACGCACTACGGCGATCCCGCGTGCCGGGAGGTCGGGGAGGTCTACCGCAGCAGGCACGTCGAAGGGCGCAGGGGCACTTATTTCCGCGACCCCAACGGGCATCTCATGGAGATTCTGACCCGGGGCGGCACGGCATCATAAAGTCCACGACGGAAAACCGCTGCTGCCGACCCGATCCGGGTCGGCAGCAGCGGTTTCATATCAGTGCTGCGATAGCTGCTTCGCGGCCGCCGTCAGTGCGACATGGCGTCCAGGAAGGCGGCGCCGTCGGGAGTGCCGACGCCGGTGATGTCGTCGTAGCCCGCGGCGGTGTGGATGGTCAGGCCCGAGTCGTCGCTCATCGTGCGCAGCGTGTACACGTAGCCGTTGCTCGCGTCGATGCCGTTCGCGTACTCCGCGCGGACGGCGTGGACGCTGTTGTTCGGGGTGACGTCGTGGAACGCGGCGCCGCCGGCGTGCGCGTAGATCAGCGGGTTGGCGAAGCCGAGGTCGTGGCCGGCCTTCTGCTGAGCCAGCGCGATGAAGCCGGCGGTGAGCGGGCAGGCCAGACTGGTGCCGCCGATGCGGTATTCGCTGTAGCGGCTGGTGCCGTTCGGGAAGGCCTGGGTCTGGCCGACCAGCATGCCGGTGGTCGGATCGGCGAGGCCTGCGATGTCGGGCTCGACGCGCATGGGCGCGCCGCCGTGAACCTGCGACAGGGCCGCCGGCACGACGCCGGCCTGGTACGCCGGCTGCGCGAACAGGCGGCTGGTGCCGCCGCCGGCCCCGTAGAGGTAGGTGCCGGGGGCCGCCGGGGACCAGGCGCCGCCGGCCAGAGCCGAGCGGCCGGTCTGCCAGCCGGTCTCGAACAGGTACTGTCCGGCCGGGCCGACGCCGAGCGAGGTGCCGCCGACCGAGGTCACCCAGGGGCTGGACGCCGGCCAGTCCGGGGTGGCGGCCGCGGCGTTCGCCGGATCGCCGCCGGTCTCGTCGCCGTTGTCGCCGCTGGAGAAGTAGACGCCGATGCCGGTCAGCGCGGCCTGGATGAAGGTGTCGTTCTCCGGCTTGATCCGGCCGACCGGCAGGTTCTCGCTGCTGTTGCCGTAGGAGTTCGACACGATCGAGGCCAGGTGCTTGTCGACGACGTCGTTCAGGGCCGCGTCGA
>JABFWL010000472.1 GCA_013362315.1 Catenulispora sp. | reverse complement strand
CCGGCAGGTTCTCGCTGCTGTTGCCGTAGGAGTTCGACACGATCGAGGCCAGGTGCTTGTCGACGACGTCGTTCAGGGCCGCGTCGAGGTCCTGGTAGTTGTTCGGCGCGCCGACGAACAGGATGTTCGCACCGGGAGCGATGGCGTGCACGGCCTCGACGTCGAGGGTCTCCTCGCCGTACCAGCCCTGCGGATCCTGGACCGGGCCCTTCTTCTTGTTGCCGGCGCCGGACTCGGGGTGGTTCAGCGTGCCGGGCGCGATGTGCTGCGCGAACTGGTTGCCGGTGAACTGCGGGAGGCCGTGCGCGGCGGAGTAGGCGTTCGCGTCCTGGGCGATCGTCGGCGAGGCGTAGGCGTCGATGATGGCCACGGTCTGGCCGCTGCCGTCGTTGCCGGCGGCGACCGCCGGGGCGACGCCGTAGGCCGACTCCAGCTGCGACGGCGTGTAGCCGCAGGGGGCGAACGGCGTGCCCGGGTTGGCATTCGGCAGAACCGTGCCGTCGAGGGTCGTGGTGTTCGCGGTGGTCTTCTCGCCCCAGTAAGAGGAGCACGGCTTGCCGTTGACGAAGGCCGGCGACGGTGTCGCTTCCGGCGCCTGCCGGACGAGCGCCGCGGAGTCGTCGAGGCCGACCACGCTGACCACCGAGGGCAGCGTGTTCGGGACGGTCAGGTTGCTGTCCGGCGAGTGCAGGACGAGGCCGTCCTTGTTGTAGAGGCTGATCGACGTGCCGAACGCGGCCTCCGCCTGCGCGACGCTGCCCTCGGCGGCGACGTAGTGGTTGTTCTGCGGCGTGTAGTCGATGGTGAAGCCGGCGTTCTTGAGCCACTGCTGCACGGCGACGACGTCGGCCTGCGCCGGGGCGAACTGCTGCCGGAACTGCGCCGGCGTCAGGAACTGCCGGTAGTTCGCCGAGCCGGGCGTGGTGACGCCCGCGGCCAGCGCCTCGGCCTGGCCGGCGTTGCGCCAGCCCAGATAGACGCGGAAGCCGACATGGTCGGTGGCCGGGGCGGCCCCGACCTTCGAGGCGGCGTTCGCCCACGCCGGCACACTGCCGGACAGCGACTGGCGGCCGCTTCCCGTCGCGCTGGCGGTGGTCGCCGCGACGATGCCGAGGGAGGCGGCGATGCTCAGCGAGAGCACACCGGCCGCGATTGTCGTGCGTTTGCGCATGAACCTCTCCGATCTGGCGGCCTCCTGATCGAGGAGGCCGCACACGTGGGAACCGGCGGAACGCGCCCCTTCCCAGCCGCGCCAGCCGGACACCGCTTTTGAGCGGGGTGGCAGGAGGTGATCAGTCGAGATGGAAGGCCCGCAAGAAGGAAAGGCGTTGGCGGTCGGCGTGGCGTTACACGTGGAACTGCGGGAGGGGGAGCTGAAGCTGTGAGAGGCGCAGCGATACCGCGGCGGTTTCAGCGAACTCGGGACAGGAACCGCCCGCTGGCCTCGGCACGCGGCTGCGGAACTGGAGCGTGCGGCCGGACGGCGATGCCGCCGACGTCCACGCCGCGGGCCAGGTATTGGCCGAGGAGCCGGGCTGTCGCGAGCGCGTCGCCGAGGGCGCTGTGGGCGTCGGTCAGGTCGATGCCGACGGCTTCACAGCAGTCTGCGAGCTTGTAGGAGGGGCCGGGGAGGAGCCGCTGGGAGGTGCGCAGCGTGCAGACGCCGCCGGCGATCTCCGGGGAGTGCAGTCCCATGCGCGCGAAGTGGGAGACCAGGAACTTGGCGTCGAACGGCAGGTTGTGCGCGGCCACCACCCGGTCGGCGAGCAGCGCGTGCAGGTCGTGGCCGATGTCCTCGAACCGGGGCGCGCGGGCGACCATGGCGCGGGTGATGCCGTGCACGCGCGTCGCGCCGACCCCGGCCTGCGGCTGGATCAGGCTGTCCCAGCTGCCGGTCACCGCGCCGGCCGGGCTCACATGGACGATGGCGATCTCCACGATCTCCGCGATCGGCGGGTGGAAGCCCGAGGTTTCGACGTCGACGACTGCGTATCCGTTCACCCACCTATCTTCGAGCACGCACACACCGGTGTGGGGAAGGCTCGCCTCACGGTCAGGAGAAGCGCTTCACGATCTCGCGGATGCTCGGCACCACGTCCCTGAACCCGTCGCCGAAGTGCGCCACGATGCAGAGCAGTTCGCGCAGATGGAGCAGGTCCATGCGCTCGCGCCAATCCCCGACCGGGGGTCGCAGCTCGTAATACGTGTTGAAGAACGCGTCCGGCACGCCGCCGGTGCAATAGAGCATGCTGATGTCGACCTCGGCCCAGGTGTAGCTGACCGACGGATCGATGAAGACCGGGCTGCCATCCAGGCCCGCGATGACGTTCGCGCGCCACAGGTCGCCGTGGGTCAGCGTTGGCGGAGCCGGCGGCAACAGTTCGGGAAGCCGGGCGCACAGGCGCTCCAGCGCGGCACGGTCGGCGGCGTCGAAGAACTCTTCGACCCTCGGCTCGCGCAGGTAGCGCAGGACTCTGTGTTCGGCGAAGAAGTGGAAGCCGTCGTCGTCCCACGCGTTCTCCTGGACCAGGCGGCCCAGGGTGCCGTCGCGGTGCCAGCCGTAGCGCGGCCCGGTGTGTTCGTGCAGCGCGGCGATCGACTGAGCGGCGGCCTCCCAGAACTGCGACGTGTCGGGTATCTCAGGGTTCAGAGCCGACATCACCAAGGACTTCGGCCCGATGTGGAAGATCTCCGGCGTCGGCAGGCCGATCTCCTGCAGCGCCCGCAGGCTCTCGACCTCGTGGTCGAAGAACCCGTCGGGGTTGGAGCGGCCGCCCTTGACGACCACGGTGCGGCCGTCGGCCAGCGACACCCGCCAGGCGGCGTTGGCCATGCCGCCGGTCAGCGGCTCGGTCCCGACGACCGTCATCCCCTCCGGAAGCAACGAGGGGGCCCACTCGCCCGCATGATCGATGGTCTGCATCGGATCACCCTGCCAGACGAGTGCGCCCCTTGTCGTCGGCCGCCAGTCCTCGGTCGCTCTTAGTCGGAGAAGTCCTGCGTCATCCAGACCGTCCCGGAGCTGTCGCGGAAGATCGAGATCCCGATGTGGTGGAAGCTCGACGAGAGGATGTTGCGCCGGTGCCCGTCGTTGGGCGGCTGCTCGGCGAGCATGCTGTTGGTCAGGCCGACCGCCATCTTCGCGATGGCGTCGTTGGTGTTCGACACCGGGCCACCCTCGCCGATGTTCTCCCCCGCCGCACTCCACGAGACGCCGGCCGCGGTCTCCCTGTCGCCGAGACCGGGCTCACCAGGACACTGATGGGACAAGCCGCAGCCACTGGCCATGACGTCGGTGTGGCCGGCGGCGCTCTTGTCCAGGCCGGCGGTACGCGTGAGAGCAGGGAGCCCTTGGGCGGCGCGGGCTTGGTTGATGACCGCGAGGACTTGGTCCTCGGGCGAGGACTGCGCCGGAGCGCTGGAGGACGGCGGCGTACTGGGCGGCGTGACAGGCGGCGTGACGGACACGGTGGTCGACGACGACGGCGCGGGGGTCCCGGTGGCCGACGAGCCGGCGGGCTTCGACGACGCGGAGGGCTTCGCCGACGTGCTGGACCTGGAGGGATCCGGATGCGTAGCAGGGCTCGAAGACGTCTTGCTGCTCGACGAGGTCGATGCGGACGACGAGGAACTGGCGGCAGAGGGCTGCGAAACGCTCGACGAGGAGCCGACGGGCTCGGCAGCCGAGGTGCTGGTACTGGTGCTGTTGCTGTCGGCGGATCCCTGGGACAGGGCCTCGTTCTTCGGGCTGTCGGCTATGCCGGTGGCGACCACCACAGCGCCGACGACCGCCGCCGTCGCCGCCAGCGCGACCGCCGCCTTGGCCGCGAGGTGCGACGCCGCGGTACGCGTGGCGGACTTGGGTATTCGGCGGTGCGAATGCGGCCCGGAGCTACGCAGGACGCTGTCATTCGCGGTGCCGCCCCGCAGCGCACCGGCCAGCTGCCGGTGCACCGCGTCAGCCGTCCCGAACGGCACCGGCACCAGCGCCAGCCGCACGAGCAGCCGCTCGGCCGGCACGAAGTCGGCGGCGAGGGCGGCGCAGCCGTGGCACTGGCGCACGTGCCGCGCGAAGCGCTTACGCCACACGGCCTCCGGCCGGCCGTGCCACTGCATCGCCAGCTCGGACAGCTCAAAACAGATCGGCACGGCGCACAAGGCGCGCACCACCGCCCGCGAGATCTCCAGCTGCGCCTTCATCCGCGCGATCCGCACCGTGACGTGATGCGGATCCTGCCGGATCGCGGCCACCAGCTCCCCCCGCGTCAGATGCCCGGCCTCGGCCAGCCACCACAGCGACAGCAACTCCCGGTCGTCCGGATCCAGCCACGACGTGGCCATCGCGACCTCCCGCCGCTGCCCGGTCAACCCGAGCTCGGTCAGCGTCAGATCAGCGAAGTCGGCACCCGGATCGGCGACATCCAACACCTCCTCCAACGACCGCGGCCGCACCTGGTACCCCCGCACATGGTCCCGGACCTGGTTCATGGCGACAGCGACCAGCCACGACCGGAAGGCCCCCGCCTCCCGCAGCCCCGGCAGCCCCCGCACCACCCGCAGCATCGTCTCCTGCACCACATCGTCAACATCCCCGGCCACCGGCAACGCCCGCCCGACGATGTTGTAGACCAGCGGCAGGTACTCCCCCACCAGCCGCTCCAGAGCAGCCGCATCCCCAGCCGCCGCCGCAGCCACGACCTCCACGCCACCCTCCGCCACCACCATCAACTCCGGCCCTCCCACCCCCGACTCTTTTGTTCGGACGCAGGGGGAGACGCTACGCGACACCCCCGGTCACAGAAATTCGACAGCCCACTTTTAGTCCAACCTTTGCCACTTCATGGGCCAGCCGGGTGACGTGGCGCGCACCCCGAGCACCGCCACGCCGCGCGACCGAGCACCGCCCGCCCGCCGACCGCCGCGCCTAACAGCACCGCCCGATGGACTGGCGCATGTTCCCCGAGGGAATCGAGGCCTGAATCGAGGCCCGCCGGAGGCACCGGCCCTTCACGGCCTTTGATCTTTCTATCCAGCCCGCTTCACCGTCAGCTTCGACCGCTGCAAATCGCCAGTCAGCCGAATCCCCGCCCCAGCCCCCACAACCCCGCCCCGCCCCCCACGCTGAACAACCTTCCCCCGATGCCGCCCAAGCTCCTGCACAGCCACACCCACCTCACCCGGCACCGCCAAAACAATCTTGCTCCGCACAGCCTGAAACCAAATCTCCAACCCAGAAGCCGGAATCACCGCGCTACGAAAATCGAGATACGCAGAAGCAAAAGCAAGCTCCACAACCAGCCGCCGCGGTACCACCCACCCACCAACCCGCTCCAAATGCCCATGACTCACCGCAAGCCGCACCGACTCAGGCACAGCCCCCGCACCCGCACCCGACGCAGCCAAATCCGCCCGAACAGGAAGATCATCAACCAGCGCATCCAGCTCCCCATACGTACGCGCGGAGAGCGCCGCCTCCAAGCGCGCCTCGAGCTCCTCAAGACTCAGCCGCCCCTCGCCCGCGGCAACCCGAATACGCTCGGCCGCCGCCTCCCGCTCCTCAGGACTAACGCGCTGATGGGACCGAATGGCACTCGACTCTGTCATCCGACAATTGTATTAGACCATTGCCACATTCAGCGAGAGGTGACATGAAACGGTTTGCGCCGGAAAAAACCGCTTCATGCTTCGACATCTGGGATGCGCCTTCGCGGCACTGGCTTTGACAACGAGCGCAGCGCAAGCCGCCTCCGACCCGACCCCGGCCCACGCTCCCGCACCCGCACCCGCCCCCACACCGACCACCGACACCGCCGCGCCAGTAAACGTCCGCATCGGCCTAGCCGGCCGCGACCCAGCCGGCCTAGCGGCCTTCGCCCGTGCAGTGTCCACACCAGACAGCCCGCAGTACGGCCACTACCTAACACCAGCCCAGGCCCGCGCCCGATTCGGGCCGACGTCAGCCCAACTCGCATCTGTCCTGCGCTGGCTCGACGCATCCGGCCTCCACGTAACCGAAGCCAACCCACACTGGATCGACGTCACCGGCACCGCCACCGCAACACGCCAGGCCTTCGGCGGCGGAATGCGGCCACTGGCCGTTCCGACGGAGATCGCCGGGGCGGTTCTGAACGTGGCACGCATCGGGCAGAGCCGGACCGGCATGCACGAGGGCGCGAGCGTCGCCATCAGAGCTCGCAGAGAGTTGACCGAAGGCCCAGCTCACTCGGATGGCGTCAGCGCCCCCATCCCCACCGGCACCAGCCCAAGCGCCACCGACCGCGCAACCACCCCCAACAGCCCAACCGGCGCCGACAAGCCAAGCCCCGCCCAGGACCCCACCACCCCACCACCCAAAACCCAAACCACCTGCTCCCCCACCTGGGCTGCCACCCCCGCCGACCCCCGCCTCCCCCCGGGCTACACCACCCCCCAAACCCTTGTCGTCTGCGGCTACACCCCCGCCCAACTCCGCACCGCCTACGGCGTCACCGCCTCCGCCCTCACCCCCTCCGCCCTCACCGCCACCGGAGTCACCGTCGCCGTCCTCGACGCCTACGGCTCCCCCACCATGCGCGCCGACGCCGACCGCTTCGCCGCCGCGCACGGCGACCACCCCTTCGCCGCCGGCCAGTACCTCGAAACCATCACCCGCGACAAGTGGACCCACCTCACCGACCAGGTGTGCCAGCCCCCCGCGGACTGGGCTGGCGAAGAAGCCCTGGACGTCGAAACCGTGCACGGTCTCGCGCCCAATGCCACCATCCACTACTTCGGCGCCAACTCCTGCACCGACGAGGACATCAACGCCACCATGGCGCAGATCATCGACACCCACGCCGCCGACATGGTCTCCTCCTCCTTCGGCGAGACCATGCACCGCACCTCCGGAGACATCGATCCCGCCCTGGTCTCCCAAGGCTCGCAGTTGTTCCAGTACGCGGCCGCCGAAGGCATCGGTCTCTACGACGCCACCGGCGACTGCGGCGACGAGTCCTCGCGCACCGGCCCGAGCTGCGACCCGGAGTCGTCGCGCGCGCAGACCGACTGGCCAGCCTCCTCACCATGGGTCACCGCGGTCGGCGGGACGGCGCTGGCGCTGGGACCAGGGGCGCAGCCACTGTGGACGGCGACGATGGGCAACCGGCGCTCGGTGTTGTCCGAAAACGGCTCGAGCTGGGTGCCGTTCCCCGGCGACTTCTACTTCGGCGGCGGGGGCGGGACCAGCGAGGACTTCGCGCAGCCGGACTACCAGCACGGCGTGGTGCCCGACGCGTTGGCGACCACGCTGGGAACGGGCAAGCGCGCGGCCCGGCCGATGCGGACGCTGCCGGACGTCGCCATGGACGGCGACCTGATGACCGCGGTGCTGGTCGGCGTCACCGACGCCACGACCGGCCGGTACGACGAGTCGCCGATCGGCGGCACGTCGGCGAGCGCGCCGATGTTCGCGGCCGTGCAGGCCGACGCGCAGCAGGCCCGGGTCGCGGCCGGCGGTCACGCGCTCGGCTTCGCCAACCCGCAGCTCTACCGGACGGCGAGCCGCAACACGTTCACCGACGTGCTGCCGCACCCGCCGGGCGCCCCGGCCGATATCTCCGCGGTGCTGGACCTGGGGCCGGACGCCCACGGCAAGGCCCGGATCCGGCTGTTCGAACTCGGACACGACCAGGGTCTGCCCGCCGCGACCGGCTATGACCTGGCAACCGGCCTGGGATCACCCCACGCGGGGTACCTGCGGTCGTTCAAACGCTAGAAAGGGGGACGCGCGGTCATCCTTTCGAGGCGGTGGCGCATCGGCTGATCACCCGGACGGTACGTAACGATCATCTGCGTACCGTTCGGGAGGGTCCATGTCCGCTCGCACCGCTCTGGCCGCCGGCGTCGCGGCGGCGGCACTGATATCCGTCACACAGAGCCCTGTGTCGTTCGCGGCGCCGGCCTCGAGCCGGCACCAGACACCGACCCCACAGCAGTCACCGCCCCCACACCATCTGGCGATGCGCACCAACCATGTCAGCTACGCCGAGGCCGCAGAGAATGAGAATTCCGACCAGGACCCCCGCACCAACCCCGGCACCAACTACCAAGCCCCCAAGCTCTGCTCCTCTTACTACGGCCAACGCCCCGCCAAAAAAGTCCCCGACGCCTTCGGCGGCCGCAATCCCGACGCCGTCTGCGGCTACACCCCCGAGCAGCTGCGCTACGCCGACGGCGTCACCCAGTCGCGCGAAAGCGGCGCCGGCGTCACCGTCGCCATCGTCGACGCCTACGCCTCCCCGACGATGCTCGCCGACGCCAACCGCTACGCGATGAACCACGGCGAGCGCCTCCTGGCCCCGCCCCAATTCCGCGAAGTCACTCCTCCCACCTACCGCCACACCACCGACGGCGTCTGCGAGACGCCGTCCTCATGGGCGGAGGAAGAGGCACTGGACGTGGAAGCGGTGCACGCGATGGCCCCGCAGGCGGACATCGTCTACGTCGCGGCCGCATCCTGCGACGACACGGATCTCCTGGCGGCGCTGCAGAAGGTCGTCGACCAGCACCTGGCCAGCATCGTGACCAACTCCTGGGGCGGCGTCCCGCACAGCGTCTACGGCGACGAGGATCCGGCGACGACGGCCGCGTTCTCCGCGCTGTTCCAGCGTGGCGGCCAGCAGGGCATCAGCTTCCTGTTCGCCTCCGGAGACTGCGGCGCCGCCGATCCGTCGACGGAGTGCGCGACCGATTCGGCACGGCCGCAGACCGAGTATCCGGCGCAGGATCCGTGGGTGACGGCGGTCGGCGGGACCAGCCTGGCGATCGGGCCGTTCGGCGCCTACGGCGGCGAGGTCGGCTGGGGCGACCGGCGGTCGGTGCTGGCGCCGGGCGGGAAGGCGTGGGCGCCCGCGGCCGGGGCCGGGCAGTGGCGGTTCGGGGGCGGTGGCGGGACGAGCGAGGACGTACCCCAGCCCACGTATCAAGCCGGGGTGGTCCCCGATGCCCTGAGCACCAAGCTGATGACGGCGGCCAAGACGGCGGCGCACCCGATGCGCGTGGTACCGGACGTGGCGCTGGCCGCCGATCCGATGACCGGCTTCCTGATCGGCGTCACCGCGAAGCAGCCGAACGGCCGGACGGAGTACGGCGAGGGCCAGATCGGCGGCACGTCGCTGGCCTCACCGCTGTTCGCCGGCTTGCTGGCCGACGCGGAGCAGGGCGTGGGTCATCCGTTCGGCTTCCTGAATCCGGCGCTGTATGCCAAGGCTGCGAGCGGGGCGTTCAACGACGTGACACCGACGTCGTTCCCCGCCACAGATCTGGACGCCACAGATCTGGACACCACAGATCTGGACGCCCCGAAGCCGCCGGCGACCGTGGTCGACCTGGGCCGTGACAGCGCAGGAGTCCGTCAGGCGCGGCTGTATCAGCTGGGCGACGACGGGCTGTTGCGCACAGGTGTCGGCTTCGACACCGTGACCGGACTGGGTTCGCCTTCCCTGTCCTTCTTGCGCTCATGGCGGTGAGGACGCGTCTAGGATCGTTCGACGATGGTTCGTCTGTCGCTGGACGCGCTTAAGTGCTGAACGCGCCGGACGGACCTGACGTGGACGCACATGAGAGCTGAAGAGAAGAGGTCCGGACTGTGGCTTCGGAGTCGTCGTTCGACGTGGTGAGCAAGGTCGAGCGCCAGGAGGTCGACAACGCGCTCAACCAGGCGTCGAAGGAGATCGCCCAGCGTTTCGACTTCCGCGGGGTGGACGCCGAGATCCGGTGGTCCGGCGAG
>JABFWL010000291.1 GCA_013362315.1 Catenulispora sp. | reverse complement strand
CGCGAACTGCACCCGCCGTCCACCCAGGCGACCCTCAACCTGGCGGCGACGGCCGCCCAGGCGGCCCGCCTCTACCGCCCCTACGACCGAGCCTTCGCGGCGAAGGCCCTCACGGCGGCCCGCAAGGCCTGGACGGCGGCGCTCGCCCACCCCGCCATGTACGCCTCCGCAAGCGACGGCACCGGAGGCGGCACCTACGCCGACACCGACGCGACGGCGACCGACGAGTTCTACTGGGCGGCGGCGGAGCTGTATCTCACCACGGGCGAGAAGGAGTTCGCGGACTACGTGCGCAACTCCCCGGTGAACACCGCCGACATCTTCAGCCCGCTCGGCTTCGACTGGGGAAGGACCGCGGCTGCGGGCCGCCTCGACCTCGCGACCGTGCCCAGCAAGCTGCCCGGCCGGGACAAGATCCGCCAGTCCGTCGTCAAGGGCGCCGAGCACTACCTGGCCACCCTGAAGTCGCAGCCGTACGGCATGCCGTACGCACCCGACGACAACCTCTACGACTGGGGCTCCAGCCACCAGATCCTCAACAACGGCGTGGTCCTGGCGACGGCGTACGACATCACCGGAGCCTCGAAGTACCGGGACGGCGCCGTTCAGACCATGGACTACATCCTGGGCCGCAACGCGCTGAACATCTCGTACGTCACCGGCTACGGCGAGGTCAACTCCCACAACCAGCACAGCCGTTGGTACGCCCACGAGCTCGACCCGAAGCTCCCGAACCCGCCGCACGGAACCCTGGCGGGCGGGCCGAACTCGTCCATCCAGGATCCCTACGCACAGAGCAAACTCCAGGGCTGTGTCGGTCAGTTCTGCTACATCGACGACATCCAGTCCTGGTCGACCAACGAGACGGCCATCAACTGGAACGCGGCCCTGGCCCGGATGGCGTCGTTCGTGGCGGACCAGGGCTGAGACCGTCAGGGCTGCGGCTCGCGCTCCACGAGTTCGGGCCGCGGCTCGTGTCCCACGATTTCCCCCTGCCGCCGGTGGGCGGTGAGGGTGTGCAGCTCGGCCTGATCGAGCGGCTGGTGCACCTCGACGTACTCGCCGTGCGGCAGCCGCTTGATCACACCGGTCTCCCGGCCGTGCAACACCAGCTCCGCGTCCCGGAGTTGCAGCCCCAGGCAGACGCGGCGGGTGACGACGAAGACGACCACCGGCAGGACGAACACCGCCACGCGGACCGTCCAAGTGACCGTGTTGATCGACAGGTGCAGACGGGTGGCCACGATGTCGTTGCCGCCGCCCGCCAGCAGGATCAGATAGAGGCTGATCCAGGCCGCACCGATCGCCGTGCGGACGGGACGGTTGCGCGGGCGGTCCAGCAGGTGGTGCTCGCGTTTGTCACCTGTCGCCCGCGCCTCCAGGAACGGGTAGATCCCGATGAATACGAGCAGCAGCGGGAAGACCACGACCGGTATCAGCACGCCGAGGACGAGCGTGTGACCCCACAGGGTGATCTCCCAGCCCGGCATCACCCGGACCAGGCCCTCCGCGAAACCCAGGTACCAGTCGGGCTGGGCGCCCGTGGAGACCTGGTCGGGTCGGAAGGGGCCGTACACCCAGACCGGGTTGATCGTCGCCACCGCAGCGACCAGCGTCAGCGCGCCGAAGACCAGGAAGAAGAAACCGCCCGCCTTCGCCAGGTACACCGGCATGAACGGCGTGCCGACGACGTTGCGTTCGGTCCGTCCTGGCCCCGCGAACTGGGTGTGCTTGTGGTACACGACCAGGATGAGGTGCGCCACGACGAGCGCCGCCATGATGCCCGGGATCAGCAGGATGTGCAGCGAGTAGAAGCGGGCCACGATGTCGTGGCCGGGGAACTCGCCGCCGAACAGGAACATCGACAGATACGTTCCGACGACCGGCACCGACAGCAGGGCGCCGTTGACGAAGCGCAGGCCCGTGCCCGACAGCAGGTCGTCCGGCAGCGAGTAGCCGAACAGGCCCTCGAACAGGCCGAGGAACAGCAGCAGCCAGCCGAACAGCCAGTTGATCTCACGGGGCTTGCGGAACGAACCCGTGAAGAAGTGCCGCATCATGTGCGTCAGCATCCCGGCGACGAAGACCAGCGCCGCCCAGTGGTGCAGCTGCCGGACGAGCAGCCCGCCGCGCACGTCGAAGCTGATGTGCAGCGTGGAGGCGTACGCCTCCGACATCCGCACGCCGTTGAGCGGCACATAACTGCCGTGGTACGTCACCTCGTTCATCGACGGATGGAAGAAGAGGGTGAGGTACACGCCGGTCAGGACCAGTACGACGAAGCTGTACAGGCAGATCTCGCCGAGCAGGAACGACCAGTGGTCCGGGAACACCTTGCGCAGGTACTTCCTGCCCAGTGAGTGGATGCCGAGGCGTCCGTCGAGCCAGTCGGCGACGCGCTCGCCCCGGCCCGCTGTCTCGGTCGCGGTCACTCGTCCTCCTCGTCGTCCATGTGCACGTGTGTGAGCTTGTCGGGGTTGGTGACGATGTAGACGCCGTTCACGCGGTCGCCCTCGGGCGTGAGGTCCATGACCATCACGGCGTACGGCGAGTCGCCCTGGAACA
>JABFWL010000721.1 GCA_013362315.1 Catenulispora sp. | reverse complement strand
GCACCCGCCGCTCACCGCCTCACCGCCCGGCGACGAGTTGACACCCCAGGGCCGGTGCTGTACCGCTTGCGGCTGCGGTCGGGACCGAGGGGACCGAACCGCCCACCTCACGAACCGCAGGCGCCCCACCTCACCGGACCCCCCGATGGACTTGCGCCAGTTCCCCGAGGGAACTGAGGCCCCCGCCGGAGGCGCCGGCCTTTCATCAATCTCTTGACTTGCTTTTGACTTCGACTGAAAGCCAGCCACCTCACCGACCGCCACCGAAGGAGGACCCACCGGTGCCGGGACCGTGCACACCACGACCGTCAGCCGAAGGACCGACCCACGCCACGAACCACGAGGCCGCATACACCCGCGCTTCGTAGACATCGCCTTTAACCCACAGCCCAACCGCACCCCGCATCGCGAACCCACCCGCCCATCCACCCACCCGCCCATCCGCCCGCCCACCCACCCAGATGACATTCCGAAGCACCATCTCGTCATAGGGCTAAGAGCGCCGGGTATACGGCGCGCCAAGCGAAAGGACCAGCCCATGGCCACCCTAAGCACCCCCAACACCCAGCGCGAAGCAGACGAGACCGAAATCCGCCACCTCGTAGCCGACCTCGCCCACGCCATCCAGGCGAAGGACCTCGACGCCATCCGCCGCATCTACGCCGAGGACGTCGTCTCCTTCGACGTCGAGCCACCGCTCCAGCACCTCGGCATCGACGCGAAGCTGAAGAACTGGGAACGCGTGTTCACCATCTTCCAAGAAGTCGAGTACGATCTGCGCGACCTGGTCGTCACCACCGGCGACGAAGTGGCCTTCACCCACGCCTTCGGCCGCCTGCACGGCACGCTCGCGAACGGCACCACGACCGACGGCATGTGGGTCCGCGCCACACTCGGCCTGCAGAAGCGGGACGGCCGCTGGATCGTCATCCACGACCAGGCTTCAGTGCCGTTCGACGTGGTCAGCGGCAAGGGCGTGGCGGACCTCGAGCCCTGATCTGGCCCGGTCCGGTCGCAGCGCCGCCTCAGCCTGCCTTGGCCGGCCTCGGCCCGCCTGAGCCGTGCCTTGGCCGGCCTCGGCCTCGCCTCAGCCCTGCCTCGGCCCCGCCTCAACCCTGCACCTACCCCTGCCCCTGCACCTGCCCCTTCAAAGGCAACATCAAATACCTGAAATCCTCCCGCGCCGCCACCTCCAGCGACTCCCGCGCCATCAACACCGCAGGTTTCCCCGGCACAGTGAACGACAACTGCGCGTAGAGCGTGTCAATCGCGCGCAGCCCGTCAAGCAGGTACGCAGGGTTGAAGGACACAGCGATGTCGTCCCCCTCCAGCACCGCATCCAACGACTCCACCGAGTTCGCCTCGTCGCCAGCCCCCGCCTCCAGGGTGACCTCGCCCTGCGTGAACGCGAGCCGGATCGGCGAGGTGCGCTCGGCCACCAGCGAGACCCGCTTAGCCGCCTCCAAGAACGCCGCAGTCTCCACGGTCGCGGCGATCGTGTATTCCTCCGGGAACAGCGAGCGGTACTTCACAAACTCCCCAGCCAACAACCGCGACGTCATACGCCGGACGCCCTTCCCTCCCGCCGCCACACCCTCGCCGGACTCGAAGCCCACCAGCCCGTCCCCGTCCGACGCGTCCGCCAGCGCCACCGTCACCTGATCCCGCCCGGTCAACGCCCGCGCCGTGTCGGCGAACACCTTCGCCGGGACCAGTGCGGTCGCCGCCACATCCGCCTGCTCCGGCTTCCACGGCAACTCGCGGTAGGCCAGGCGGAACCGGTCGGTGGCGACCAGCGTGAGCCGGTCGCCCTCGATCTCCACCCGCATCCCGGTCAGCATCGGGATCGTGTCATCACGCCCGGCGGCCATCGCCACCTGCGCCACCGCCGTAGCCAAGGCCGCAGCAGCCACCTCCCCGGTGGCCGCCGGCGGCTCCGGCAGCGCCGGATAGTCGTCCACCGGCAGCGTCTGCAGATTGAACCGCGACGAGCCGCAGACCAGCACCAGCTTCGCCCCCTCGGTGCTCAGCTCCACCGGCCGGTTCGGCAGCGACTTGGCGATGTCGGCGAGCAGCTTGCCGTGCACCAGCACCCGCCCGACCTCCGCCACCTCGGCGGCGATCTCAGCCCGCGAGGACACCTCGTAGTCGAACCCGGACAGCGTCACCGCACCCTCGACCGCCTCGACCAGCAGCCCGGCCAGCACCGGCGCGGCCGGCCGGCCGGGCAGCGACCGCGCGGTCCACGCCACCGCTTCGGAGAAGACGTCTCGCTCGACCTGGATCCGCACACCCGCTCCTGTCCACTGTCCGACGCTCGTCCGACCCTCATCAGACTCTGGCCGAGCTCGTCCGGCTCGTCCGGCTCCGATTCGGCGCTCGTCCGGCGCCGATCCGGCCCCGATCCGACTCTGAAGCGAGTCGGCGCCCATCATGCCGAGCCCCACCGACATATCTCGAGGAGGCGCGCGGTGAAGTCGATCGTCAGGAGTCGAATTCAGGCCTCATACGCCTTCGCCTGCGTCGCGTAGAGCTCGGCGTACCGGCCGCCGGAAGCCAGCAGCTCCCGATGGCTGCCGGACTCCACGACACCCCCGTCCGCGATCACGATGACGTGATCCGCCATGCTGACCGTGGAGAACCGGTGCGACACCAAGACAGTCACGGCCCCTGTACGTGCGGCAGCCTGCCTGGCGTGCCGCGCGAAGTACTCAAACAGATCGTGCTCGGCCTGCGGATCCAGCGCCGCCGTCGGCTCGTCAAGGATCACCAACAGGGGAGCGGTGCGCATCATGCCGCGCGCCAAGGCGAGCCGTTGCCACTGCCCGCCCGAGACGTCAACGCCACCGAACAGCGTCCCGAGTCGCGTGTCCAGGCCGTTCGGCAGCCCAGAGACCAGGTCCGCAGCCCCGGCCGCCACAACGGCACGGCTGATCGCCGCAGTGTCCTCGATGGCTGACAAGTCACCGACGCCGACCGTCTCCCTCACCAAGAGATGCAGCCGAGCGAAGTCCTGAAAGACGCCGCACGAAGCCGCCGCCCACGAACCGGTCTCGATTCCGACCAATGGCGTCCCATCCACAAGGATCCGACCCGACGACGGCCGATACAAGCCGGTCAGCAGCTTCACCATCGTCGACTTGCCCGCGCCGTTGATGCCGACCAGCCCAACCACCGACCCGGCCGGAAGGTGCGCGCTGACGGAGCGCAGCACCGGGACGTCAGCCCCCGGATACGCGAACGAGACGCCCTCCAGCGTGATGCCGTCCGCGAGGTGCTCAGGCGCCTGTCTGGGCGCCTGTCCTGACCCCGGCACCGGCGCCGCATCGGGCATCGAGCCGTCCCGCGCGTAATCGCGCAACCAGCGGTAGTGCCGTCCGACACGCCCCGCCTCAGCAGCCTGCCCGTAGTTCTCCCGCAGCGCGGCCAGCTGCCAGCGCAGCTGCGCGGACAGCGAGACCACCAGCACCAGCGCCCCGATCCGCCCCGCCGACACCTCATGCGCGACCAGCGCCAGCGCCCCGGCCAGCCCGAGCACGTAACACAGCCAGGCCGCCGCCTCCAGCGCCGCACCGCGTACCAGCACCCTGTGATGCTCGGCAGTGACGCCGGCCCACAGCCGGTCGGCGCGCGCCGACAACGTCGCCCCCGACCCGCTGATCCAAATCTCCTTCGCCGCACCCGAGTCCAGCAGCAGGTTGGTCAGCTCCGACTCCAGCCGGCTGGCCTCGGCGGTCTCGTCGTGCACCCGGCGCAGCGCCTCCCGGGTCCGGCCGGCCACCAGCAGCACCGGCACGGTGGTGAGGCCGAGCAGCAGCAGCGCAGGATGCACCAGCGCCAGCAGCCACAGGCTCAGCGCCAGCATCAGCGCGCAGACGACCGTCGCCGTGAGCGAGCGGATCAGCGAGGCCAGCGCCCCGCTACCTTTCTCGGCCAGGTAGACGCGGTCGAGATAGTCGGCGCGCTCCAGGTGCTCGATCGTGGGGACACGCGCCGCGTACCCGAGGATCTCCTCGGACAGCTCGACATCGACCCGCTGGATCAGCCCCACCGCCACGTTCGCCGCGACCCGGGTCGCGATGGTCGAGGCGGCCTGCGCGAACGCCGCCACGGCCGCCGGGATGAGCAACCACGTCAAGCTGCCACCCCGAGGATGCGCCCGCAGCCCGTCGATCACCCAGCGCTGGCTCTGGGCGACGCCCGCACTGCCGAAGACCACGACGAGGTGCATCGCCGCGGCGGCGAGCGTCGCACCGCGACCGGCGCGCCATGCCAGTGCGATCAGGTGACGGACCAACGCGACGTTCTGTTTTATATCGGACACTACGCTCCTGCGGCGAATCATGCTTCCGCCTTCGCGAACCGCGCGGCCTGCAAGCGGAACAGCGCCGCATATCCGCCCTCGGCGGCCATGAGCTCGTCGTGCGTACCGGATTCGGTGATCCGGCCGGCGTCCAGAACGACGATGCGATCCGCACTCCGGACATTGGACAGCCGATGCGAGATCAGCACCACCGAAGCGCCCCGGGCGCCGGCGGCGACACGCTGGTTGAACTCCTGCTCCGCCTCCACGTCCAGATGTGCGGTCGGCTCGTCGAGCACGAGCAGGTCACGACCGTGCGCGGCGGCGAACAGGACACGTGCGATAGCCAGCTTCTGCCACTGGCCGCCGGACAGGTCGACACCGTGCGCGGCGCCCCGCCACACCATGGTGTCGACGTCGGCCGGCAGCGCGGCGACGACGTCGGCGACCCCGGCCGCTTCGAGCGCGTCGTCGATCGCGGCGGCCTCACCCAGGTACTCCGGTGCCGACAAGGCGACGTTGTCGGCGATGGTGGCGCCGTAGTGCACGAAGTCCTGGAACAGCGCGGAGATCCGCGTGCGCCAAGCCGGCAGGTCGAGCTCGCGCAGGTCGACGCCGTCGATCGTGACGCGGCCGCCGGTCGGGTGGTGCAGCCCGGCGAGCAGCTTGATCAGCGTCGTCTTGCCCGCGCCGTTGACGCCGACGATCGCCAGCGTGCGGCCCGGCGGGATCTCCAAGGTGAGGCCGTCGAGCACGGGGCGGTCGGTGCCGGGGTAGGCGAAGGTGACGTTCTCGAAGCGCACGTGCGGGGGCCGGTCGCCGGAGCTCGAAACGGAGCTAGAAACGGAGTTGGAAACGGAGCTAGAAACGGAGCTAGAAACAGGGCCTCCGCCGCCTGCCCGCCGGGCTGGGGCGTGCCGCTCGACGACTCGATCCAGCGCGCGCACCGTCGCCAGCCCGTAGTCGATCTCGAACACCTCCGGCGTGATAGAGGACAGCTCCATGACCGCCCATGCCGCGACCAGGCAGCGCGCCACCGTCGCGGCGCTCTGCCCCGAGGCGCCGAGCACGACTACCGTCAGCGCGGCGCCGGTAGCAGCCAGGGCGAACGTCGGCCCCTGCCGCCGCAGAACGTACGACCGCACCTGCCACGACGGTCGTCGCGCCGTCAGTTGCGCGTCCCGGAACCGGGCCAGCAGCCAGTCCGCGAGGCCGAACAGCCGCACGTCCTTGGCCGCTCCAGCCCCGCTCAGCAGCCCGGCGAAGTACTGGCCTTTGCGATACTCGTCCATCCGGGAGTCGTCCACGGCGGTCATCCACCTCCACTGCCGCCGGGTCAGCGTCCGCATTCCCAGCGACAGCACGAACAGCCCGCCTGCCAGCAGCGGGAAGTGCAGCGCCACCACCCCGGCCGCCGCCAGGCCGGTCACGACCCGGAACGCCAGCGTCAGCTGCCCGACCGCGGCGTTGCCCGGCGACCGGGTCCGCCAGCCGAGCCCCAGATCGACGGCGCGCTCCACGTCCGCGCGGAACACCGGGTCGTCGAGATGGCCGATGTCCTGCGGGGCCAAGGCGATCCGGCGCACCAGCGACCGCACCGCGCCGTCCACCCGCCGGGCCGCCACCGCCCCCGGCACCGTCTTCACCACCTGCGCGCACCGGTCGGCCACCACCACCGCCGCCACTATCAGCAGCGGTCCGAGCACCTGCCCGAACGGCTCATCCCGCGCCACGGCGCCGACCAGCCACCCCGTCGCCACCGCCCCGACCGAGACCGCGACCACGCCGACCGACTCAGCGCCGACCAGAGCCCCGACAGTCCACGGCCCGGCATACCGCAGCAGTCGCAGGAGCCTGACCCGCTCGATCGCCAGGCGCCGCATCGCCGCTGGGCGCAAGGCGCCCAGGGCGAAACGCGGATCCACCATGTCGTCCAGGCTCTCGACCACCGCCGCAGAATAGGGGCCGGGGTGGTTGAAGGGCTCGGGATTATTCGAGCACGTCGTTCAGGTCCGCGAGGACGGAGAACGCGGCGTGCAGTCGTCCGGCACCGGCATCAGGTGCCGGACACCAAGCCCGGTTCGTGGCGACGGTCGTGCCCGAGCCGAGCCCGAGATGCGGCGATGACCGACGCCGTAACCGACGTGGCGACCGACGCCGTGACTGGTTGTTCGCCCGAGCTGGCGTCCATCAGTCGCAGGCCTGAGCGACGGTCAGGCGAAAACAGCGGCGTTGCGTTCGGCCCAGGCGGCGAACGGAGCGGCCGGCCGCCCCAGCACCTTCTCAACGTCCGTGGTCGGGGTCTGCTCGGCGGCGGTCGGCTCGCCGAGGATCGCCAGGGTGCCCTCGACGACCGGAGCCGGCATGAAGGCCGACATCTGCTCGCGCGCCTGGTCGCGGGTCTGCTCCAGGAAGGTGACCGGTTTGCCGATCGCCGCCGCGACGGCGGCTGCGCGCTGCCGGGGCGTGGTCGCCTCGGGGCCGGTGAGGACGTAGGTGGCGTCGTCGTGGCCGTCCTCGGTGAGCACGGCGGCGGCGACCGCGGCCACGTCGTCGGGGTCGACGAACGGCAGGCCGGTGTCGGCGAACGGGGCGGCCGCGGTGCGGTGCGCGCGGATCGGCTCGGCCCAGGCCATCGCGTTGGAGGCCATGCCGCCGGAGCGCAGGATGGTGTGGCGCAGCCCGGAGTGGGCGACGGCCTGCTCGAACGAGGCGGCGTGGGCGTAGACGCCGGGGCGGGTGCCGACGCCCTGCGAGGACAGCAGCACCACGCGGGACACCCCGGCCGCCTCGGCGCGCGCCAGGACCCCCGCCGGGTCTTCGCCCGCCACCAGCAAGAACAGCGCGTCGGCGCCGGTGAGCGCCGATTCCAGGCTCGCCGGGTCGCCGAGATCGGCGGCGACCGCGCGCACCCCGGCGGGGACGTCGGCCGCGGTTATGCGGCGGGCCACCGCGGTGACCTCGTGCCCGGCTTCGGCGAGAGTGCGGACCAGGGTGCGGCCGACGTTTCCGGTGGCGCCCGTGACGACGATCATGAGGACTCCTTCTGAGCGAGCTCAATGGCTGAGTTAGTTGACTAACTGAGTTGAACGTTAGCGAACAGCCGCCGCGCTGTCTATTCTCAGTTAGGTGACTGACTCAAAGCTGGCCGGCAAGCCTGACGGCGCCAAGCCCAAAAGCGGCAAGCGCGAACGCCTCGCCTCGGCGGCAGCCCAGGTGTTCCACCAGCAGGGCGTGGAGCGGACCACGCTGAGCGACATCGCCGCCGCCGCCGACGTGCCGCTGGGCAACGTCTACTACTACTTCAAGACCAAGGACCAGCTCGTCGAGGCCGCGATCGGGAGCCACCAGGAGAGCCTGCGAGTCGTCACCGACCAGCTCGACCAGCTCCCCGCCCCGCTGGACCGGCTCAAGGCCCTGATCGGCGGCTGGATCGAGCAGCGGGAGACCGCCGCCCGCTACGGCTGCCCGTTCGGCACCCTGGCGACCGAGCTCGACAAGCGCGAGGACGGCCTGGACGGCCTGGACCGGGCCGCCGCCGCGGTGATGCGCGCGCTCATCGCCTGGGTCGAGGAGCAGTTCACGCAACTGGGCCGCGCTGACGCGCCCGAGCTGGCCGTGTCCTTCGTGACCGCGTACCAGGGCATGGCGGTGCTGACCAACGTGTTGCGCGACCCAGAGGTGATGACCAGCCAAGGGCGGCGCCTGGCGGATTGGCTCGACACGCTCGCCCCGGCGTGATCGGCTGACCAGTCCGACGACTCCGGCGAGTCCAGTCAGTCCGACCAGCCGACCGGTCCAGCAGCGCAGGGCGCCAGGCCGAGGATGCTGACAGCATCGGTGCCATGAGCGGATCGGATGCGGGCCAGGAGCCGGAATCCCCGGTACCTGCGAACCGTCCGAGTACTCCGAACAGCCCGGACGACCTTCCGGGCGGTCCTCAGAACGGCCCGGCAGACATCGAGCCGGTGGTGGCCCCGATCTACGATCCGGAGCCCCCCGAAGCCCCCGCCCGGCCGCCTCGCGACTGGAAGAGCCGCGCGCTCACCATCGCCCTGCTGCTCCTGGCCCTGGTCGTGATCTACCTCATAGCGGAGGCGTTCATCCCACGCTGGTGGGCGAACCGGGTCGGGCACTCGGTCAACGGCCAGTTGTCCACCGGCGCGCTGCTCGGGTTCTCCTTCGGCGTGGTGTTCACCCTCCTGCCGCTCGGCCTGCTGTGGATGACGATGCGGCGGTACCAGAGCTGGAAGCTCATGGCGCTGTGGCTGCTGCTCGCGCTGATCCTCGCGGCCCCGAATCTGATGACGCTCGGCGTGTCGATCGGCAGTGGGAGCGCGTCGCACGCCGGGCAGCGCACGATGGACGTGCTGGCGCCGATGTTCCGCGGCGCGACGCTGGTCGGCGCGCTGCTGGCGATCGTGGTGTTCGTGACGGTGGTCGTCGTGTTCCGGCGCAAGCTGCGGCGGGCCGAGGCCGAGGTCAAAGCCGAGATAGCGGCCCAGGCGGCCCCGCCCTCCGACGCTCCGCCCGAGACGCGGCCCCCGGAGTAGGCCGGCCGGCGCTCAGCAACGCACGAAGCGGGCCCGTCGCCGCTCAGCGCCGCGTGAAGTACGCCAGCGTCGCGTCGGCCTTCGTCGGGCACGGCCCCGACTGCGCGATCTCATGCCGGTCCAGGAACACCTTCGCGTGCGCCGCGGTCGCCAGCAGCTGCTCCGCGGAGCACCGCGTCGAGAGCTCCAGCAGCCGCGACCCGTCCGGAAACGTCCACTCCTGCAGCTCCAGCCCGCGGCCGGGGCCGTCGTGGCCGGGCCGCGTCCGGTGCACCTCGACGGGCCCCAGCGGCTCCAGCTTGTCGACCGCCACGCTGCCGGGCAGCCGCCCGGACAGCAGCTTCAGCTGCTGCTGGGAGAACAGAGTGCGCAGGCCGTGCTCGCCGTCGACGGCGCGCTCCACCATGTGCCGCCCGAGGCGCCGCTTGAGCGCGCCGGAGCAGACGAAGCTGTCCGGCGTCAGATCCACCTCGACCGTGAAGTCCGCGCAGCGGCGCATGGCGCCCGGGACGGCGCCGGGGTCTATCGGCCGCAGCTTGACCACCGAGTCGTTGGGCCGCTGGCCGCCGCGGATCCGGGCCAGGACGCCGTGGTGCCGCAGCGTCAGATCGGGCGTGTCCAGGTAGTACACGTTGCGGATGCGCTCGGACCCGGCGCCGAGCGCGCCGCGCACTGCCTCGTAGGACGCCTCGGCGACCGTGAACTTCAACTCCACGCGCCCTACTTCGCGCACCAGGTTGAACATCCGGTCCAGGTCGTCGCCGCCCATCCGCCACGCCTGGCGGGCGGCCTTGCGCGCCGCTTTCTTCAGAGCCTCCAGCTCCGGCCACCTCCGCCGCAGTCGGCCGCCGCCCACTCTGGACGGCGCATAAAGACTCCATTATTAACCATCGAGCCTTGATATCGGAGGTTTCAGTAGCCAACCCTCAAGTTTCCATGTGTGACAGCCGAAGTTTCGTGCCACAGAGAAGGTCAGGATCGAGGACGCCGCCAACCCGGATTGAGCCGGACCCCCAGCGCGTCCAAAGCGACGTCGTGCCCTGATTCGGTGCGCAGCCCGACCCGCACCGGATCGCCGGAGTCGTGCTCGACGTACTGCAGCGGCGGCTGTTCCTCAGCGTGGTCCTGTGGCTGCAGGACGGCGCCGGCTACTCGGCGATCGCCACCGGCGTGGCCATCCTGCCCGGGCCGGTGATGGTGCCGGTGTTCGCGGCGGTCGCGCAGCGCCTCGCCCGACGGCTGCCGACCGGGGCCGTGATCGCGCTGGGCAACGCAACGTTCTGCGCCGGCGCGCTGGTGCTGGCCGCCGGGGCTTCGGCCGACGTGCGCTACTGGTCGCAGGTGCTTCCCGGCTGGGTGCTCACCGGCGTCGGCATCGGCCTGGCGCTACCGGGCTCGGCGTCGCGCGCCGTCGCTGACCGCCGCCCGGCTCGAAACCGCCGCTGACCCGGCACTGACCCAGCACTGACCCAGCACGGACCCAGCGCCGACCAGCAGCTGACACAGCGCCGACATGATGACCGCCGACGCCGGTCACCGTGTCAGCGCCGTGTCAGAGCAGCGTCAGGCTCGCCGCGCACCGTGGACGCATGGACAGTGCAGCGATCGCGGTCACCGGACTGCGCAAGGCATACGGCGACAAGGCGGTGCTCGACGGCATCGACTTCGAGGTCGCCCCGGGAACGGTCTTCTCGATGCTCGGCCCCAACGGCGCCGGCAAGACGACCACGGTGAACGTTCTGACCACGCTGCTGGCCCCCGACGCCGGCACCGTCCGGATCGCCGGGCACGACGTGCGCACCCAGATCCGGCAGGTGCGCGCCACCATCGGTGTGACCGGCCAGTTCGCCGCCGTGGACGAGTTGCTGACCGGCCGCGAGAACCTGCGGCTGATGGCCGACCTGAAACGGGTCAAGGCGGCCGACGCGGTGATCTCCGAGCTGCTGGAGCGGTTCGAGCTGACCGACGCCGCCGGCAAGCTGATCTCCACCTATTCCGGCGGCATGCGGCGCAAACTGGACCTGGCGATGACCCTGGTCGGCAAACCGAGCATCATCTTCCTCGACGAGCCGACGACCGGGCTGGATCCGCGCAGCCGGCGCACCATGTGGCAGATCGTCCGCGAACTCGTCGCCGAGGGCACCACCGTCTTCCTCACCACCCAGTACCTGGACGAGGCCGACCAGCTCGCCGACCGCCTCGTGGTGCTGGACCACGGCCGCCTGGTCGCGCAGGGCACGCCGGAGGAGCTGAAGCGGCAGATCCCGGGCACGCACGTCCGCCTGCGCTTCGCCGACGACCGGCGCCTTGCCTCGGCGCTGACGATCCTGCCCGGTGCGGTCCGCGACGAGCAGGACCTCACCGCGCGGGTGCCCGGCGACGGCGGCTCCCGCTCGCTGCGCGACCTGCTGGACCGGCTCGCCGAGCACGCGCTCGACGCCGAGGAGTTCTCGGTGCACACCCCCGATCTCGACGACGTCTTCCTTGCCCTGACCGGCCACGCCACCACGGAGGCGAACGCAGAATGAGCACTTCCCCCGTTTCGAGCTCCGGAGTCGCGGCTCCCCCCTCCAGCGCCTTCGGCGACGCGGTCATCATGCTGCGCCGCAACGTCAAGCACAGCGTCCGCAACCCCGTCACGGTGTTCAACGCCATCCTGTTCCCGATCATCATGATGCTCATGTTCGTGTACGTGTTCGGCGGGGCGATCCGCACCGGCGGCGACTACCTCGGCTACGCGGTGCCCGGACTGGTCGTGATGGCTGTCACCTACGGCCTCGGGCCGACCGCGACCGAAGTCAACGACGATCTGACCAAGGGCGTCATCAACCGGTTCAAGACCATGGACGTCTCACGTGGCGCCGTGCTGACCGGCCACGTGGTCAGCACGACGGTGCGCAGCCTGATCGCCGCCGTCGCGATCGTCGGCGTCGGCCTCGCCATGGGCTTCCGCTCCAGTGCCGGCCCGCTCCAGTGGCTCGCGGCGCTCGGCGTCGTCCTGCTGCTCGCCTTCGCCGCCGGCTGGCTCACCGTCGCCATGGGCCTGGCCGCCAAGACTCCGGCCGGGGCGGGCCTGGGCACGGTCCCGCTGATCATGCTGCCGTTCCTGAGCAGCGCGATCGTCCCGGCCGACACCATGAAGACCGGCGTCAAGCAGTTCGCCGAGTACCAGCCGTTCACGCCGGTCATCGAGACCCTGCGCGACCTGCTGACCGGCCACCACCCCTCGGCCGGACACCTGCTCGCGGCACTGGCGTGGTGCATCGGATTCGGGCTGCTCGGCTATGTGTGGGCGGTGGCGACCTTCAGCAAGCGGGCATGAGCACCGAGCCGCACGAGCGTCAGCGGGCGAGCGAGGCCTGGACCAGATCAGGCCACTGAGCCCCGGCGCCCTCCGCGGCCGCCCCGGCGTACCTCTCCTCGCCCAGGCGGCTGCGGGCTTCCCGCACGATCCGCGCCACATCGGGGTTCGAGTCGTCGGGCAGCCCGCGGAGCACGGCGGCCGCGGCGAGCAGCCGGGCGGCCTGCTCCGGCCGGTCCAGGCGCAGCGCCAGGTCCGCGACGCCGACCAGCACCGCCGCGATCAGCAACGCGTTCCCGGCTCCGGGCGCCGCTTGTACGGCTGCCTCGCAGCAGTCGCGGGCCTGCTCGACATCGTCGGCGAGCAGGCCGCGCACGATGGTGAGTACGGTGCGGTGGTTCGGCTCCTCGGCCAGGTCGCCGAGCAGGGCCGTCGCGGCGTCGAGATGCCGGCGCGCCTCGGCCCGGTCGCCGCGCCACCGGGCCAGCTCCGCCTTCGTCAGCGCGACCTCCACCAGCGCGCTCGACCACGTCACCCGCTCCGCCCCGCGTTCGGCCTCGGCGAGGGCGGCGGCGCTCGCCGGAAGGTCGCCGACCATCCAGTACAGCATCGCCAGCCGGGCCCGGATGCGGATGACGTCCTCGATCGTCCCGGCCTCGGCGACGACCACCACGGCCTGCTCGTACAGCTCGCACGCCCGCGCGCGATCGCCCCGCATGGCGACCCGTTCGGCCAGCTCGGACAACGCGAACGACATCCCGAACCGCTCGCCGATCGCCCGGAACTCGGCCAGCGCACCCTCCAGATAGGCGTCCGCGTCCCGGCCGCCGTCGCCGAACAGCACCCGCATCTTGCCCATCTGCAGCCGGGCCAGGGCGCGGACCCACGGATCGGGGTCGTCGAGCTGCGGTGCGAACGCGGTCAGGGCGCTGCCGGGATCCTCGAGGATGCGCATCAACGGGCGGATCAGCGCCAAGGCCGGATGCCGCCCCTGCCGCCCCCCGGCCGCCAGATCGGCTCGATACGCCTTGTGGATCCATTCAGCCGCCAGGTTCTGGTCGCCCCGCCCCCCGCTGACGAACAGGGTCAGCAGCGCGTAGACGCCGGCCTGGACTTCGCCGGTCACGGCGCCCGGCAGTCGGCTGGCCGCGGTGAGCAGTTCGACGCCCTCGGCGCGGTGCCCGCCGAGCCACCAGTACCAGCCCGATGCCGCCGCCAGCCGCATCGCCGGCTGCGCCTGGCCGGCGGCCAGCGCCGCGCGCATCGCCGCGGTGATGTTGTCATGCTCGGCTTCCAGGACGGCCAGCCACCGCAGCTGCTCGGCCCGGCGCAGGTGCGGCTCCGCGGTCTCGGCGAGCTCGGTGAAGTAGGCCAGGTGCGCACGGCGCGCTGATTCGGTCTCGTCGGCCTCGGCGAGGCGCAGGGCCGCGTACTCCTTGATCGTGCCGCTCATCCGATAGCGGGGCTCGCCTTCGCCGTGCGTGACGAGCAAGGACTTCTCGGTCAGCGCGGTGAGCAGTTCCAGCACCTGGTCCGGGTCGGCTTCGTCCCCGGCGCACACCTGTTCGGCGGCTGCCAGGCCCGCTCCGCCGGCGAACACCGACAGCCGTCGCAGGACCCTGCGTTCAGCGGCGCCGAGCAGCTCCCAGCTCCAGTCGACCACCGCGCGCAGGGTCCGGTGCCGCGGCAGCGCGGTACGGCTGCCGCCGGTCAGCAGGCGGAAGCGGTCGTCGAGGCGGTCGGCCAGCTGCGTCGGCGACAGCGTGCGCAGCCGGGCCGCGGCGAGCTCGATGGCCAGCGGACTGCCGTCCAGCGCGCGGCAGATGCGGGCCATGACGGACAGCACGGCCAGGCCGGCCGGCCCCGCGGCCTCGGCCGCCAGCTCCGGCCGCACCGCCTGAGCGCGGTCGCGGAACAGGCGGACGGCCGGGGAGGCCTCGATCTCGTCCGGGCCGGGCTGGTCGCCGGGCAGCGGCAGCGGCGCGAGCGGCCACAGCGCCTCGCCGGTGATGCCCAGCGGCTCCCGGCTGGTGGCCAGGATCCGCAGCTTCCGGCACTCGCCGAGCACCCGGTGGGCGAACACCGCCGCGGCTTCGACGACGTGCTCGCAGTTGTCCAGGATCAGCAGCGTCTCGCGGTCGCGCACCGCGGCGACGAACCGCTCGACCGGCTCGGCCTGCGGCGCGTCGCCGAGCAGCGTATCGCGCAGCCCGAGGCCGGCCAGCGCGGCCTGCGCCAGATCGTCGTCGGCGCCGATGGCCGCCAGCTCCACCAGCCACACGCCGTCCGGCAGGGTGCCGACCAGGCCCCGGGCGGACTCCTCGGCGAGCCGGGTCTTCCCGGCGCCGCCGGGGCCGATCACCGTGGTGAGCCGGTGCCGCGCGATCAGCTCCCGGACCGCGGCCACCTCCGCGTCCCGGCCGACGAAGCTGGTCAGCGCGGCGTGCAGGTTCGACGCGCGGGGCTTCTCGCGGCGTCCCAGCTCGCCCCGGAGCACAGCGACATGCAGGGCCGCGAGCTCCGCGGACGGGTCCACGCCCAGCGCGTCGGCCAGCGCCTGTCTGGCGTGCTGGAACACGAGCAGCGCCTCGTTGTCGCGCCCGGCCGCCACCAGCGCCCGCATCAGCGCCCCGGCCAGCCGTTCCCGCACCGGATGCGCGGCCACCAGGTCGGTCAGCTCCTCGACCAGGTCCGCTCCGCGCCCGAGCGCCAGCTCAGCCTCGAACCGCTCCTCGACCGCCGCCAGCCGCCGCCTCTCCAGCCGCACCACCGCGGCTTGGAACGCGCCGGTGTCCGCCAGCCCGACGTCCTGCATCGCACCTCCGCGCCACAGGCCCAGCGCCTCGCGCAGCAGCCGCGCCCGCGTCGCGACGTCGCCCGCGCCGCCGTGCGCGGCGGTCACCAGCCGTTCGAACCGGACAACGTCGACCGCATCCGCGTCCATGACCAGCCGATAGCCGTCGGTGTCGCCCTCGATCGCGGCGTCCGGCAGCGCCCTGCGCAGCCGGGAGGCCAGGCGCTGCAACGCGTTCGCCGCATCGGACGGCGGATCCTCGGCCCAGATCCAGTCCACGAGCGAGGCCTTCGGCACCACCTGTCCGGGGCGCAACGCCAGGGCGGCCAGCAGCCCGCGCAGCCGGGCACCGGGTACGTCGACCGCGTCCCCGCCAGACGTGCGGACCTCCAGCGGTCCCAGCATCGCGATCTGCACGCGCCGATCCTGTCACGGGCGATGCCCGGTCGGCCCGGCCTGCCGCCGACCTGGTCCGGTTCAGCCCGGACCGGTCCGGCCCGTCCGCCGCTCGGCCACCGCCGCTCCGTCACCTGAATGCAGTACCACCGGTCGCCCGGCCGGCGGGGCTCCGCGAAGCTGGGCACGTGGTCCGCCCTTGCGCGCCGCTCGGGCGGTGACGGTTCCTTCGGAAGGGGGACTCACGATGGCCCGGAAGGTGGCCGACTGCCGGCAATGGCCGAGCGAGATCGGTTGCACGTTGACGATCTCCGGCGAGGAGCAGGAGGTCATGGATGCCGCGACGATGCACGCCGTCGCGGTGCACGGCGAGACCGACACCCCGGAGTTCCGCGAGCAGCTCCGCTCCGTCCTGGTGGACGAGAAGGTACCGGTCTCCCACTGATCGCGATCGCGCATTCGGCGCGCGAGGTTTGGAGGATCTATGACAGGCCTCATGCACAGAAGTCTCGACAAGCCCGAGGAGACCCGTCCGTTCCAAGGCGACACCGGCCACGTCGACCTCGTCGACCTGGACCACGGCGGTGTCGGCCGGGCGGTCTTCGAGCCCGGCTGGCAGTGGTCCAAGCACGTCAAGCCGATCGCCGGCACCGAAACCTGCCAGGCCGCCCACACCGGCTACTGCGTCTCCGGTCACTTGCACATCGTCATGGACGATGGCGAGGAGGGAGACATCGGACCCGGCGAGTACATGCAGGTGTCCCCTGGTCACGACGCCTGGGTCGTCGGCGACGAACCGTGCGTGATGCTCGACTGGCAGGGCTTCGCCGACTACGCGAAGAAGGGGTGAGGAACAAGGGCTGAGCAAGAGCAGCACAGAAAGAAGGAGTGCTAAGGACGGCCCCGCCATGCGGGGCCGTTCAGAACGTGAACCGGGGTGCCTGCGCACTCAGCAGCGCCGACCTGGTGCTCACCTGCCACGTCGCCGCCACCGCCTCCGCCAGCGTCTTCATCAGTACCGGAAAATCCTCGCCCGCAGTTCCGTGCAGCCCCTCCGCCACGATCAGCACCCGCGACGTATTCTCCCGCACCGCCGAGCGCCCACTCTGCCGATTCGTCCACCGCCGCGCATGAGCACGACCAGCTCCGTCGGCATAGATCACCTCTCGCGCCTCCGGCTGCTCAGAGACCCCGCCGAACGTGAGGTAGTCCTCGTCTCCGGCAGCGTGGCGTACCTCCAGGTATCCGCTCACCTGGTCCAGATCGATGACCGCGATCGGAACCGCGAAGGCGACCGAGACGGCGTTGCACAGATCGATCAGCGGATGGATCCGCGGCAACTCGCCCTCCTTGCGCAGCCGCCGCAGCAGGGCCTCCGACGCGCAGCGGTACTGCGTGGGCTTCAGCCCCATCTTCGAAAACGCTTGGCGCCACGCCTTGATCTCCGGCAGCTCCGACTCAGGCCCGCCGGCCAGCCGCCCTCGCGCGGTCGCGGTGAGCTCCGCCACCTGCCCATCTACGTCGGCGGCGGCGGTGATGCCGGTCGCGGTGATCGCGACGGCGACCAGTTCCGGGTACTCGGACCAGATGGCCTCTTCGTGCTGGTAGTACATGGCCCTAGCTTTTACCACCGGCGGGCGCGGGGGAAAGGACCAATTCGCGACGGCGGATCAGGACCAACTGCCAGCGCAGCACCGCTCAGACCAACACCCACCACAGCCCGAAGCCGACCGCCGTCGCCGCCAGCACGTACCACTTCGTCCACCGGCTGCCCGGGACCGCCGGCTTCCTCACCCGCGACTCCTCCGGCGCGGTGTCGATCGCGGCGAGCGCGATCCGCTCGACCCACTCCGCGCCCGGGTCGGACCGCACCGACACCTGCCACGGCCGCCGCGGATCGTAGTCGACGACGACCGTCCGGCCGGGCTGCAGGCGGTGCAGGTCCATCAGGTTGACCGCGTCGCGGGCGTCCACGCGGAACGAGGGCCGGTCCGCCGGCGCCACGGTGAGGTCCAGCCGCACCGGAAAGTTCGGCCCCTCCCCGACGGCACGCGAGGACTCGATCCTGGCCGCCGCCGAAACAGTCGGCCCGGCGGCCGCGTCAAGAGCGCCCAAGCCGTGCCGCTTGCGCCGGCCGGACGCCAGCAGACCACCGGCGACCAGACCGGTCCACGGGAACGCGTTGATCCCGATGACGAGCTCCGCGACCCCGGCGCCGCCGTCCCCGCCGAGCTGGAAGGCACCGTGCGCGATCGCTCCGAGCTCCCCGCCGACGAGCACCCACAGCACCAACCCGATCCAGAACACCGGCCCCCCTAGCTCTCGGCACTGCGTCGGCTCTCAACGCCGCGTCAGCACCGCACGGTCTGACACCGAGTTTCCACTGCGGCGCGGTCGGTCCGGAGTCGGGATTAGCCCTCTAAGCAGTGGTCCTGCACGCAGTGGTCCTGGAACCCGAACAGCGCCACCAGCGCCGGGTCGTGGAACGCCACCACCCGCGACACCCCGCCGCCCGTGGCGTCGAGAACGACGACTCCGGCAGCGCGCAGCACGCCGTCCGGCTCCCGGTGGTAGATCGCCGCGGCGGGCTGGCCGTTCGCCATGGTGGCGACCAGCCGCCAGTCGCCGGGCCTGCCGAGCACGGAGGCGTCGAGCAAGCCGACGCACCGCGTCCGCCCGGCTCTCCAGTCGCGGAACGGGGTCGCTTCGAGCGTGGCGTCGGCGCGCAGAACACGTTCCAGCAACTCGACATCGCAGTGTTCGAACGCTGCGATGTAGGCGTCGAGCAGCGCCCGGGCCCGCTCGTCGGTCGGTTCGAGCAACGCCTCGGAGGCGGGATCGAGCTGATCCAGCCGGGCGCGCGCCCGCTGCAGACCGCTCTTCACCGCGGTCACGGTGGTGCCGAGGATCTGAGCGGTCTCGGCCGCCGAGAACGCCAGCACATCGCGCAATATGAGGATCGCGCGCTGGCGGGCCGGCAGATGCTGCAAGCCGGCGATGAGCGCGAGCCGCACCGATTCCCGGGCGACCACGACGGCCGCCGGATCGTCCGCGGCCGGGGCGATCCAGCTGTCCGGGAGCGGTTCCAGCCAGCAGACCTCGCCCGGCGCGACCGCGCGGGCCGGACGCTCCGGTCCCTCGTGGGCGCCGCCGAGACCGGACGGCAGTACCCTGATTCGCCGCGGCTCCAACGCGGTCAGGCAGACGTTGGTCGCGATCTTGTAGAGCCAGGTCCGCATGGAGGCCCGGCCGTCGTAGCGGGAGAACGCGCGCCAGGCCCGCAGGTAGGTGTCCTGCACCAGATCCTCGGCGTCGTGGGCCGAGCCGACCATGCGGTAGCAGTGCGCCAGCAACTCGCGGCGGTACGGCTCGGTCTGCGCCGCGAACCGGTCCCGCTCCGCCGAGCTTGCCGACTCTGCCGACTCTGCCGAGTCCGCGCAGTCCGTCGGGGCTGCTGCCTTCTCCATTGCGAACGCCGTCATGTCGTGTGTTCCTGCCGTCAAGATGGCCGGTCAGGGCCGCAAGGCTAGCTTGCCGACCGTCTTGCGGGTCTCCAGGTCCGTGAGCGCCGACGCCCCGTCCGCCAAAGCGTAGACCGTCGGTTCCGAAGGAACGAGCACGCCAGAGGCGATCAGCCGCATCATCTCGCCCATGAGCGCGCCGAAGACCTCCGGCGCGGACTGGATCAGCACGCCGATGTTCAAGCCGATCAGCTGGATCTGGTGTTTGTAGACGAGGTCCCCATTACTGACGGTCGCTTCGCCGCCGGCCAGCCCGAAGACGACGACCCGGCCCAGCACCCGCCGAGCCGCCTGCAGACTCGCGGCGAAGGCCGCACCCCCGGCGGTTTCCAGCACCAGATCAGCGCCGATGCCTGTGGTGAGCCCGAGAACCTGCTCGGCGAGATCATCGGCATCGGAGTCCACCACATAGTCGGCACCGAGCGCTCGCACCGTCTCGTGCTTCCCGGCCGAGGCGGTGCCGATGACGACGGCGCCATAATGCTTCGCCATCACCACGGCAGCCTGGCCGGTCGCTCCGGCAGCCGCGTGGATCAGCACGGTCTCCCCGGCGGCGATCCGCCCCAGCGGCTTGAGCGCCGCCAGAGCGGTGGGCCAGTTCACGACCATGCCCAGGGCCTGCGCCGCGGTCCAGTCGTCCGGGACCGGCACGGCTCCAGCCGCCGGCAGCAGCAGGTATTCAGCGAAGGCACCCTCGCCCACCCCGACCACTCGCGCGCCCACCGTAGGTATGTTCACTTCCTCGCCGACCGCCACGATTTCGCCGACGGCCTCGAACCCCGCGACGTAAGGAGGCTGCGGTCCGTCGCCGAACAGGCCGTGCGCCTTGGAGACATCGGCGAAGTTCACCCCGGCCACCTCGACGCGGATCAGCACCTCGCCGGCTCCAGGCGTCGGCACCGCCGCGTCACTGACCAACCGCATGTCCTGCGGCCCCTTCAGCGAGGTCTGCTCCAAGGCGCGCATGGTGGTGGGGATGGTCACGGCTGCCAGCTCTCTTCTCGATGCGTCGGTCATGGCTGTCACGACTAGGTAGACCGGGGCCGGACCGCAAAGGAATCGATAGAATAATCACTGGCGCCGTTCCGGTGATCAGCACTAACGTCGCGCTGTCCGCCGGGCCTCGCCCGGACCTTCGTCCTGGACGGGCCGTTGTACACCAGCTGAGACGTTCATCGCGCCGAGTGGGCACGTCGTCGTCCGACGTGCCGGCGACCGGATAGCGCAAGGCGCGCCACCGGTCCGCTGCCCCGTGCCCTCGGCAGGTCATCGACGTCCGGCTGCCGCTTTCCCCGGCATCCGCTGATCGATCCGGCGCCGCACCCTGCCCGTGAGGCAGCACGGTGCCGACATCGCAACGAAGATCTCTCAGCAGATCGGCCATTCCTGGTGCTCGAAGATACCTTCGCCGTGCGTGCCTCCTCTCTGTGGTTCGTACGCCCCAACGCACTCCCAACCATCCGGCGCCGCTGCCGGACCTGCCCCTCGACGGAGTTCCGGACCCACGGCAAGTTCCGGGTGAACGCCAACCACAAAGTCCTCGACGTCTGGCTGCTGGCGCTGTGCGCGCAGTGCGGCGAGACCGTCAAGCTGACGGTGCTGGAACGCGTCCACGTCCGCTCCATCGACCCGGCCGCGCTCGCCGCCTTCCACGACAACTCACCCGGCCTCGCGGCCAAGCTGCTCACCGAGCCGCAAGTGGCGCAGCGCAACGGCATCGCGCTCGACTGGTCCGACGCCTGGACTTTGGAGATGGAACCCACCATGCTTCCCAAAGCAGACATCCTCGATGTCACCGTTCAGTTCACCCACCGCATCCCACTGCGGCCGACGACCGTCATCGCGACCGGCCTGGGACTGTCGCGCTGTGAGGTGACGCGGCACATCGCCGCCGGGCGGCTCACCTCGGAGCAGAAGCTGAGCGGGCGCGGCGCGCACGACTTCAGCTTCGTGCTCCAGTGGGAATGAGCGATTAGCCGCCGAGCACCGCCGACGGCGGTCGCACGTCAGATGATCCGGTCGCTGCCGCCGTCCACCGGGATCTGCGCCCCGGTAGTCGCGCGGAACGCAGCACCGCAGACGTGTGCGACGAGCGCCGCCACGGTGGCGCTCGTCACCTCCGTGCGCAGCAGGTTGCGCTGCCGGTACTGCTCGGCGGTCATCCCGTAGCTCGCGGCGCGCGCCTCGATGATCTCCGGCGTCCACAGCCCGGTGTCGAAGACGGCGTCGGGATGGACCACGTTGACCCGGATCCCGTCGTCGGCCCACTCCAGGGCGGCGACGCGGGCCAGCTGGGTGGCGGCGGCCTTCGAGGCCGAATAGGCGCCGGCGCCGCGGCCGGGGGCCGCGGCGTTCTTCGAGCCGATGAGGACCACCCGGCCGTAGCGCGGCGCGTGTTTGAGCAGGCCGTGCGTCTGGCCCAGCAGGTCGGCGAAGGAATCGGTGTTCACCGACAGGGTGCGGCGCCACTGCTGCGGGTCGAACTCACTGAGGGTGCGGCTGGGGCCGAAGACGCCGGCCGAGGCGATCACCATGTCGATGCCGCCGAAGCGGTCCACGGCGGTGCTCAGCGCGGCGGTGAGGGCGGCGGGTTCGGTGACGTCGGCGACCAGGCCGAGGTAACCGGGCGTCTGGGCGGCCGTCGTGACCTGCTCGGCCAGGTCCAGGCCGACGACGGCGGCGCCGCGCGCCAGCAGCGCCTGCACGCACGCCTTGCCGATGCCGGACGCGGCACCGGTCACCAGCGCCACCTCGCCGGCGAACTCCGGCGGGGAGCCGGCCCGGCGCAGTTTCGCCTGCTCCAGTTCCCAGTACTCGACGGCGAAGATGTCCGACTCCGGCAGGGCGCGGTAGCCGCCGAGCCGTTCGGCGGGTTCGATGATGCCGATCGTGTGCCGGTAGACGTCGGCGGCGATGTCCGCGTCCTTCGCGGTGCGGCCGAAGGCGATCATGCCGAGGGTGGCGTCCAGGGCGATCCGTGGGGCGGGGTCGAGCATCGTCGTCGACGTGCCCGGGGAGTGGGATTCGTAATAGGCCGCGTACTGCTTCGCATAGGCCTGCACATCGCGGCCGACCATCGGCAGGCGCTTGGTGCGGATGACGTGGTCCGGTGTCGCAGGGCCCTGCTGGGACACGGCCGCCAGGTCGGGGCGGCGGCAGAACGCGAGGCTGGCCGGATCGCCGGAGCGGGTGGCGATCATCGACACGCCGGCGGCGTGGGAGACGGCCTGCCGCAGTGCGGCCAGTTCGAGGATGTCGGCGGTCGGCGGCTGCGGGGGTGCAGTGACTCGGGCCGCCTCAGCACCAGCCCCAGAGCCAGAGCCAGAGCCAGAGCCAGAGCCAGAGCCAGAGCCAGAGCCAGAGCCAGCATGCGAGTCGATATACCGTTCCGCGCGATCGACGACCTCGATCATCCGGTCGTAGGCGGCGCGCGCCGACTCGCCGGCGGTGAACACGCCATGCCGGAGCAGAACCATGGTGCGGGGGAGCGGACCATCGACGGCCGCGAGCAGATCGCGGAAGTGCTTGGCCAGATCGAAGCCTGGCATGACATACGGAACGATGAGGAGATCGTCCCCAAGCGCTTCCCGGACCCGCGCTTCACCGTCGTCCAAGTTCGTGAGCGTGAGCACCGCGTCGGCGTGAGTGTGCAGGACGAACGGCTCCGGGATGAGCGCGTGCAGCAGCGTCTCGACCGAGGGGTCCGGCGCCGACGCGTCCAGCAGCGCGCACCGCAGTTCGTTCATCATCGCGGCGTCCGACAGCTTCTCGGCGCCGACCACGGTGCGCAGCCGCTCCAGGCGCAGCGGCGCGAACCCCGGGCGCTCGATGGTCGCAAGATCCCAGCCGCTGCCCTTGACCAGCAGCGTGGGGACGTCGCCGCCGGCGATGTCAGGGCTCTCGGTCTTCACCGACGTGTTGCCGCCGCCGTGCAGGACCAGACCGGGATCGGCGCCGAGCAGCCGGCTGGCGTAGACGCACTGTCCCAGGCGGTCGGATTCCGGCGGCGCCTCGCCGTCGTCCCAGCGGTTCCTCATCCGGCGTTCCCGCCCGCCACGGTCCGCGGCCCCATGATCCGCGCCTCGGTGACCACCGCGGTGATCAGCGCGGCCGGGGTCACGTCGAACGCCGGGTTGAACGCCTCCGCCGTCTCCGGGGCGACCGGCATGCCCAGCACCCGGCGTACCTCGTCGGCGTCGCGCTCCTCGACCTCGATCAGCTCGCCGGCGGCCAGGTCCTCGTCCACCGTCGACTCCGGCGCCACCACGATCATCGGGATCCCGTGGTGCGCGGCGCTGACGGCCAGGCCGTAGGTGCCGATCTTGTTGGCGACGTCGCCGTTCGCGGTGATCCGGTCCGCTCCGACCACCACGCAGTCGACCAGGCCGCGCCGCATCAGCGAGGCCGCGGCCGAGTCCACCGCCAGCCGGTGCGGGATGCCGGCGCGCCTCAGCTCCCAACTGGTCAGCCGGGCGCCCTGGAGCAGCGGACGGGTCTCGTCCACGATCACGTACTCGACGCGGCCGCGCTCGGCGAGCTCGAACACCGCGCCGAGCGCGGTGCCGCGGGTCCCGGCGGTCGCCAGCGCGCCGGCGTTGCAGTGCGTGAGCAGCCGCAGCGGCCGGTCCGGACACAGCTTGGTGATCAGGTCGGCGGCGTCGGCCGCGGCCTGGCGGTTCATCCGATCGTCCTCGGCCATCACCTGCCGGGCCGCGGCCAGCACGGCGTCCGGGCCGTCGGACAGCGCGGCGAGCGCCTGCCCCACACCCCAGCGCAGGTTCACAGCCGTCGGCCGGGCCGAAGCCAGCCGCTCGGCGTCCGCGCGCACCGCCGCCTCGTCGAATGTGCCGCCCTGCGTCCGCTGCCGGGCGGCGAGCGCGACGCCGAACGCACCGGCGACGCCCAGAGCCGGCGCGCCGCGGATCGCCAGACGTTGAATGGCGGCGATCAGCTCCTCCACAGTACGGAGACGCAAGACAGACTCTTGATGAGGAAGGACGCATTGGTCGATCGCGACGATCGCGCCGTCTTCCCAGTCGAGCGTCCGCATAGATAGACAGCCCCCTGACATGCTGACGAGCTGGCGATGCCGCCCGCCGCGGCACCTGGACGCCACCCTAAACGAACCTTTCACGGTCGTGAAAGGGCCGCATCCGCGGAACCGGCGTCACTGGAACCTGAGCTGCCGACGCCAGAAATCCTGCCGCGACGCACGCAGCCACTGGTAGCAGCCCGTGGCCCACAGCCAGCCGTTCTCGGCCAGCTGGGACCATCGCTCGTGCGGATCGCTGTAGGCCACGACGGCCCACGCCCCGGCGGCGATCGCGATGGCGGCCAACAGAGCTTTGCGCCGGCTGGGGAACGCGCACGCGGCCAGGGCCATGATCAGGACCACCGGCACGGCCACGGCATGCCAGCCCCGGCCCGACGCCGCGCCGCTCGGGTCGGCCCGGAACGAGGCGGCCAGTGGGAAGGCCGCCGCGACCAGGCGCAGCCGCATCAGCCGCAGCTGCACGAACGGTGTCTGCAGGGAGAAGCGACGCCGGACGCAGATCGCCCGGAGCAGGGCGACGAGCAGCTGCCCGTAGCAGAACAGGAACACGGTGATGCCGGCACTGACCGTCTCGCTCCTGGACTTGGCGTAGGTCAGGCCGCCGGGCAGAAGCGCCCACACGGTGAGGGCCGCGATCCAGACCGGGCTGGGAATCCGGGCCACCCCGCGCCACCAGGTCAGCGCGATCACCACCAGCGGCGCGAGCGGAATCAGGACGCTGACCCAGCCGGCTCCGGTCAGCGCCGCCCCGAGCGTCGGCAGCGCGGCGGCTGCCGACCACAGGACCACGACCGTCCAGAACATCGCGCGCGGCCACCGCTCCCGGAGCGCGTCGACGAGCTTTTCGAGCGCGTCGGTGAGAACGTCCAGCCACATGTCCCGCGCCCCCCGCGCATACGAGCGTTGTCGAATCCTGACCCCCATTATGGCTGGCGCGCCGGGGCGGTGTTCAGCGGTTTTGGCGGTCTGCCGGGGGCGGCGGCCATGCGACGCACGCGATACCGTGCCGTTGTGGATCAGAGTCCCTTCTGGCAGGTACCGGGTTACGCGGACGTCGAGGAGCTGGGGCGCGGCGGTTTCGGGCGGGTGGTGCTCGCCCGGCGGCTGGCCGACGGCGCGCCGGTGGCGGTGAAGTACCTGGCGCAGCGGCTGGTCGGCGATCCCGGATTCCGGGCGGAGTTCCAGCGGGAGGCGCGGACTCTCGCCGGGCTTCAGTCCCCGCATACGGTGCGGTTGTACGAGTACGTGGAGACCGGCGAACCGGTGACCGGGGCGGCGATCGTGATGGAGTACGTCCCCGGCGCCTCCCTGCGCAAGCTGCTGCTCTCCGCGAACGCCGCGGCGATGCCGCCGCAGGCCGCGCTGGGAATCCTGAAGGGGTCGCTGCTGGGCCTGGGCGCCGCGCACGGAGTGGGCGTTGTGCACCGGGACTACAAGCCGGAGAACGTGCTGGTGCGGCCTGAGGGCGTGTCGGTGCTCGCGGACTTCGGGATCGCGGTGCGGTCCGGCGAAACGACCGCCGGGGTGGTCGGGACGCCGCCCTACATGGCGCCGGAGCAGTTCGCGGGCGCCTCGCCGTCCGCCGCGGCCGACGTGTACGCCGCCACCGCGGTGTTCTTCGAGTGCGTGACCGGCCGGCGGCCGATCGACGTCGACTCGCGTGACCTGGACAGCTGGGCCCGCGCGCACCGCGCGGAGCGAGTGCCCGTGGAGATGGCGCCCGCCTCGGTGCAGGCGCTGATCGCCCGGGGGCTGTCGAAGGACCCTGCGCGGCGTCCCGCGCAGGCGTTGGCGTTCGCCGCGGAGCTGGAGCGGGTCGCGGTGCAGGCGTACGGGCCGGACTGGGAGCGGATCGGCCGCGACGTGCTCATCGGCGCGCTCGCCGGGCTCGCCGCCACCGGGGTGCTGCCCTCGCTCGTGCCGGGACTCGCCGGACCGGTGGGCCCCGCTCCGCTCATCGGGTCGCCGCCGCCTGCCCCGTCGGCCACGCCCGGACTCGGTGCTCCGCCCGCGCCGTCTCATCCGATCGCTCCGCAGAACCCTTATCCGCATCCCCGACCACGCGTCCCACGGCACAATCCTTGGCGCCACCTGACCCACAAGCTGGGTGTGGGCAAGGCGGTGGCGACGGTCACCACAGCGGCCGTCGCCGTCGTCGGCGGGACCACCGCGATCGTCGTGGCCGCCAACCAGAACGGCAAAGGCAAGCCGGCCACCCAGAGCGCTCCGAGCAACCCGAGCACCCAGGACAGCCTGAGCAGCAGCCCGGCCAGCCCGGCCAGTCCGAGCATCGAGAACACCACCCTCGCCCTCGGCCCGCTCCAAGGAGACTGGTCCGCTCACAGCGCCGGCCTGAGCATCAAACCGGACGGCACCTTCAAGATCTTCCAGCGCATCTACGGCGCCACCGACACCATGGCCACGGCTACCGGCACCGGCCGCCTCACCAAGGCCGCCGACGGTGCGGCCGACGGCGAGATCACCCAGTCCGACCACACGACCGGGGACGCCGCCATCCCGTTGGGCGCGGTGCATCTGACGTTCTCCGCCGGCAACGACACAGTCCAGATCACCCTGGGCGGCAGCCAATCCGAGTCCTACACGTTCTGCGGCGACCAGGCGCCGCCGGGCTTCTGCGGGGCCTGATTCCGCGGGGCCTGATTGGGCGTAGCGTGGAGAGCATGGCTACTTCACGACGCCGCGGGTGACCCGTTGCGGATCCTCGTGGTCGAAGACGAGCCGGCCATGGCCGAGGCCCTGACCTGGGGGCTGAAGGAGGAGGGGTACGTCGTCGACGTGGCGGCCACCGGCGAGGACGGCCTGTGGAAGGCGCGGGAGACCGCGCACGACGTGATCGTCCTCGACGTGATGCTGCCCGGCCTCAACGGCTACCAGGTTTGCGAGCGGCTGCGCGAGGCCGGCGTGTGGACGCCGATCCTGATGCTGACCGCGCTGGACGCCGACCTCGACCAGGCCGAAGGGCTCGACGTCGGCGCCGACGACTACCTCACCAAGCCCTTCTCCTACCCGGTGCTGCTCGCCCGGCTCCGAGCCCTGACCCGCCGCCGGCTGCGCGCCCGGCCGACCGCGCTCACCGCCGCCGGGCTGAGGCTGGACCCGGGCAGCCGCACCGTCTCCAGGGCCGGAACCGTGCTGGACCTGAGCGGGCGCGAAGTAGCAGTCCTGGAATACCTGCTCCGGAACAAGGGCCGGGTGGTCTCCAAGACGGAACTGCTCGACCACTGCTGGGATCCCGCTTATGACGGCGATCCGGCGGTCGTCGAAGTCGTGGTCCACCGGTTGCGCCGGAAGGTGGAGTGCGGTGGCGCCCCGGCCGTGGTGCGCACGGTTCGCGGGCAGGGCTATGTCATCCGGGACGACGCGTCATGAGCGGCGCGCCGAGCCGCGCCGGTTCGCCGTCGCCGTCCCTAACGTCGCCTTCGCCTTCGCCTTCGCCGTCACCGCCACCCCGGTCCCGACCGCGCCGCGCGGTGCGGCCGATCAGGCTCACCCTCCGCGCCCGCGTCACCTTCATCGCCGGCCTCGTGATCGGCGCGGCCATCATCGGCGGGCTGCTGCTCATGTACACGCTGCAGATGAACTCCATCCGCCGCGTCATCCACGGCCGGCTGCAGGGCTACGCCGCCCAGATCGCCCGGAGCGGACGGGACGGGACCTGGCCGGACCCGCTGCCCGCCTTCGGCTATGACCCGAACGCCCAGGCGCAGGTCCTGGCATCCGACGGCCACGTGCTGGCCGCCACCCGGACGCTCGCCGGCATGCCCACCCTGTACACGCTGCCCGCCGGATCCGGCACGCCGGTGCGCCAGCCGGCCGCCGACGGCCTGATCCCCGACGACGTCCAGGTCGTCGCGGTCCGGGCGGTGGTCGCCGGGCGGCCGGTCACGATCGTCACCGGCACCCCGAGCGGTCTGCTCAGCAGCGTCGAGCAGGACTTCACGCACCGGCTGCTGATCGGCGTGCCGGTGATCCTGGCGCTGGCGGTCGGCGCGGTGTGGCTGATCGTCGGGCGCGCGCTGCGCCCGGTCGAGCAGATCCGGCAGGCCGTCACCGACATCACCTCCGCCGACCTGACCCAGCGCGTGCCGGAGCCGGAGTCCCGCGACGAGATCGGCAAGCTGGCCCGCACGATGAACGACATGCTCGCCCGGCTCGACGAGGCGGCCCGCCGCCAGCGCCGGTTCGTCGCCGACGCCTCCCACGAGCTGCGCAGCCCGCTGGCCGCGATCCGCACGACGCTGGAGATCGGCCTGGCCTACCCCGACCGCGCGCCGTGGCCGCAGATCGCCGGGCACGCGACCGAACAGGCGCAGCGCCTGGAAGTCCTGATCCAGCAGCTGCTCATGCTGGCCAAGTCCGACGACCGGCGGCTCGCGGTCCGCCGCGATCCGGTGGAGCTGGCCGGGCTGCTGACCGCGCTCCTGGACGAGGTGCGGGCCTCGATGCCGGCCGCCGAGAGTTCGGCTGCTGCGATGCCGTCCGTCGGGAGCTCGGACGGCACGGCGCCGGCCTTCGGGAGCTCGGCTGCCATGGCGCGTGACGTCGCCGTCACTCTTGCCTTGCAAGCCGAATCAGCCCCCGTAGTCACCGGAGATCCGGCTCTGCTCGGGCGGATGCTCCGCAACCTCGTCGACAACGCTGTCCGCCACTCCCGCGGCTCGGTCGTCGTGACGCTCGCCGCCGGCGCGGCCGCCGGAACCGTGCGCGTGGACGTCGACGATGACGGACCGGGCATCCCGGCGCCGGAGCGGGAGCGCGCCTTCGACCGCTTCGTGCGCCTGGACAAGAGCCGGGAGCGCGGCACCGGCAACGCCGGCCTGGGACTGGCCATCGCCCGCGAGATCGCCGTGGCCCACCACGGTACGATCACCGTCGCCGACAGCCCGGCCGGGGGAGCGCGGCTGACCGTGATCCTGCCGGGGACTTGTGCGGCCGGCTCGGAAGACCATCCGATTGAGTGCTTCCCGGACACCGTGTAAGGGTTCTGAAAGCTTAGCTTTCCTAGTTTGTCGGCATGAACCAACCTAGCCGCCTACGTATGCTCGCCGCCGTGTGCGCGTCGGCGCTGATGATGACGATCGCCGCCTGCTCTTCGAGCCCTTCGAAGCCCGCGAGCACGGGCAACACCACTGGCACGAGCACGACCGCCGCTGCCGCCGGCGTGGACGAGCACGCCGGCCACGACCACTCCTGGCCGGCCACCCCGGCCCCGACCGCGCCGCTGCGGACCGGTGAGCGTTTCGAGAACCTGGCCATGGCCCGGCCCTACACGCCCCAGGCGCCCGACGGCGGGACCGACGAATACCGCTGCCTGGTGCTCGATCCGCACCTGAGCAAGGCGCAGTTCCTGACCGGCACCCAGTTCAGCCCGGGGAACGTGCCGATCGTGCACCACGCCATCGTTTTCGCGATCCCGCCCGAGGAGGCGGCGGCGGCCCGCGCCAAGGACGCCGCGAGCGGCGGTAACGGCTGGACCTGCTTCGGCAGCGACGTCCTGGGACCGGACTCGAAGCAGGCCTGGGTCGACACCTGGACGCCCAACGCCACCGAGGCGCTGCTCCAGCAGGACGTCGGCTTCCCGCTGAAGCCCGGCAGCCTGCTGGTCCTGCAGATCCACTACAACCTGCTGGCCACCGGCGGCCGCGCCGGCAGCTCGGACCAGTCCGGCGTCCGGCTGCGGCTGACCGACGGCACCGCCGCGACCCAGCCGCTGATCACCACGGGGTTGTCGGCGCCGATCGAGCTGCCCTGCGCCGCCGGCGAGTCCGGCCCGCTGTGCGACCGCGCCGCCGCCGTCGCCGACGTCGTGAAGCGGTTCGGCAACGAAGGCGTCAGCGAGGACAAGCTGTTGCGCAAGTGCGGGAACGGCAGCCCGGTCCCCGGCAACACGCAGCACTGCGACTATCCGATTCCGGTGCCGATGACGGTGTACGCGACCCTGGGCCACATGCACCTGCTCGGCCGGTCGATCAAGATCGAGCTCAACCCCGGCACCCCGAAGGCGCAGACCCTGCTCGACGTTCCGAACTTCGACTTCGACTATCAGCGGTTCACGCCGCTGGCCACCCCGGTCCAGGTCAAGCCGGGCGACGTCGTGCGGGTCACGTGCACCCACGACGCCACCCTGCGCCGGCAGCTGCCGCAACTCAAAACCCTGCCACCGCGCTACGTGGTCTGGGGTGACGGGACTTCCGACGAGATGTGCCTGGGACTCTTGACGGCGACCGTCAAGAAATAGCGGGCATTGCTGGGCCATTCGGTGGATGCCGCGCCTTACCGGTTGACAGTCCAAAGGCCGTACGCTATGTGGACTTTTATCCTCTTTATGCTGTTTTGCTACCAAGGTCATGGGTACCCGACCTAGGTCGGAAGACGAAAGGGGAAAGGGGAAACACATGATCACGCGTGACCAGGTACGCACAGTGATCGACCACACTGTCTGCGACAACGAGGGCAACAAGATCGGTAAGGCGAAGCACGTCTTCCTCGACGACGTGACCGGGGAGCCGGAATGGGTCAGCGTGAAGACCGGCCTGTTCGGCAGCAGCGAGACCTTCGTGCCGATCCACCAGGCGGCCATGGTGGACGACCGCCTTCAGGTGCCTTACGCCAAGGACACCGTGAAGGACGCGCCCAACGTCGACGTCGACGCGGGCGGCCACCTGTCCGAAGCCGAGGAGCAGCGCCTCTACGAGCACTACGGCATCGACTGGGACGGCGCCTGGCAGCAGGCGAACCAGCCGGGCCAGAGCGGCTGGGCCGCCTCGGGGACCGGAACGGCT
>JABFWL010000692.1 GCA_013362315.1 Catenulispora sp. | reverse complement strand
CGGGGCGACGGCCGGCATCGGTGCCGCGTTCGCCCGCCGTTTCGCGGCGGCCCGCTATGACCTGGTGCTGGTGGCCCGGGACGTCGAACGTCTGGAGAACTGCGCGGCCGAGCTGGCGCTGCTGGGGGCCGGGCAGGTCGAGGTGCTGCCCGCCGACCTGGCCACCGTCGAGGGCCGGGCCGTGGTCGAGGACCGGCTCGCCGACCCGCTGCGCGGCGTCGACGTGCTGGTCAACAACGCCGGCTTCGGCCAGGGCACGGCGTTCCTGTCGCATCCCGTCGAGGACGAGGACGCGATGCTCGACGTGCTGGTCCGCGCGGTGCTGCGGCTGACCCGCGCGGCGCTGCCGGGGATGATCGAGCGCGGCCGCGGCGCCGTCATCAACGTCTCCTCGGTCGCCGCCTTCGTCCCGCGCGGCACCTACAGCGCCGCCAAGGCCTGGGTCACCACGTTCAGCGAGTCGGTCGCCGCCGAGGTGTACGGCACCGGCGTGCGCGTCATCGCGGTCTGCCCCGGCTTCACGCACACCGAGTTCCACGAGCGCGCCGACATCGACACCGGGGACATCCCGGGCTGGATGTGGCTCGAGGCCGACGAGATCGTCGAGGGCGCCTTGAAGGACCTGCGGCGCGGCGTGCCGGTCAGCGTGCCGAGCGTGCAGTACAAGGCGCTCACGGCGGTCGCCCGGCTCGTCCCGCGGAATCTGGTGACCAAGGTCAGCCGCGGGATGTCCAAGCGCTGGTAACGTGCCACCTGGCACGCGGTCCGCAAGGCTGTGCGGGCGCGGCCGCCTTCCGTCTGGCAGGGGTGGGTACGCGATGACGTTCGAAGTCGAGGTGCCGCTGCGGCAGCGTGCGATCTGGCCGGCGTTCACCGATCCCGACGCGACGGCCCGGGCCGTCCCCGGGCTGATCGTCGACGCGGTGCACCCGGTGCCCGCGGCCGAGGGGTCCGACGGCGTGGCTGGCGACGTGGTGGCCGGCCGATTGAAGCTGCGGGTCGGCGTCGGCACGTCCGGGGCCGCCATAACGTACCGCGGCACCGCCTGCATAGCGTCCGCGAACGCGGTCAAGGGCACGCTGGACATCGCCCTGGACGCCGCCCAGGCCCGTGGCAACGGCGCGCTGGCCGGGTACCTGCGGATCACGCTGACACCGGCCGGCGAGGCGGGGGAGCGGACCCTGATCTCGGTGGTGCCGGAGCTGGAGCTGTCGGGGCGGGCGCTGCAGTTCGCGCGGGAGGACTGGCACGCCGCGGTCACCGCGCTGGCGGCCGGATGGGTCGAGGCTTTGACGGCGGATCTGCTCGACGACGAGGCGGCAGCAGAACCCGTAGTGGAACCTGCACCAGAGCCCGCACCAGAGCCCGCAGTTGAGCCCGCAGTTGAACCTGCAGTTGAACCTGCAGCTGAACTTGGAGCAGAAGCCGAAACCCCGGAACCCGAAGCTGAGGCACAACCCGAAGCGGACTCGGAAACAGAACTCGGCCCCGAAACCGAGCCTGAGCCCGAAACCGAACCTGCCTCCGAAACCGAGCCTGCCCCCGAAACCACCGCTCACCGCGAAGTCGAAGGTCAGCAATCTTTCGCCGATCCGGAAGCGATTTCCGAAGACCCGCTGGAGCCGATCTGGCAGGGCCGATACGAGAAGAACCGCTGGCTTCCGGTGCTCGCGGCACTGACATTGTTCCTGCTGATCGCGCGTCGGCGCCGGCACCGCACCGACCGCCCGGGCGCGGATTCATCATTTAGGATGGAATAGCCCGGAGAAAGCTGCCTTCAGCAGACCTCGGCTCGTACATTGGCGCGCAAGTCGGTACATCACACCGGATGGCTGGATGCCCGGCATCCAGCGACGCGAACAGTTCGATCCGAGGAGCACCAGCAGCATGTACGTCGAGGGATGGAACGTCCACCGGGTCATCCGGCCCGCCCGCCTCGCCAACGCCGTCGTCGAGCGGCTGCTGCTGCGCATACTGGAAGGCGAGTTCCCGCCGGGCACCGACCTGCCTCCGGAGGCCGCGCTGGCCGCCGAGTTCGCGGTCAGCCGCACCATTCTGCGCGAGGCTCTCAAGGCCCTGGAGGAGAAGCGGGTCCTGCGTATCCGCCACGGCCGCGGCACCACCGTGCGCCCGAAGGCCGAGTGGAACCTGCTCGACCCGCTGGTGCTCTCGGTGCAGCTCGAGTACGAGTCCTCCCCGGCGCTGGTCGAGGAACTCGGCGAGGTGCGCACCGCGCTGCTCACGCTGATGGCCGAGCTCGCCGCCCGCCGGATCCACCCGGTGCAGCGCGAGCAGCTGGCCGCGGCCCTGGAGCGGATGCGCGCCGCGGCCGAGGACCCGGCGCCGTTCCACGAGGCGGCCGTGGCCTTCACCCGCACCCTGGCCGAGGCGGCGGGCAACGAGGTGGCGCGCTGCGTCATCGAGACCATCGACGTGCCGCACGGCGGTCAGGACGACGACCCGGGCACGCTGGCCGAGGCGATGAAGCTGCGGCTGCTGCTCGCCGAGGCGGCGCACGCCACGGTCGCGGCCGGACCCGGTGCCCCGGCCGGCTCGGTGCCGGCCCCGGCGCAGGCCT
>JABFWL010000748.1 GCA_013362315.1 Catenulispora sp. | reverse complement strand
TACGGGATCCGTGCCAGGGACCCGCGTGCTGTGGCGCCGGAGCAGGTACGTGGGTTGCTCGTCGTGTCGGACACCGCCATCGCCAAGGCCGATGAGCGGCTCAAGGCGTTGATCGCCACCAGTTCGCCGATCGACTCGGTCGGTCATTCGATCACGATCTTCCGTCGGCCGTAGATTTCTTCGGGCGACGCCTTCGGCGTTCCGCGGTTGCTAGTGCCTGACTTGGCTCAAATTAGTGCGCACCGCGGTCGTGGATGCGGGTGAGGGCATCGCGGAGGTCGTCGGGTAGCGGGTCGACGGCGGTGAGGGTGTGCTCGCCGGCCTGGATGTTGATGGTGCGGTAGCGGCGGGTGGTGCGCACGAACTTCTTGATCGACCAGCCGGTGGTCTGCTCGATCCACCTGCTGACGGCCAGGGCGGCGAACACGACCGTCAGGTGCGCGTCGATCGACTCGCGCTTGTGGTGGTAGATCGGCCGCGCACGTAGGTCGTGTTTAGACATTCGGAACGACTTCTCGATGTGGAACAGTCGGTGGTAGGCGTCGATCACGAACTCGGCGGTGACGTCCGGGAGGTTGGTGACGTTAGTCTTTGAGGCCGGCAAGGGCGCGTGCCTTGGCTTCCAGGGTCCGGTTGACACTCTTGGTGGCGCCGGTGAGCTGGATGAACCGGTTGCGTTTGACCGCGGTCTTGCCGGCGACGGCCTGCTCGGCCTTGGCGACCTGTTCGTCGATGCCGTGCAGGGTGCGCCGAGCCCGGTCCGCCCGGTACTGGTAGTAGATGATCTGGTCGCGGCGCTGGTCCTTGGGGCCGGCGGGCCAGGGCTGGGTGAAGATGTGCCCGTCGGGGATCTGCTCATCCGGGTGCTCGTGGCGCCACGCCTGGACCACGTACGGCACGTCGGGTATCCGCGCGCCGAGGATGAACGACAACCCCGCGGCCTCGATGGCCTGCTGGTTGGCCGCAGAGATCATGCCAGCGTCGGCCACGACCGTGACATCAGCCAGCTGGTGGGCATCCATGAACGCACGGATGGTCGGCAGCATCGTAGTGGTCTCGCCCCGGTTGCCCTCGAACGCGTTAGCCATCAACGGAAACCCGCTTGCGTCGGTGAGCAGCCCGATCGTGATCTGCGGCTCCAGGCGGCGTTCTTTGGAGAACCCGGGCTCACGGAACCCGTCCCCGGCATCGGTCTCGAAGTACAAGGTGGACACATCGTAGAGAACCAGTGACGCCGGCCCCAGATCAGCGGTGCGGGCGCACGCCGCGGCCAACTTCTGCCGCCAGGACTCTTTCGCGAACGCGGGCAGACGCCGCTTGAGGGTCGCGTACGCCGGCGGGTCGAAACCTGCCTCCTCGACCACCCGCAGACTGTCCAGCTTGCTGGTCGGCTCGACGATCCGTGCCAGCACCAGTAATCGGAACACCTCGTCACCACCAGCGGCCTCCTCGAACCCCAACAGCTGGTAGGCGTGGCCGAGCGCGTCCCACAGGTACCCCATCCGCGACGACGTGATCGCAAGGGGCCCACCACCAGCACCACTGCCGGCCTGCAACGCCGCGAAGTCCGGGCCAAAGTCGAGCTCGGGCTGCCCCACAGCCAGACGCTGCCTCGCCACCGCCTTGAGCGCCTCCAACGCCGCATCGTCATGCGCCGAGCCGATGTGCTCGATGTCCCGCGACCCGCGACGCGAGGAGTGCACGATCTGCACCGCCCTGGCCCCCGACGCCGTCTTCACCGTGCGCACATACGCCACGAGAGACAGCCTAGAACCGGCCGCTTAGTGCGCAGATTTTCGCCGTTCACACGACGAAACCGCAGCTCAACAGCCAGCACCCTACCCAAGATCAGCGATCTTGAGCCAAAGTCAGCTAAGGTGACGGAATGGTCATGCGGGTGGCGGTTCCCGTGCTGCCGTGCCGAGATGTGCAGGCAGCGCGGTCGTACTTCACGGACGTGCTCGGATTCGACACCATATTCACCTGGGAGACCCCACCTAGCTACGCGGCCGTGATCCGCGACACCGCCGAGTTCCACCTGTACGCCGAAAGCAGCGTCGGCCCGGCCAGGGTGACGGTTATCGTCGACGACGTCGATTCCTGCCACGACGAGCTGCGCGCCCGCGGCGCCGACATCGTCGAGCCACTGGCTGACCGGCCCTACGGGATGCGCGACTTCAACGTACGGACACCCGATGGGCACTTGTTGATCTTTAGCCAGCCGCTTACCGAGTACGGGTGACCATCAGCGGACCAGCCGGAAGAATGACCGGACCTCGTCGACGAACAACGCCGGCTGCTCGAACGCCGCGAAGTGGCCGCCCTTGCCGGGCTCGTTCCAGTACCGGATGTTCGGGAACCGGCGCTCCGCCCACCGCCGAGACGGGCGCTGCAGCTCCTTGGGGAAGACCGAACAGCCGGTGGGTACGGTCACCGGCGCGCCGGCCGACCCGGAGATCTATTCGTTGACCTGCCGGAGGCTTTCCCAGTACAGCCGGGCGGATGAGGCACCGGTGCCGGGCGGCCAGTAGAGCATCAGGTTGTCGAGCAGCTCATCCCGGGTAATAACCCGATGCAGGT
>JABFWL010000247.1 GCA_013362315.1 Catenulispora sp. | reverse complement strand
GATCTCACCGTTCTTGGCAGTCTCACAGTTCTCGGCGGACGAGCGCGGCGCGGGAACCGCGGAAACCGTCGGCGCGGACACCCCGCCGCAGTACTGCAGGTAGTACAACGACGACCGGTACTCCCCCGCCCAATCCCGATCCCACTCGCACGAGAACGCGTGGAACACATCCGCCCACGTCTGGCACCCGAAGAACGACATCGCCTCCCCGGGCGGCCCGTAGTACGCCACGCCCCCACCCGGCGCCATCACCACCAGCAGATCGCACATCTGCAGCTCGGCGACCGAGTGCGTGACCACCAGCACGGTCCGCCCCTCGTCGGTCAGCCCGCGCAGCATGCGCATGACCTCGCGGTCCATCCCCGGGTCCAGCCCGGAGGTCGGCTCGTCGAGGAACAGCACCGACGGCTTGGTCAGCAGCTCCAGCGCCACCGACACCCGCTTGCGCTGCCCGCCGGACAAGGTGCTGACCCGGGCGTCCTCGAACCGGGTCAGCCGCAGTCCGGCCAGAACCTCGTCGATGCGGCGCTCGCGGTCGGCCTCGGTGGTGGTGCGGGGGAACCGCAGTGCGGCGGCGTAGCGCAGCGCGGATCGAACGGTCAGCTGGGCGTGCAGCACGTCGTCCTGCGGAACCAGCCCGATCCGGTGCCGCAGCTCGGCATACCCGGAGCGCAGCTCCTGCCCGGCGTACCGGATCTCGCCGGAGTCGGCGGGCTGGGAGCCGGTGAGCGCGCGCAACAAGGAGGACTTGCCGGAGCCGGAAGGCCCCACGACCGCGACCAGCGCCTGCTCGGGGACGTCGAACGTGACATCGTCCAGCAGGGTCCGGCTCACGCCCCGGTGCTTGACCGCCACGGTCAGGCCGCGCACGGAGAGCGCCGCCGGACCGCTGAGCGCCGCCGGGCCCGCAACTGCCGCCGACCCCGCGACCGCCGCGAAGCTCGGCGCGCCTGCGGCGCCGATCGCGCCGGTGGCACGGTCTTCCTGGAGCTGAGCCTGCATATTTCCCGCCTGTCGAAGCAGCTGTCGCCGTTCGCTGTCCGACAAAGGTGGACCGCGCGTGGATTCCCAGTGTGTATCACGTGCGGTCTGATTCCAGCATTGATCATGGGATTCTTACACTTTTGCCAGTCCCGGTTCACATAGCGGGCAGAACCCTGTCAATCAGTGAGGTCTCGAACACAGGGCGCGACGAAAATCGGGCCGGGGCCGGGGCTCGGCCGAATCGCCCGAACAGACCGCCCAGAGCGCGGCGCCGACCGATCAGCGTCACCGTGAGTGCGGTGGGAGTCACCCAGAGGTTCCCGCGCTGCGACACCGGGCGAGCGTTAGGAGTCCTGATGCGGACCACCGCCGATTCTTGCGACGGCACCAAGAGCTCAGCACGTCGGAGGAAGAAGAGCGCCGCCCCGGCGCCGGACCTGATCAAGGGTCCAGCCGGCCTCGCGGAGCTCGGCCCCTCCGAACTGGCCGAGCTGGCCGCGCAGATCCGCGCCTTCCTGATCGACAAGGTCTGCGCGACCGGCGGTCACCTGGGGGTGAACCTCGGGGTCGTGGAGCTCACCATGGCGCTGCATCGGGTGTTCGGCTCCCCGCATGACGTCATCCTGTTCGATACCGGCCACCAGGCCTATGTCCACAAGATCCTCACCGGCCGGGCGAGCGGCTTCGACACGCTGCGGCAGCAGGGCGGACTGTCCGGCTACCCGTGCCGCGAGGAGTCGGAACACGACTGGATCGAGAACTCGCACGCCTCGACGGCGCTGAGCTACGCGGACGGCCTGGCCAAGGCGTTCAGCCTGCGCGGCGAGCTCGCGGACGGTTCGGGCTCCGGCCCCGGCTCCGGCCGGCACGTCGTGGCGGTGATCGGCGACGGCGCCATGACCGGCGGGATGGCCTGGGAGGGCCTGAACAACCTGGCCGGTGCCCCCGACCGGCCCGTGCTCGTGGTGCTGAACGACAACGGCCGCTCCTACGCCCCGACCATGGGCGGGATCGCGACCCACCTGAGCGCGCTTCGAGGCGCGAGCGGCACCGACGCCGACCGCGACACCGATCCCCACACCCCGTGCCACCTGTTCGGTGCCCTCGGCCTGGCCTACGTCGGCCCGGTCGACGGCCACGACATCCCCGCCACCGAACAAGCACTCCGGACAGCAGCCGCCCTCGGCCGGCCAGCCCTCGTCCACGTCGTCACCGTCAAGGGCCGCGGCTTCGCGCCCGCCGAGGCGGACGACGCCGACCGCATGCACGCGGTCGGCGTCCTGGACCCGCGGACCGGGACTCCGGTGAAGCCGGCGAAGCGCAGCTGGACCGAGGTGTTCGGGGAGCAGGTGGCGGCGCTCGGCGCCGAACGGCCGCAGGTCGTGGGCGTCAGCGCGGCGATGGTGCTGCCGACCGGGCTGGGCGAGTTCGCCCGCCGGTTCCCGGACCGGGTGTTCGACGTCGGCATCGCCGAGCAGCACGCGGTGTGCTCGGCGACGGCGATGGCGCTGGGCGGCCTGCACCCGGTGGTGTGCGTGTACTCCACGTTCCTGAACCGGGCGTTCGACCAGGTCGTCATGGACGCCGCGCTGCATCGCGCCGGGGTGACGTTCGTCCTGGACCGGGCCGGGGTCACCGGGCCGGACGGCGCCTCGCACCACGGGATGTGGGACAGCGCGATCCTGTCGGTGGTGCCCGGGCTGCGGCTGGCCGCGCCCCGCGACCCCGCGCGGCTGGCGGAGCTGCTGCGCGAGGCGGTGGCGGTGGACGACGTGCCGACCGTGATCCGGTTCCCGAAGGCCGACGCCGGCGCGGACATCGAGGCGGCCACCAGGATGAGCGGCGTCGACGTCCTCTACCGGGGCGCCGGGCGGCCGCTGGACGTGCTGATCGTCGCGGCCGGGGTGATGGCCGCCCGGTGTCTGGAGGCCGCGACGGAGCTCGATCGGCGGGGCATCGGCGTGACGGTGGTCGACCCCCGCTGGCTGCTGCCGGTGAACCCGCACGTGACGCACCTGGCCGACCGGCACCGCCTGGTCGTGACGGTCGAGGACGGCGTGCGCACCGGCGGGATGGGCGCCGCGCTGGCCCTGGCGTGCTCGGACGCCGGAGTGGCGACGCCGGTGCGGGTGCTCGGGCTGCCCCGGGAGTTCCTGGCGGCCGGGACCCGCTCGGACGTGCTGGAGCTCGCGGGCCTGGGAGTCGGGGACATCGTCGAGGCCGCTGTGAACGGGTTGGGGTCTGGGTCTGGGTCTGGGTTGGGGTCGGGGTCGGGGTCGGGCTCGGGGTTGGGCACTGTGCCGGGGGTCGTGATCGAGGCCCCGGCACCGCCGGAGCCGTCGGCCGCGGCATCGGCGGGGACGGCGGGGACGGCGCCACCGCCGGCGCCGTCCCCGCCGAGTCGGTCGCAGGCCGACCAGCCCGGGCCAAGCCGGTCCGAGCCCAGCCGGTCCGAAAGGAGCCCCCTGTGAACGCCGTCGACCTCGGGCTGCCGTCGCTGCGCGCCGACTCTGCTCCGGCGGATCCGCCGCTGTCAGAACCGCCGAATCAGCGCCCCCGCCGCAGCAGCCGCCTGCTGAACGTCGGCAGCGTGCCGGTCGGTGGCGGCGCGCCGGTGTCCGTGCAGTCCATGACCACGACGCTCACCGCGGACGTGAACGCCACGCTCCAGCAGATCGCGCAGCTCACCGCCGCGGGCTGCCAGATCGTGCGGGTGGCGGTGCCCTCCCAGGACGACGCCGACGCGCTGCCGGCGATCGCGAGGAAGTCGCAGATCCCGGTGATCGCCGACATCCACTTCCAGCCGAAGTACGTCTTCGCCGCCATCGACGCCGGCTGCGCCGCGGTGCGGGTCAACCCGGGCAACATCAAGGCCTTCGACGACAAAGTGGGCGAGATCGCCAAGGCCGCCGAAGACGCGGGGATCCCGATCCGGATCGGCGTCAACGCGGGGTCGCTGGACAAGCGGCTCTATGCGAAATACGGCAAGGCGACCGCCGAAGCGCTCGTCGAATCAGCGCTCTGGGAATGCTCGCTGTTCGAGGAGCACGGCTTCGGCGATATCAAGATCTCCGTCAAACACCACGACCCGCTGGTGATGGTCGCGGCGTATCGCCAGCTCGCGGAACAGTGCGAGTATCCGCTGCACCTGGGCGTCACCGAGGCCGGGCCGCTGATGCAGGGGACGATCAAGTCCGCGGTGGCGTTCGGCATCCTGCTGGCCGACGGGATCGGCGACACGATCCGGGTATCGCTGTCGGCGCCGCCTGTCGAGGAAGTCAAGGTCGGCATCGGCATACTGGAATCGCTCGGGCTGCGGCCCCGGCAGCTGGAGATCGTCTCCTGCCCGTCGTGCGGGCGCGCGCAGGTGGACGTCTACCAGCTGGCCGAGCGGGTGCAGGCGGCCTTCGACGGCTTCCCGCATCCGCTGCGAGTGGCGGTCATGGGCTGCGTGGTGAACGGCCCCGGCGAGGCTCGCGAGGCCGACCTCGGCGTGTCGTCCGGAAACGGGAAGGGACAGATCTTCGTGCGCGGCGAGGTGGTGCGGACGGTTCCCGAGGCGCAGATCGTGGAGGCGCTGGTGGAGGAGGCGCTGGCGCTGACTGAGGGGTCATGAGCGAGGGCCGGAACCGCCGCGTCGCCCTCGTGACCGGCGCCTCGTCCGGCATCGGCGCGGCCACGGCCGCCGCCCTCAGCCGGCGCGGCTACCGCGTCGTGGTCCACGGCCGCGACGCGGACGCGGCGACCGGCGTCGCGGCGAAGGTCGGCGGCGTGCCGCTGGCCGCCGACCTTTCCCGGGCCGGCGAGGTCGAGCGCCTGGCCGAGCAGACCCTCGCGGCCGGCGGCGGCCGCCTCGACGTCCTGGTGAACAATGCCGGCTCGGGCTGGATCGGCCCCTTCGAGACCATGCCGACCGAGGCGGTCGGCCAGGTCTTGGCCCTGGATCTGGCGGCGCCGATCGCGTTGACGCGCGCGCTGGTCCCGGGCATGCGCGAGCGGGGCTGGGGCCGGGTGGTGTTCGTCGGCTCGATCGCCGGCCGACTCGGGGTCGGCGGCGAGGCCGTCTACTCGGCGGCGAAGGCGGGGCTTGACTGTTTCGCGCGGAGCGTCCGCAGCGAGGTGCGCGGGACCGGGGTCGAAGTCGGCGTCGTGGTGCCCGCAGTGGTGGCGACCCCGTTCTTCGAGCGGCGCGGCGAGCGGTATGCCCGGTCGTGGCCGCGCCCGGTGCCGCCCGGCAAGGTCGCCGACGCCGTGCTGCGCTGCGTCGAGCACGGCACGGCGGAAGCCTACGTGCCGCGCTGGCTGCGGGTGCCGGTCACCGTCCAAGCCGTGGCGCCCGGGGCCTATCGCTGGCTGGAAGCCCGCTTCGGCTGATCGAGAAACGCTGTGATCGGCTCAGCTGTCCCGCATGGCTCTGATCGACTCCTTAAGCGACCCGAGCGTCGCGAACACGGCGGTCGGCTCATACCCGCAGTGCGCCATGCAGTTCGCGCACCGCGGATCGTTGCCCCGGCCGTAGCTGGACCAGTCGGTCTCGTCGAGCAGTTCCTGATACGTCGCCGCATACCCGTCGGACATCAGGTAGCACGGCCGCTGCCAGCCGAGCAGCGAGTAGCTGGGGATCGCCCAGGCCGTGCACGGGAAGTCGACCTTGCCTTCCAGGAAGTCCAGGAACAGCGGGCTGTGGTTGAGCCGCCAGCGCTTGCGGTTACCGTTCGCGAAGGCCTTGCGGAACAGTTCGCGGGTCTGGCGGACGGCGAGGAAGTGCTCCTGGTCCGGGGCCTTCTCGTAGGCGTAGCCGGGGGAGATCATCATCTGGTCGACCTTGAGGTCGTCGTTCAGATAGTTGAGCACGTCGATGACGTCCTGCGGCGAGTCGGTGTCGAAGAACGTGGTGTTCGTCGTGACCCGGAAGCCACGCCGGCGCAGCTCGCCGACGGCGGCCACCGCCTCGTCGAAGACCCCTTCCTTGCACACCGAGGCGTCGTGGCGGTCGCGCAGGCCGTCCAGGTGGATGACCCAGGTGAAGTAGCGCGACGGCGTGAAGCGGTCCAGCTTCTTGGGGATGAGCAACGCGTTCGTGCACAGGAACACGTAGCGCTTCATCTTGACCAGCTCGTCGACGAGTTCGCCGATCTGCGGGTGCATCAGCGGCTCGCCGCCGGCGATGGAGACCATCGGGGCGCCGCATTCGCGCATCGCGGCGAGCGCCTGCTCCACCGGCATCCGCTTCTTGAGGAGGTCCGCCGGCTGCTGGATCTTGCCGCAGCCGGCGCACGCCAGATTGCATGCGAACAGCGGCTCCAACTCGACGAGCAGGGGGAACTTCTCGCGGCGGAGCAGCTTGTTGCCCAGCACGTAGCTTCCGATGCGGATGCTCTGGCGGATCGGCATTCCCATGGCTTCGCGCCTCCTTCTCTCGAGCTTGTCCCTGAGCTCATCCAGGCCCCCCGCGGATCGTCAGACGTGTTCGAGCGCCGCCGCCCAGTCCCGCAGCACCGCGCCGATCGCCCGCAGCCGTTTGCGCGCGGTCAGCCCCGCGCGCAGCGTCGCCGGGCGCAACAGCGGGTGCTCCGGGGTGTCGACGATCACCCGCACCACCACGAACGGCCGGCCGTCGGCGGTCGCCACCAGGGGGAACGACTCCATGTCCACCGTGGTGACGCCCTCGCCCGCCAACCGGGTCAGAGTCTGCGGGCAGGCCAGGTGGTCCACGGTCGCGATCGGGCCGGTCACCACCTGCGGGTCGCTGCGCGCCGGGACGTGCGGGCCGTCGGCGTCCTCGTGCTCCAGGATCAGGTGGCGTTGCAGCGACGCCGCGACCGAGTCCGCCCACGGGCATTCGATCACCAGCTCGCCACGGCGCACTTCGTCGGCGACGACCACGTCGCCGGCGCGCAGCGCGTTGTCGGCGGCGCCGCCGAAGCCGGCGACGGCCAGCACCTCGTAGTCCGGCATCCGCCGCGCGTAGGCTTTGGCCCGCTCGGTGCCCATGCCGACCCGCTCCAGCCGGACGCCGTCGGTTTTCAGGGCCCGTTCCTCGATACCGAGGGCCGCGCACACTAAGAGGTCTGTCATGACACCGCCCGCACGTAGCGCCCGAGGGCGTTGATGGGGAACACCAGCCGGTAGAGGTGGTAGTTCAGGTAGAAGTCGCCGGGGAAGCCGGTTCCGGTGAAGTGGTCTTCGTCCCAGGTGCCGTCGGGGCGCTGGGTGCGGGTCAGGAACCGGACACCGTGCTCGACCGGGGCGCTGCGCTCCTCCCCCGCCGCGAGCAGCGCCAGCAGCGCCCACGCGGTCTGCGAGGCGGTCGACACGCCGCGGCCGATCCACCGCCGGTCCCGGTAGGAGCGCAGGTCCTCGCCCCAGCCGCCGTCGTCGTTCTGGTGGTCGGCCAGCCAGCACACGGCGTGCCGGATCACCTCGTCGTCCGCGTCGAGCCCGGCCGCGACCAGGGCCGGGACCACGGCGCCGGTGCCGTAGACGTGGTTGGCGCCCCAGCGGCCGAACCAGGAGCCGTCGGTCTCCTGCTCCTTGATCAGCCAGTCCACGGCGCGTTGCGCGGCCGGGGAGTCGGCACGGCCGAGTGCGGCGTAAGCCTCCAGCACGTGCGCGGTGACGTCCGCGGTCGGCGGGTCGATCACGGCGCCGAAGTCGCAGAACGGCAGCTTCAGCGCCAGAGTCCGGGTGTTGTCGGCGTCGAACGCCCCATAGCCGCCGTCCCTGCAGGCCATGCCCTCCAGCCAGCGGACGCCGCGGTCGATCGCGCCGCGGGCCTCCGGGTGGTCGACCCGGTTCAGCGCGATCAGTACCTCGGCGGTGTCGTCGGTGTCGGGATAGCCGTCGTTGGCGAACTCGAACGCCCACCCGCCGGGGGCCAGGCGCGGGCGGCGCACGGACCAGTCGCCGGGGTTGGTGATCTCCTCGCGCAGCACCCAGTCGGCGGCCCGGGTCAGCGCCGGGTGGTCGGCCGGCAGCCCGGCGTCGCGCAGCGCGGTCATCGCCAGGACGGTGTCCCAGACCGGGGACTGGCAGGCTTCCAGGCGGCGTCCGCGCTCGTCGCGGATGGTGAAGCCGTCCAGGCCCTCGACGCCCTTCTTCATCACCGGGTGGTCGACGTCGTAGCCGAGCAGGTTCAGGGCGATCAGCGAATACACCCAAGGAGGCTGGATCCCGCCCCAGGAGCCGTCGGCTTCCTGGCGCGCGATGATCCAGTCGGCGGACCGGCGCAGGGCGGCGTCACGCAGCGCGCGCACCGGACGGCGCTCGTAGACGTGGAGGACGCGGTCGAGCGTGGTGAAGAAGCCACGCTTGGCCGGGACCTGCTTTCCCGTTTTCAGCTCCCGGAGGTCGAAACCGAGCTCACGGACCGGTCGCAGGGCATTGACGATCGTCAGCGGCACCACGGTCTGCCGGGCCCAGCAGGCCCAGTCGTAGACGTTGAGCGGGAACCACTTCGGCAGGTAGATCAGCTCCGGAGGCATCACCGGCAGATCCGACCACTGCCATTCGCCGAACAGCGCGAGCCAGATCCGGGTGAAGACCCGGCTGGCCTCGATGCCGCCGGAGTCGAGGATGAAGGCGCGGGCGGCACGCATGTGCTCGGCGTCTTTGGCGTCGCCGGCCATGCGCAGCGCGGTGTAGGCCTCGATGGTGGTCGACAGGTCGGCCGGGCCGTCGAAGAAGTTGGCCCAGGTGCCGTCGGGGCGCTGCTGCGAGCGGATCCACGCGGCGGCCTCGGCCGTCTCCTCGGCGCGCCGGATGCCGAGGAACTGCCGCAGTAGCAGGTCCTCGGCATCCATCGTGACATTGGTCTCCAGCTCGCCCTTCCACCAGCCGGCGCCGTCCTGCAGGCTCAGGAGGTGGTCGGCGGCGGCCTTGAGGGCCGCGGCGGCCTCGGTGGAAACCGCCGCGCGGCGCCCAGCTTCCCGGGAGTCGACGAGGTCTGTCATCGTTCCAGCGCTCTCTCAGTCATGCTCAGTGATCCTCTGTAGTCCTCAGCAGCCTTCAGTAGTCCCGCGCCGTGACGAACTCGGCCACCGCCAGGAACTCCTCGCGCACCTCGGGCGGCATGTCGGCGTCGGCCAGCCGGGCCACGGCGGAGTTCACGCGGCCGTCGGCGGCCTGCTCGGCCCAGGCCCGGCCGCCGGCCTCCTCGACCAGCGCCGCGGCCTGGACCAGCTGGGCCTCGCTCAGCGGCTCCGGCTGCGCGTAGAGCTCGGCGAGCCGGGCCGAGGCCGGGGTGCCGGCGCCGAGCGCGGCGGTCACCGGCAGCGACTTCTTGCGCGAGCGCAGGTCGTTCAGCACCGGTTTGCCGGTCACCTCCGGCCGGCCCCAGATCCCGAGCAGGTCGTCGACCAGCTGGAAGGCCAGCCCCAGGTCCTCGCCGAAGCCGGACAGCGCCAGCGCCAGCCGGTTCGGGGCCTCGGCCAGCACCGCGCCGATCGCGCAGGAGCAGGCGAACAGCGCCGCGGTCTTGTCCATCGACATCACCGTGCACTCGTCCAGGCTGACGTCCGACCGGGTCTCGAAACCCAGGTCGAGCGCCTGGCCGGCGATGAGTTTGCGGGTGGTGGAGGCTATGCAGCGCGCGGCCCGGTGCGCGCCGGCGGTGCCGCGGTCCAGCAGGATCTCCTCGGCCAGGGCCAGCAGCGCGTCGCCGGCCAGGATCGCGGCCGGGACCCCGAACACGGTCCAGGCCGCCGGCCGGTGCCGGCGCATCCGGTCGTCGTCCATGACGTCGTCGTGGAGCAGCGAGAAGGCGTGCACGAACTCCACCGCGACCGCGGCCGGCAGCACCCGGGCCGGGTGGACGCCGGCGGCGCGGCCGGACAGC
>JABFWL010000759.1 GCA_013362315.1 Catenulispora sp. | reverse complement strand
GTGGTCGCGGCCTTCGCGGCCGGCGGGGGCGGGAGCGCGGTCGGTCCCGGCGCCGGGGTCCATACACCGGATCCCCACCGCCTCGGCGACTACCTGCCGCTGCCCAGTCCGAGCGTCATCGCGCCGCAGTCCGACCCGGACGCGAACGCGACCGCCCCGAATCCCCAGGACGAGGTGATGGTCATCGCCCACGGCACGATCGACGGCCAGCGGTGGCGCGTGGTGCGGGACCGCTACGTCATCGCCGCGGGCGACACGTCCGTCTCGGCGTGGGGCGGCGCCGGCCGGGACCACTTTCCGATGTCCGAGAAGACCCGGGCCGGGGTCCGGGTCTGTGAATATCTGGGCGTGCAGTGGGGCGACCGGCCGGCCGGCACGGTGCCGGACTACAGGTTCAGCGGCACCTGCGCTGATCCCGCCGTGAAGCCCGGCAAGCAGACCGTCCTGGTGCCGTTCCTGTCCACGAACCTGCCGCCGAGCCGGGAGGGGGCGGTGACGGTCGTCATCGCGAAGGTCGACCCCAGCCGGGTGAGCTCGGCGACCGTCGCGGTGGACGGCCACATCTCGGCGCGCCAGCCGGTCGTCACGGTCATCGGCAGCCAGAACGAGGGCGACCGCTACAGCGTGTTCCTCGTGGATCCCGCCTATGACGAAGCCGGGCAGCCCATGCTCTTCACCGTGTACGACGACAAGGGCAAGACGCTGGAAAGCCAGCCGCTGGCCCCGTAGGCCGCCCAGGCACTCCGGCCACACCCGACACGCGAGCGCGGTCTCAGGCCAACTCGACTGGCCTGAGACCGCGACTACCATGGTCGCAGATCCGCCGGCCGCGGACAGTGGCCGGCCCGGATCGTTCCGCGACAGCTCCACACCGATCGGCGGCGTCAATGGGTGTCAACATGGGGATCGGCAAGTACGGCCGACGCGTCGCGGCGAAGGCCAAGCGCGAGGTCACCGGCCTGTTCCGGGCCAAGCCGTACGATCCCGGGCACCCGGTCCCGCCGGCCCGCGAAGGGCCGGCCGCTGAGCATGTGAGCCCGGCCGGTGAGCCGGTCTGGTCGCCCAAGTCCGGCGGTACCTGCGCCAGCAGCGACGTGGAGGGCCGGGTGCGGGCCTACGCCTCGGCCACGAGTGTGAACCGGGGTTCCGGGCTGGATTTCATGGTCTCGGTCGATCCGCCGCAGCGGTTCACCGTCGAGATCTTCCGGGTCGGTGCTGAGGATGTCAGTGTCCTGAAAACGGAGCCGTTGGCGGGTGCGACCCAGCAGTGGTCGAGCCTCGACCTGTCGACCCGCACCATCACCTGCTCGTGGACACCGACCTGGCACCTTGACGTTCCGGTGGACTGGCGCAGCGGGATCCATGTCGCCAAGCTGCGCACCGAGGACGGACTCCAGACCTGCGTGCCGTTCGTGGTCCGCGATGACGCCACCGCGCACGACATCCTCGTCGGGCTGCCGTTCCCCACCTACCAGGCCTACAACGAGTACCCCAAGGACAAGAAGACCGGCGCGAGCCTGTACTACGCCTGGGAAGACGGCAAGATCTACACCGAGGGCAAGGCCGCGACCAAGGTCAGCTTCGACCGGCCGTACCACGTCACCGGCCTGCCGGCGAACTTCGACCTGGATACCGCCTTCGCCAAGTGGGTCGAGATCTGGGCCGACGCCCACGGCAAGAGCGTCGGCTACGCCGACAGCGCGGACCTGCACGACGGCACCGTCGACCCGACACGTCACAAAGCCCTGATCTTCCCCGGCCACGACGAGTACTGGTCCGCGCAGATGCGCGACGCGCTCGACAAGGCCATGGCCAACGGCACACACGTCGCGTTCCTCGCCGCCAACAACGTCTACTGGCGCATCCGGCTGGAGGACGGCGGCCGCACCGTCGTCTGCTACAAGAACCGCCCCGACCCGGGCGCCGCGTCGGCCGCCGAGCGCACCGCGCAGTGGCGCCAGATCGGCCGCCCCGAGCAGGCGGTCCTGGGGGCGCAGTACGTCTCGACGCTCAAGGGCACCGCCCCGCTCGTCGTCGACAACGCGGGGCACTGGTTCTGGGAGGGCACCGGCGTGCGCGACGGGGAGCGCATCCCGGAGTTGCTGTGGGGCGAGTGCGACCAGGTGCAGCCCTGGGTCCAGAGCCCTGACGGCGTCGAGATCCTCGCCGCCTCGCCCTACACCGGGCAGGGGCAGCAGCGGATCCAGCACACCGTCCTGCACCGCACCCCGGCCGGCGGCCTGGTCTTCGACGGCGGCACGTTCCACTGGGCCAAGGGCTTGTCCGCGCCGGGGATCGCCGACTCGCGGATCCAGCGCGCGACCGCGAACCTGCTGTCCCGGATGCTCGGTCAGTAGCGCACCCTAAGCGCACCATGAGCGCACCGCAAGCAGATCAGCGGCGGCTCAGAAGCGGATCAGCACCCTGTCGCCGCGGCCGTCCGGTCCGAGGGTGAAGTCGATCGACGCCGCCGGTAGTCGGTCCGCCCCGGCGACCGCTCCGCCGACGTCGGTGCCGCCGAGCGCCGCGCGGTCCAGCGCCGCCCGCATCCGCGGCGACCACAGGTCCGCCCGGACCAGGACCCTGCGATACGCACCGGGGTCGACGAGCCCGGCGTGCAGATCCAGGCTGGTCGCGAAGTCGGTGTCGGCCAGCGCCTCGACGAACGCCGCGTCCGCGCCGAACCCGCCGGGCAGCCCGTTGCCCGCGAACGGCCGGTCCAGCGACACCGCCCGTGCCCGCCGCACCTCGGCCGTGGGCCAGGGATTGGCCGCCGCGTAGGCCGCGAACGGCAGCACCGCCAGCGTCGGGAAGCCGGCGGCCAGCGGTGCTCGCACGACGAAGGGCACGTAGGCGCTGCGGCCGCGCAGTGCGACCACCGACAAAAGCGGCGCCTCCACGCTGAACCGCGCGACGTACAGCCCCGGCGGCCAGGACTCCGGAACGTCGAGCAGCAGCGAGGGATCCCAGTCGCACCAGGTGAGCGGGACCCCGACGCCGTCCGCCGAGGTGTCCGTGCGCAGCCAGGCCACCGAAGCGCCGTCCTGGTCCTGGCCCGCGAACCGGACCGCCGGCGTCGGCACCGGCGTGCCGATCCGCCGCACCGCGACCGAGCAGGCGGCCCGGCTCGGCACCGAGACTCGGAACTCGATCGTGCCGCCGGCCGGGGCGCTCGGCGCCGAGGCATAGGCCTGGATCGCGCGCGTCGAGCCGGACCGGCGGCGGCCGCCGGGGAACGACAGCGCTGACAGCCCGAACCCTGTTCGCACCAAAAACCCTGATGTTCCCGGCAATTCAGGCAATACCGGACGAACCGGCGATGCTGCGGGCGCGGGAGTCGACTTCGAAGCCGTAGTCGCGATCAGCGGCGGATTTTGTGGCGGATTCTGCGGCGAAATCCGCGTCGGAATCCGCGTCGGAATCGGCATCGGCGGGAGGGCTGGCCGGCGGCTCTTCATAAGCCGCCACCCTGCCAGGCGGGCCTCGGCGAGTGCCCTTCCTACCCACCTGGGCCATGCCGCAATCCTCCGATCGGGTCAGAGAAACGTGATCTTCTTCACCCGATCAGCGCATCATTTGACCGACTTGCAGCGCGGCCCCGGGACCCGGGCCTACCCTTGGCCAATGGACCAGGCTCACGAAGCGCCGGTCGCGAGCGACTCGGCATCAACAGCGGATCAGCATGCGCACGTGCTGGAGATCGCGGCGCACTTCGTTCCCGAGCTGGTGCTCTTCCGCCGCGACCTGCACGCCAATCCGGAGCTGAGCCGTGCCGAGTTCCGGACCACGGCGGCGATCGCGGCGAAGCTGGAGCGGGCGGGGCTGAGCCCGCGAGTCCGGGGCGTGGGCAGCGGTCTGGTCTGCGACATCGTTCCGCCCGGCACCGAGAAGCTGCCCTTTCTGGCCTTCCGCGCGGACATCGACGCGCTGCCGGTCGAGGAGGACAACGAGCTGGAGTTCCGCTCGCGGGTCCCCGGCGTGATGCACGCCTGCGGTCACGACATCCACACCTCGGTGGTCCTGGGCGCCGGCCTGACCCTGGCCGAGCTGGCGCGCGCCGGCCGCCTGCGCCGCCCGGTGCGGCTGATCTTCCAGCCGGCCGAGGAGACGATGCCCGGCGGCGCCCTGGACATGATCGCCGAGGGCGCGCTGTACGGCGTCAGCAAGATCCTGTCCATCCACTGCGACCCGAAGCTGGACGTGGGCCTGGTGGGGCTGCGCACCGGCCCGCTGACCGCCGCCTGCGACCTGGTCTCGCTGACCCTGGACGGCCCCGGCGGGCACACCTCCCGGCCGCACCTGACCGCCGACCTGGTGTACGCGCTGGCCTCGATCGTGGCCGAGGTCCCGGCCGCGCTGTCCCGCCGCATCGACCCGCGCGCCGGGCTGTCCCTGGTCTGGGGCCAGATCGGAGCCGGCAACGCGGCCAACGCGATCCCGGCCATCGGCACCGCCAAGGGCACCATCCGCACCCTGGACCAGGACGCCTGGAACCAGGCGCCGGACGTGGTGCACGAGCTGATCGACGCCATCGCCGCCAAGTTCGGCGTGAAGCACAGCCTGGACTACGTGCAGGGCGTGCCGCCGGTGGTGAACGAGGCGGAGTCGGTGGCGCTGCTGCGCACCGCCGCCTCCCGCTCGCTCGGCGGCGAGACCGTGGTCAGCACCCCGCAGTCGCTCGGCGGCGAGGACTTCGCCTGGTACCTGCAGCGGGTGCCCGGCGCGATGGCCCGCCTCGGCGTGCGCACCCCCGGCGACAAGGCGGCCCGGGACCTGCACCAGCCCACGTTCCTGGCCGACGAGGGCTCGATCGCCGTCGGCGTGCGGATGCTCACGACCGCCGCGCTGGTCGACTGGGTCGGCTGAGCCGACACCCCGGGCACCCAACCGCTGATGCCCGATTAGCCGTTTTTGTCCGCTGTGGGTGGTTTTCATCCCCTTCGCCGCCCGCTGATGCGTGCGCCCCGTAATCTCTCGGAAACGTCGTGCGATCTTGCCGAAAAAGATCGCACGATCCGGGATCACAGGTGTATTGCGATGTGGGCCCGCAACCGCTGAACTGACTGACCGGTAGGTCGCGCCTGCATACGCTGTCTACTGTCGTCCACATCGTGGCTGGGTATTCGTAAACCTCTGGAGGGGCAGCCGTGCGCACCACCAACATGACCAGGATCGCCGCCACCGCGGCCGTGGTGGCCCTGGCCGCCGCGGGCTGTGGCTCGAAGTCCACGCCCGCGGCGTCGGGCGGTACGTCGAGTTCCACCGGCGCCTCGAGCGCTTCCAGTTCGTCCTCGTCGTCGGCCTCCTCGTCGTCGTCGTCCTCCGGCGGCACCTCGAACGCCGCCTTCAACGCCTGCATGGTCACCGACATCGGCGGTATCGACGACCGCTCGTTCAACGCCTCGGCGTGGGCCGGCATGCAGGCCGCCGAGAAGGACGGCAAGGCCAAGGTCCAGTACCTGCAGTCGACGTCGGAGAACGACTACGTCCCGAACATCACCACGCTCGAGGGCAAGAACTGCACCCTCATCGTCACCGTCGGCGGCCTGATGGCGGACGCGACGAACAGCCAGGCCGAGGCCAAGCCCGGGCAGAACTTCGCGATCGTCGACCACAGCTCGGCGAACGACAAGACCAACAAGCCCGAGCCGAACGTGCACGGCCTGGAGTTCAACACCGCGCAGGGCGCGTTCCTGGCCGGCTACCTGGCCGCCGGCACCACCAAGTCCGGCGTGGTGGCCACCTGGGGCGGCCTGAACATCCCGCCGGTGACCATCTACATGGACGGCTTCTGGGAGGGCGTCCAGTACTACAACAAGGCCAAGGGCAAGAGCGTGAAGGTCCTGGGCTGGGACGAGACCAGCCCGAGCAGCGGCTCGTTCTCCAAGTCGTTCACCGACACCAACGCCGGCAAGTCCCTGACCGACGGCTTCGTCAACCAGGGCGCCGACATCATCTTCCCGGTCGCCGGCGGCGCCGGCCGCGGCGCGACCGCGGCGGCCAAGGGCGGCAAGGCCAAGGTGATCTGGGTCGACACCGACGGCTGCGTCTCCGACGCCGACGACTGCTCGGTGTTCCTGGCCTCGGTCACCAAGGGCATCGACACCGCGGTGAAGAAGGTCGTCGAGGACAGCGCGTCCGGCAACTTCAAGGGCGGCACCCAGGACATCCTGGACCTGTCCAACGGCGGCACGGACCTGGTTTACGGCAAGACCCTCGGCAGCTCGATCCCGAGCGACCTGCAGAGTGAGATCACCGCGCTGAAGGGGCAGATCACCTCCGGCACGATCAAGATCGCCTCGCAGAGCCAGCCGAAGTAAGCCCGGTAAGCACCCTCGAAGAAGCGATCACCTGATGCGACTGGAACTCCGTGGCATCACCAAGACGTTCGGGTCGGTGGCGGCGAACTCCGCCATCGACCTGACCGTCGAACCTGGTGAGATCCACTGCCTGTTGGGCGAGAACGGGGCCGGCAAGTCGACCCTGATGAACATCCTCTACGGTCTGCTCACCCCGGATTCCGGGGAGATCGTGGTGGACGGCGAGGCACGCGAGTTCAAGTCGCCCCGGGACGCGATCGCGGCCGGGATCGGCATGGTGCACCAGCACTTCATGCTGGTCCCGGTGTTCAGCGTCGCCGAGAACCTGGTGCTGGGCAACGAGGAGTCCCGCGGCGGCCTGCTGAGCTGGCTGGACCGCCGCAAGGCCCGGGCCGACGTGCTGGCGGTCTCGGCCCGCTACGGCCTGCCGGTGGACCCCGACGCGCTGGTCGAGGACCTGCCGGTGGGGGTCCAGCAGCGTGTCGAGATCATCAAGGCCCTGATGCGGGACGCGCAGGTGCTGATCCTCGACGAGCCCACCGCGGTGCTCACCCCGCAGGAGACCGAGGAGCTGTTCACGGTCATGCGCGGGCTGAAGGCGGCCGGCAAGTCGGTCGTGTTCATCACCCACAAGCTGAACGAGGTCCGGGCGGTCGCCGACCGGATCACGGTGATCCGGCGCGGCGCGGTGGTCGGCTCCGCCGAGCCCACCGCGACGCCGCGCGAGCTGGCCGCGCTGATGGTCGGCCGCGACGTCCGCCTGGTGGTGGAGAAGGAGCCGCGCGAGCCCGGCGAGGTGGCGCTGCGCGTGCGCGGCCTGTCCGTGCTCGACGACCGCGGCTTCCCGGCCGTCGACGACCTCAGCTTCGACCTGCACGCCGGCGAGGTCCTGGGGATTGCCGGAGTGCAGGGCAACGGCCAGACCGAGCTGGTCGAGGCGATCACCGGCCTGCGTCCGGCGCAAGGTTCGGCCGAGCTGCACGGGCAGCAGCTGATCGGCAGCTCGCCGCACAAGGTGCTGGCCCTCGGCCTCGGGCACGTGCCGGAGGACCGCCAGCACGACGGCCTGGTGCCGGACTTCTCCATCGCCGAGAACCTGGTGCTGGACGCCGCCGGCCAGGCGCCGTTCGGCAACGCGCTGACCCTGGACCTGGACGCGATCGCGAAGAACGGCGCCGAACGGCTGGCCGAGTTCGACATCCGCGCCGAGTCCGCGCAGACCCCGGCCGCCGCGCTGTCCGGCGGCAACCAGCAGAAGGTGGTCGTGGCCCGGGCGCTGCAGCGCGACCCGGCGCTGCTGGTCGCCTCGCAGCCGACCCGCGGCGTGGACGTCGGCGCGATGGAGTTCATCCACAAGCGGATCATCGAGCAGCGCGACGCCGGCAAGCCGGTGCTGATCGTGTCCACCGAGCTGGACGAGATCACCGCGCTGTCGGACCGGATCGCGGTGATGTACCGCGGCAAGATCGTCGGCATCGTGCCGCCGGGCACCTCGAACGAGGAGCTGGGGCTGCTGATGGCCGGCGGCGGGCACGACGCGGCGGGCGAGCCGGACACGCAGCCGGACACCGAGCCGGAGCCGGTGCCCAAGGAAGCACCCGCGGGAGAGAGCGCCGCAGAGAGCGTCGCAGAGAGCGCCGAAGCCCCCGCCGAAGAGAGCAGTGAGACCGCGGATGAGTAACCGGCTTAAGCGAATACTCCTCGCGATCGCCTCGGCCAACACGGTCACCGTCACGGTGCTGGCGTTCGTGCTGGCCGTGCTGGTCGGCGGGATCCTGATGATCCTGTCCGACCAGCAGCTGCTGCACGAGTGGGGCTACGTCACCAGCGTTCCGGGGGACGCCTTCAAGGACTCCTGGCACAAGGTGGCCGACGGCTACGTCGCGATGTTCCACGGCGCGATCTACGACCCCAAGGCCCCGCAGGCGCTGCGCCCGATCGAGAACACCATCGTCAACGCCACCCCGCTGGTGTTCGCCGGCCTCGCCGTGGCGGTCCCGTTCCGCGCCGGGCTGTTCAACATCGGCGGTCAGAGCCAGCTGATCATCGGCGCGGTCGGCGCCACCTGGATCGGCTTCACCGTCTCGGCGCCGCTGCCGGTGCACGTGCTGCTGGCGATCGTGGTCGGCATGCTCTGCGGCGCCCTCGTCGGCGGGCTGACCGGGCTGCTGAAGACCCGGTTCGGCGCGCACGAGGTGATCAGCTCGATCATGCTGAACAACATCGCCCTGGGCGTGCTGGCCTGGCTGATCAGCACCAAGGCGTTCCACGACCCCAAGCGCCAGGACGCGATCAGCAAGCCGGTCAAGGACTCCGCGCTGCTGCCGCACATCCACGGCAGCAGCCCCGAGGTGAACCTCTCGACGCTGCTGGCGATCCTGGCCGTGGTCGCGGTGTGGTGGCTGCTGTCCCGCTCCACACTCGGCTTCCGGCTCAAGGCGGTGGGCTCGAACCCGGACGCGGCGAACACCGCCGGCATCTCGGTGGCCCGCACCCAGGTCTACGCGATGCTGATCGCCGGCGCCCTGATGGGCCTGGTCGCCGTCACCCAGATCAGCGGAACCCTGTCGGCCTCGCACGCGATGACCCAGACCCTGGACAACGGCATCGGCTTCACCGGTATCACGGTGGCGCTGCTCGGCCGCGGCAAGCCGGTCGGGGTGGCGCTGGCGGCCCTGCTGTTCGGCGCGCTGAACGCCGGCGGCCGGGTGATGGAGGCCGCCACCCAGCCCACCGTGCCGCACGACGTGGTGACCGTGCTGCAGGCCGTGATCGTCATCTTCGTCGCGGCGCCGCTGCTGGTGAAGGAGATCTTCCGGCTGCGGGAGGTGCGGCGCGGCTCGGGGCCGGCCGCCTCCTCGGTCGCGCCGGCCACCGCCGTGGACTCCGCGATAGAGCCGGTGGCCTGATGCGCGCGAAATCTTTCCTCATCCCGGCCGTGCAGGCCTCGAAGGTGGAGGTCTGCTGATGGCCGTCGCGACGATAGCCACCCCCGCGGTCCTGGCCGCGCCGGAGGCCGACATCCGGCGCCGCAGCGCCGGCGTCACCCAGATCGTCATGGGCGTGGTCGCGCTGTTCGCCTTCGGGCTCGGTGCCCGCACCGCGCACGGCGCCAGCACCACCTTCGGCATGACGCTGATCTCCAAGCAGGGCACGCACGTCCCGGACTGGGTGTTCCCGGCCCGGCCGGTGATCGTGGCACTGGCCCTGATCTGCGTGCTGCTCGGTGTCGCCCGGCTCGCCGTGCAGCTCCCGCGGGGCTGGCGGCTGGCCGGCACCTCCGTGGTGCTGTTCTGCTTCACCTCCGCCTTCATGGCCTGGAGCGCCGCCGACCCCAAGGGCGGCGAGCGGCTGATCATCCCGTCGCTGCTGAACTCCATGGTGGTGGCCGCGGTGCCGCTGGTGCTCGGCGCGCTCGGCGGCGTGGTCGGCGAGCGCTCCGGCGTGGTGAACGTGGCCATCGAGGGCCAGCTGCTGTTCGGCGGCTTCATGACCGCGCTG
>JABFWL010000544.1 GCA_013362315.1 Catenulispora sp. | reverse complement strand
GCCGGGCCGAAGCTGCTGGCCGGCATGCCGCTGGTGGACACCCCGCTGGGGCCGGGCGCGCCCAGCGTCTCCGAGCTGCCGCAGTACGCCGGCGTGCAGGGCGTGCAGAAGCTCCAGGACCTGAAGCCGACGCTGGCCGATGCCCAGGCCGCGAACCTCGCCGCGCCGGACGAGCCGAACCTGCCGCTGCTCGGCCACCTGTCGACCAACACGCTCAGCCAGCTGCCGCTGGCCGGCGGACTCACCCACGGCCTGACCGGCCTGGGCGGCGTGACCGGTCTGCTGGGCCGGTTCTGAGCCGCTTCATCCGAAGGCTGTCGTAAGGCGCTGTTGTAAGGGCCGTCGTAAGGCCCCTGGCGCGCGGATCCCCGCGTGCCAGGGGCCTTTTTCATGTCGGAGGTCGGATAAGCCGATGGAGGGACGAATCCCTCCTGTGAGCGATTATCCGCGGCTCTTGGCATGGCAGCGCCGCGAAGACGAAATAAAACGCCATGCCTGAATACGTGTGAACCGCGCCACCGGGAGCCACGGATGAAGCACCGCCACGGCAAGACGACGGGTGTCAGCTCGGGTCTGGTGGACCTGAGCGAGGAGTCGCTGACCGACGTGTCCCGCTCGGTCCGCGCCGGGGAGGTGGGGTCGGAGGAGGTCGACCGGCGGATCAGCCCGCCGCGCGACGGAGGCACGGCGCCGGTGCCGGTGGCCGCCTCGTTCAACTCGGCCGTCTGACGCGCGCGGGGCCGCGCGATGGCACCCGTGGCGCCGTTCCGGGAGTTCGTCCTGAAAGTGGCGAGCCGCTGCGACCTGGCTTGCGACCACTGCTACGTGTACGAAGGCGCCGACACGTCCTGGCGTCGCAAGCCGCGGTTCACGGACACCGGGACCATACGGCGCGCCGCAGAGCGGATCGCCGAACACGCGGCCGCGCACCGGCTGCCGGCGGTCACCGTGGTGCTGCACGGCGGGGAACCGCTGCTGCTCGGCCGGGAGCGGATGCGCGAAGCCCTGGCCCTGCTGCGCGCCACCGTCGAGGCGGCGGGCTGCGCGGTGGACCTCCGAGTGCACACCAACGGGATGCGGCTCGACGCGGGGTTCTGCGATCTGTTCCGGCAGCACGGCGTGCGAGTCGGCGTGTCGCTGGACGGGGATCAAGCAGCCAACGACCGGCATCGGCGATTCGCCAACGGCGCTTCGAGCTATGCGGAGGCCTGGCATGCGGTGGCTCTGCTCAGGGACGAGTATCCGGACATCTTCGCCGGCGTGCTGTGCACCATCGACATCCGCAACGACCCGGTGACCGTCTACGAGACGATCCGGGAGGCTGCCCCGCCGCGTGCGGATTTCCTTCTCCCGCACGCCACCCACAGCGCGCCGCCGCTCCGTCTCGATCGCTCGCGAGCCGGCTCGGCCGACTACGCGGACTGGCTGCTGACCGTCTTCGACCGCTGGAACGCCGACCGACGCCCGTTTCCGATCCGGTCGTTCAGCTCCGTTCTGGACGCGCTCCGCGGACTGCCGAGCGGGACCGAGTCGCTGGGGCTGGATCCGGTGGACCTGGTGGTCGTGGAGACTGACGGGAGTCTCGAGCAGGCCGATTCTCTCAAAGCCGCTTATGCCGGTGCCCCGGTCACCGGGTTCGACGTGTTTTCCCACAGCTTCGATGAAGCGTCGGTGCATCCCGGGTTCGAGGCTCGCCGGCATGGGATGGCGGATCTATGCGAGACCTGCAGGCGCTGTCCGTTAGTAACAGTGTGCGGTGGAGGTCTTCGGACTCATCGCTATAGAGCTCCATCTACAGAATCTGTAGAAGGAAAGTCTGTCGAAGTGGACCCCTTCGAGAATCCGAGCGTCTACTGCAATGACCTCAAGGAGCTGATCGTGGGGGTCAAGATGCGAACTCAGGCACCGCCGAGGGTGCGGGTCCCCGCCCAACGGAGCTTAGGGTTGCCAGCAGATGTGGTGCATCAGCTGGCACACGGGTACGGCGACGCTACAGCGATCGCGCACCTGAGCCGCTTCCAGCGTTCTCTCCGGATACTGCTTCTCGCCAAAGTATTCGCTGCGGCGGATGGCAACAGTGGCCCGCGTCAGGAGATGGTGGAAGCGGCGATCACTCTGTTGAAGACACTCGACGGAACGTATAAGGCAGCGCTGCACGAAGTCCTTGGCCACCCCTACACCTCCGTCTGGGCGCTGCGCTGTCTGGACGACGTCCAGTCCCGCCATCCCGACCCCGAGGACTTCGCGCACCTGGCGTCCCTGGCGGCGGCCGTCGCGATCCGGGCCGGCGCGGACGCCGAGGTCGACGTGCCGGTGCGGCGCGGCGCGGTGTACCTGCCGACGCTGGGCCGGCTGGTGGTCGGCGCGGACGGCGGCCGGTCGCTGCGGCTGCGGATCTCCGGCGGCGACTGCGACGCGTTCGTGCTGCCGGGCTGGCAGGAGGTGCGCCGCGTGGCGTTGCCGTCCTTCGCCGGCGGCGGCATCGCCGTGGAGGACACCGATCCGTTCCGGCGCTGCCACCACTGGGACGTGGCGGGGCGGCTGCCGGACGGGGACGCGTCGGCCTGGCTGCGGACCGTGCCGCGGGCCTGGGACGTCCTGGCGCGGCACCACCACTCCTATGCGGCGGGCATCGCCGCCGGACTGTCCACGATCGTGCCGCTGGCGCCGTCGCCGTCCGGCCGGGACGTCAGCTCCACCGCGCGGCGCGCGTTCGGCGCGATCGGCGCGGCGCTGCCGGTGCCGCGCCCGGGCCGCACGCAGCCCTCGCCCGCCGCCTTGGCGCTGCTCATGGTGCACGAGTTCCAGCATGTGAAGCTCGGCGCGGTGCTGGACATGGCGGACCTGCACGACCGGCACGACACCCGGCTGTTCGAGGCGCCGTGGCGGCAGGACCCGCGGCCGCTGGAAGGGCTGCTGCAGGGGACGTACGCGCACGTCGGCGTCACCGACTTCTGGCGGGTGCGCCGGTTCACCGCGCCGGACGCCGCCGAGCGGGCGCACGCCGAGGCCGAGTTCGGGGTCTGGTTCGGCCACACGCTGCGGGCCACGGCCGTGCTGGCCGGTTCGGGCTCGTTGACGCCGCTGGGCCTGCGCTTCGTGGAGGCGCTGCGGACGACGTTGGAATCGTGGACGTCCAAGGTCTGACTGCGGCGCACATGGTTGACGCCTCTGATTACTATGCGCAATGCTTTACAAGACGCAGTGTAATGACTCGCGGGATGAGCGCCGGTTGCAGGGGGGCGGATGGCTGTCTCGGATCGGGCGCCGGAGGGCCCCGGGGATGGGTCGGCTCCGTATTTCTTCTTGAGCTACGCCCGGCACCACCGCTCCGCCGGAGAGAGCCCGGTGGGCGCCGAGGATCCGGATCGTTGGACGCTGCGCTTCTTCGATGATCTGACCTTCGAGGTCATGGAGCTGACCACGCTGGAGCGTGGCGTCCAGCCCGGCTTCATGGACCGGGAGGTGCACGTCGGGCAACACTGGCGGCGACGGATCTCGGAAGCGTTGGCCGCCTGCCGCGTGTTCCTCCCGCTCTACACACCGCGCTATTTCACCTCGCTGAGCTGCGCCAGCGAGTGGTACCTGTTCCAAGCGCGGCAGAGCGCCCACGAACTCATCTCCGGATCGCGTCCAGAGGCGATCATCCCGGTGCTGTGGGTGCCGATGCCGGACACCGAGCTCCCGGCCGTCGCCCGCACCCCGCAGTTCGACCACCGCACCCTCGGTGAGGCCTACGCCCGGTTCGGCTTCCTCCAGCTGATCCGCCTGGCCCGCTACAAGGACGAATACCAGCTCGCCATCCACGCGCTCGCCCGCCATGTGGTCCAAGTGGCCCGCGACCGGTCGCCTGGGGCGGCGGTCCCGGTGGACTTCACCGCGCTGCACGGCCGCTTCGAGGACGCCGACGACATGTTCGCCGCCGCTGGCGACCTCGTCTGCTGCGCCGATGCCGGGCGCACCGCCTTGGTGTTACCCGGTCCCCGGCCTGCTCTGGCCGGGGTGGGACGACTCGCCTTGCCGCCGGGGACGGGCGAGCCGACATCCTTTGGCTCTGCTGGATTTGACCCTGCTGGAGTTGACTCCGCTGACTGTGATTCTGCCGAAGGGGACGCCCCCTGCTCCCCTTGCGCCGAGGCCGCGGTCGCCGCATACCTGCGCACCGCGCACTCCAAGCTCGCGGAATGGTTCACCAGCCATCCGGCGCAGGTGTCGTCGGTGGACTTCGACGAGTTCTACTTCCGCACCGTGCATCCGGCCGCCAAGACCGCGTTGCTGCGTCAGCTGACGCCGCAGACGCCGCCGGGCCCGTTCCCCAGGCCGCCGCGGCTGCGCGGCGACGCCGCCGATCCGCGCTCCGGAGGGTCGCCGCATGTCCCGTGACACCCGTGACACCCGTAACGCCGAGGATGACATCGGGGGGACCGTCGTCACCTTCTACTCCTACAAGGGCGGCACCGGCCGGACCATGGCGCTGGCCAACGTGGCGTGGATCCTGGCCGCGAACGGGCGGCGGGTGCTGGCCGTGGACTGGGACCTGGACTCACCCGGCCTGCACCGCTTCTACCATCCTTTCCTGCCGCCCTCGGCGGTGCAGTCGGCGGGCGGGGTGATCGACCTGATCGTCGATTACGCGTGGCAGGTGCACCAGCACCGGGACGACCGGCCGGCGGACTGGCACCGGCAAGCCGCCGAGGTGGCGCGGCACGCCATCGCCGTGGACTGGCCGTTCCCGGGAGACGGGAGCCTGGACTTCCTGCCGGCCGGGCGGCAGAACCGCGACTACGCCTCGGCCATGGCCCCGCGCGGATGGGACGACTTCTACGAGGAGATGGCTGGCGGGCTGTTCTTCCAAGCGATGCGGGAGGAGATGAAGGCCGAGTACGACTATGTGCTCATCGACAGCCGTACCGGCCTGTCTGACATCGCCGACATCTGCACCCTGCAACTGCCGGACGTGCTCGTGGACTGCTTCGCGCTCAGCGACCAGAACATCGAGGGCGCGCTGGCGGTGGCGCGCCGCGTGCGCGACCACTGCCCGGACCGGCCGATCCGGATCCTGCCGGTGCCGATGCGCGTCGACGAAGCGGAGAAAGCCAAGGCGGACGCCGGGCGCGCGCTGGCCGCCTCCCGGTTCGCGGGATTCCCGGCCGGCATGGACGACGAGCGCCGCAGCCAGTACTGGGCCTCGGTGGAGATCCCCTACCGGCCCTTCTACGCCTACGAGGAGACGCTGGCGACGTTCGGCGATGCCCCGGGGATGCCGACCTCGCTGCTCGCCGCCTTCGAACGCCTCACCGCCGAGCTCACCACCGGCCGGGTCACCGGGCTGCCGGCGATCGAGGAGCCGCGGCGCCGCCGCGTCCTCGAAGGGTTCACCAGACGGCCGGCCGCGAAGACCAGACCGCTGATCCACTACGTCGCCGAGGACCGGATGTGGGCCGACTGGGTCCGGGAGATCCTGGCGCGGGTGGAGGTCCCGGCGGATCTCGTCGCAGCGGGCAACGGCGCATCGGCCCCGGGTCCTGATGCGGGCGACGCCGGGGAGGCCGACCGGGACCGCCAGGTCCTCGCTATCGCCTCGCACGCCTACCTGCGCTCGGCCGACGCCGTCGCCGAACTGCGCCGGCTTGGCGCCATCGGCGGCACCGGCATCGCCTCGGACGGCGGCCGCACCTCACAGCGCGTCATGGCGGTCCGTGTCGCCGACGTGCGCCTGCCCGCGCAGTACCAGGCCCGCCCGCCGATCGACCTGGCCCGGCTCAGCGAACCCGAAGCTGTGGAAACTCTGCTTCGCGCTGTGGACAGAAACGCTTATGCACAGTGGCGCGCGCGATCTCCTGACGCGCTGCCCTCCGTCCGAGCCAACGGCCCCCGCTTCCCCGGCGTCGATCCCCGCATCTGGAATCTGCGCAGCCGCAACGCTTCTTTCACCGGCCGCGACCGGATTCTGGAGCGATTACGCGACCGCCTCCTGCACGGCTCCGCGGCGGGCTCCGCGCCGCCGCAGGCGCTGCACGGTCTCGGCGGCGTCGGCAAGACACAGCTCGCCTTGGAGTACGCGCACCGTTTCAAGGGCGACTACGACCTGGTCTGGTGGGTGCCCGCCGACCAGCCGGAGCTGATCCCCACCGAGCTGGCCAAGCTGGCCGGGCCGCTGGGCCTGGGGCTGCGCGCGGACAGCGGCATCGCCGAGACCGCCGCGGCGGTGCTGGAGGCGCTGCGGCGCGGGGACCCGGTGCGCCGCTGGCTGCTGGTCTATGACAACGCTGACGAGCCGGGCGCGGTGCGCCGCCATCTCCCGGAGAGCCGGCACGGGCATGTGCTGATCACCTCGCGGAACCCGGCGTGGACGCAGGAGGCGGCCCCGGTGGAGGTCGAGGTGTTCACCCGCGTTGAGAGCGTGGAGCATCTGCGCCGGCGGGTTCCGGGGCTGGCCGCCGACGACGCCGACGCCCTCGGTGCGGCGCTCGGGGATCTGCCGCTGGCGGTGGAGCAGGCGGCGGCCTGGCTGACCGAGACCGGCACACCAGTCGCGGAGTACCTGGCGGAGCTGGAGCGGCAGGCCTCGGTGGTGCTGGCGCTGAACCAGCCCGGAGACTATCCGGTGCCGGTGGCGACGACCTGGACCATCTCGTTCGAGGCGCTGCGCGAGCGCTCGCCGGCGGCGGTGCGGCTGCTGCAGCTGTGCTCGTTCCTGGCGCCGGAGCCGGTGTCCACGGCGCTGCTGCGCTCGGATGAGATGATCCAGGCCCTGATCCCCTATGACGACGCGCTGCGCGACCGGATGATGCTGGGCCGCGTGGTCCGCGAGGTCGGGCGGTTCGCGCTGGCCCGGGTGGACCCGGCAGCCGGCAGCATCCAGGTGCACCGGCTGGTGCAGTCGGTGATCAGGGCCCGGATGAGCGCCGAGGAGCAGGAGCGCGCCTGCCACGAGGTGCACCGGGTGCTGGTCGGCGCGCGGCCCCGGGCCGGGGACACCGACGACCCCGAGAACTGGCCGCGCTACGACCGGATCTGGGCGCATCTCGGCCCGAGCCGGGCTCGCCTGTGTGCCGAGGGCGAGACGCTGCAGCTGCTGATCGACCGGGTCCGGTACTTGTGGAAGCGCGGCGAGCTCGGGGCGGCGCTGGCGTTCGCCGAGGAGCTGGCCGAGGTGTGGAGCGCGCGTTCCGCCGACCCGGGGTCGGATCCGGACCTGCTCTCGCTGCGCTTCCACACCGCGAACGTGTTGTGGTCCATGGGCCGCTTCGAGCAGGCCCGGCAGATCAACGCCGACGTGCTGCGGGCGCAGACCGCCGCGCTCGGCAGCGATCATCGCCACACCCTGATGACCGCCGGGGGCCTGGCGGCGGCACTGCGCGGGCTGGGACGGTTCGCCGAGGCCCTGGCCCTGGATGAGCAGACCTATGCGCGGTTCGCGGAGAACTTCGGCGTCGACTTCCCGCAGACCCTTTCGTCGGCGAACAACCTCGCGGTGTCCTGTCGGCTGGTCGGCGAGTTCGGCAAGGCGGCCGACATCGACCGGGAGGTGTTCGCGCGGCGCCGCGAAGTGCTCGGCCCGAGCCATCCCTACACGCTGAGCTCCGCGGCGTCGCTGGCGCGGGACATGACCGAGGCGGGGCGGTTCCGGGAGGCGGTGGAGCTGCTGCGGGCGACGCTGGAGACGTATCGGGAGGTGTTGGGGGACGACTTCGTCGAGACGCTGCGCACCGCGAAGAGTCTGGCTGTCGCGTTGCGCAAGTGCGGAGAGCTGGACGAGGCGCAGCAGCTGACGGCAGTGACTTACGAGCGGTATGTGGCGCGCTTCGGCGAACGGCATCCGGACACGCGCGCCTGTGCGCTGAACCGGGCCGCGAACTTGGCTGCTCAAGATCGGGACAGTGAGGCGGTCGCGATCGCGGCGGAGTGTCTGGCCACGTATGAAGAGGAGTTGGGGGAACAGCATCCGTACACCCTGGTCACGGTCAACAACATGGCCGTTTACGCCCGTGCCGACGGAGACCTGGGGTTGGCGCGCAGCCTGGCGGAGCGGGCAGTGGCAGGCTGCGACGCGGCCCTGGGGCCGAGCCATCCGGCGACGCTGGCGGCGGCGGGGAATCTGGCGAACTGTCTGGCCGATGGGGGGGAGGTGGATGCGGCGCTCGCGACCGAGCAGCGAGTGCTCGGCGGGCTGGGGCAGCGCCTCGGCGAGGGGCACGTTTACACACTGATCGCTGAGGCGAACCACGCTGTCACCCTCCGGGCGGCGGGAGGGACGGAAGGGAACAGAGAAGCTGACAGCATCGCAAGCAGGGTCACCGCACAACTGGCGAGGCTGCTCGGTACGGAGCATCCGGTGTGCGCCCGGGTGCGGGCGGGAATCCGGGTCGGGCGTGAATTGGAGGCGACGCCCTACTGACGTCTGCTGACATCTACTGGCGCCTACTGATGCCTGCTGACCTGCGCTTGCTGCTGTGAGCAGATCCGCCCACAGCAGCACGGCCCCCACGACGGCCTTCCGGTGGCGCACGGTGAAGGCATGGCAGAAGACGAAAAGGCGCCCCAGTTCACTTGGCGCACCCGCGAGCAGCTGTTCAGCCGCCGCATCCTCGTGCTCGACGGCGTCCTGGATGACGACAACGGCACGCTTCTCATGACCCAGTTCCTCACCCTGGCCACCGAGGACCCCGACGCGGGCATCTCCCTGTGGATCCACTCGCCGGGCGGCTCGGTGCCGGCGATGCTCGCCATCCGCGACACCATGCGGCTGGTGCCGTGCGAAATCTCGACACTGGCGCTGGGCCTGGCGTGCAGCGCCGGCCAGTTCCTGCTGTCGGCCGGCACCCGCGGCCGCCGCTTCGCCCTCCCGCACGCCCGGATCCTGATGCACCAGGGCTCGGCCGGCATCGGCGGCACCGCCGTGGACGTCGAGGTCCAGGCCGGCGACCTGCGCCACATGGTGGACACGGTGCTGGGCCTGATCTCCGAGGACACCGGCCAGCCCTTCGAGCAGATCTTCGAGGACTCGCTGCACGACCGCTGGTTCACCGCCCAGCAGGCGAAGGACTACGGCTTCATCGACCACATCGTCGACTCGTTCGCGCAGATCGTGCCCGAACGCCGCCGGATCGGAATCTCGGCATGAGCGCTGCAATCACTATGAACTACACCATCCCCTACGTGGTAGCCCAGAACCCTCGCGGCGAACGCGTCACCGACATCTACTCGCACCTGCTCAGCGAACGCATCGTCTACCTGGGCACCGCCATCGACGCCGGCGTCGCCAACGCCGTCATCGCCCAGCTGCTGCACCTGGAGTCCGACGCCCCCGACCGCGAGATCGCCCTCTACGTGAACTGCGAAGGCGGCGACCTCACCTCCATGCTCGCCGTCTACGACACCATGCAGCACATCAAAGCCCCGCTCCGCACCATCTGCGTCGGCCAGGCAATCGCCGTCGGCGCCGTCCTCCTCGCCGCCGGCACCCCCGGCCAACGCTCAGTCCTCCCCCACGCCCGCGTGGTGCTGCACCAACCGGCAGCCCGCGGCCAAGGCGCCATCCCCGACCTGATCATCCAGGCCGACGAGCTGGTCCGCATGCGCGGCGAGCTGGAGGACATCCTGGCGCACCACACCGGCCAGACGGTGGAGCGGCTGCGCCATGACACCGATCGCGACCGTGTGTTCACCGCCAGGGCGGCTGTGGAGTATGGGCTGGCTGATGTGGTTCTGGGGCCGCGGGAGTAGGGGGGAGCTGCTTGGTAGGTGGGTCGATCCTTCGGCTGGCGGTCGATGGGGTGAGCGGGTTCAGTCAAAGGCAAGAGCCAGTCAAAGGCAGATCAAAGGCCTGTGAAGAGCCGGTGCC
>JABFWL010000743.1 GCA_013362315.1 Catenulispora sp. | reverse complement strand
CGCGAACAGCTACCCCGATACTCCTACCGGGGATCCGTTTGCGGCCGCGAACGACATCGCCGTGTTCCTCGCCGCTTCCTGACCCGGCGGGGACCGACGACTGACCCTCCATCAGCTCCCCTCAACCCGCCGTCGGCCGTCGCTGACCTGCGGGGAACCGCTCTGAGCAGCCGCGCAGATGACTATTGACGGTCCATCAGATTCGGCATACGGTCCGTTCGGACCAGCGGACCGTGCGTTTGTTCCGACAAACGAGCCGATCGTGGAGGCGCAAGGATGAAGCTCGACCTGCTGTACGAGATCGACGTGCCCAAGCCGTGGGCCAAGCCCCACCCGTACGGCCAGCGCGAGGCCGAGCAGCGCGCCTACCGCGAGGCCCTGGAGCAGATCAAGCTCGCCGACAAGCTCGGCTTCCACACCAGCTGGCACGTCGAGCACCACTTCCGCGAGGGCCGCTCGCACTCCCCGGCGCCCGAGGTGATCATCGGCGCCCTGTCCCAGGCCACCGAGCAGATCCGGCTGGGCTTCGGCGTGACCCTGATGCCGCACGCCTTCACCCCGCCGATGCGGGTGGCCGAGAAGGTCGCCACCGCCGACATCCTGTCCAACGGCCGCGTCGAGTGGGGCACCGGGCGCTCCACCCCGATGGAGCAGACCGCCTTCGGCGTGGACCGGGACCACTCCCGCGAGCAGTGGGAAGAGGCGATCGAGGCGGTCGTCGGGATGTGGGAGAGCGAGTACTTCGAGTACCACGGCAAGTATCTGGACTTCCCGCGCCGCATGGTCACGCCCAAGCCGGTGCAGGACCCGCACCCGCCGTGCTGGATGGCCGCCACCTCCGAGGGCTCCTCGGCCGTGGCCGGCGCCAAGGGCCTGGGGCTGCTGTCGTTCTCGATCCTGCAGCCGATCCAGAAGATGGCCGAGCACATCCGGCTGTACCGGGCCGCGGCCGCCGACCCCAAGCCGATCACCCGGGTCACCACCAACCGCGTCGCCGCCTACACCCTCGTGCACTGCGAGGAGTCGATGGCCAAGTGCGAGGAGTCGGGCATCTGGGACTCGGTCTGGTGGTGGTACAAGAACATCGCCGAGTTCACCGCGGAGTGGGAGCTGCCGCACCTGACGCAAGAGGAGCGGGACAAGGTGTTCCCGTACCTTATGCAGCAGGCCGACGGGAACTTCGACCCGAAGTCCTTCAACGACCACGACATGATCGTCGTCGGCGACCCCGAGCAGTGCCACGCCAAGATGCTGAAGTACGCCGAGCTCGGCGTCGACCAGCTCATCTGCTACGTGCAGTTCGGTTACCTGCCGCACGAGTCGGTGATGAAGACCATTGAGCTGCTCGGCAAGGAGGTGCTGCCGGCCCTGGCCAAGGAGGGGGTCGACGCGTCGATCCGGCCGGCGTCCTGACTGCAGATGAGGGGGCTGATCCACGATGACCCGCACCGATGACAGCGCGGTGCCGGACTACGCCGGCCTGCTGCGCCTGGAGGAGAAGAACTTCGTCGTGCTGGGCGCCGGGCAGGGCATCGGCCGCCAGGCCTGCCACGCGCTGGCCGCGCTCGGCGCCCGGGTGTTCTGCGTCGACCTGGAAGCCGGGCTGGCCGAGGACATCGCCAAGGAAGTCGACGGCATCGCCTGGGTCGGCGACGCCATCGACCCGGACTCCGCCGCGCGGCTGTATCAGGACGCGGAGAGCCGGCTCGGCCGGATCGACGGCATCGTCGACATCATCGGCATGGCGAAGTACGCCGGGCTGCTCGACACCGACGATGACAGCTGGAACTGGCACCACGGCATCGTGCTGCAGCACGCGATCAACGCCGTCCGCCTCGGCGCGCCCCGGATGATCGCCGCCGGCGGCGGGGTGCTCACCGTCGTCGCCTCTGTTTCCGGCATGCAGTCCGCGCCCTCACACGGTGCCTACGGCGCCTACAAGGCGGCGCTGATGTCCTTGGTGCGAACGGCGGCCGTCGAACTGGGGCCGCGCGGGGTGCGCGTCAACGCCGTCGCCCCGGGCCTGGTCATGACCCCGCGCGTGGCCGGGTACCTCTCCGCGGCCGAGAAGGAGCGGGGCGCGCGCAACGCTCCGCTGCGCCGGTCCGCGTTTCCGCCGGACATCGCCCAGGCAATCTTGTTCTTGTGCAGCGGCCTGTCGTCGTATATCACTGGGCAAACGATCGTCGTTGACGGCGGAGTCTCGGCCAAGTTCGGGTACTCCTTGCCCGGAGAGGACTGACACCGGACCGATGACGGCTCACAACGGCGTGGGTGGCGACGCGCGAACCGAGGTATCCAACGCCGACCGGAGCCGGCGCGGCACCTCCTCCCGGCCCGCGTCCGTGGAGCCCTACCTGGCCGGCTGCGCCTGGCCCGCGGGGCAGGGCGCGACCTACCCGCGGGCCGACCCCGCGGACTTCGCCCGGCTGCCGATCGACACCTGGGGCACCGCGACCATCCCGGTCGGGGTGCGGCTGGAGTTCGCCGGCACGGCGCGCGCGGTGCAGATCGCCTACCGGACCCGGACCGCCGACCTCGGCTACCGCGGCGACGGCGCGGGCACCTTCTTCGCCGCGTACCAGGGGGAGAAGTTCATCGCCTACGCCGACGCCATGTTCGGCGAGGGCATGGCGATGCTGGACCTGGCCGACGCCGACCCCGCGCTGCCGGTCACGGTCTACCTCCCGGAGGGGATGAAGCCGGAGGTCGTCTCGCTGCGGGCCACCCAGGGCGAGCTGCGGCCGGCGCCGAGGCAGCCGCGGTGGATCTGCTACGGCGACTCCATCGCCGAGGGCTGGTCCGCCTCCGAGCCGGCGCTGTCGTGGCCGGCCGTCACCGGCCGGGTGCACGGGCTCGACGTCGTCAACCTCGGCTACGCCGGCGCGGCGCGCGGCGAGATCGTGTCGGCCGAGCAGATAGCCGCGCTGGAGTCCCCGGCCGTCATCTCGGTGAACCACGGCACGAACTGCTGGACCCGGATCCCGCACAGCGCCACCATGATGATGGCGGGGATGGAGGCGTTCCTGCGCGTCGTGCGCGAGGGGCACCCGGACGTGCCGATCGTCGTGTGCTCCCCGGTGCTGCGCCCGGACGCCGAGCAGACGCCGAACAAGCTGGGCGCGACGCTGGCGGACCTGCGCGAGGCGATCGAGGACGTGGTCCACAGCCGCCGCGAGCGCGGGGACCGGCGGCTGCACCTGGTGCCCGGCGGCGCCGTGCTGGAACCCGGGCACCTGGCCGACGGCATCCACCCGGACGACGAGGGACACCGGATCATGGCGCGCGCGTTCGGCGACCGCGTCGCCGCGCACGCGAACCGACCACAGGGATCACAGGGATAGGGGATCGAGGCCCATGGCGCGACCGGCCCCGGCGGTGGACCGCACGGTTGCGGTGCTGAACCTGCTCGCCGCGCACCCCGACACGGCTTTCTCGCTGTCCGAGCTGTGCCGCCGCCTCGACATCAACAAGGCCACGGCGCACGCGATGCTCACCGCGCTCGCCGACTCCGGCTTCCTGCTGCGCAACCCCCGCGACAAGTCCTACACCCTCGGCCCGGCCCTGATCGCCCTGGGCTCGGCCGCCGCCGCCCGGCGCCTGGAACTCGTGGAGTTCGCCCGCGCGCCGATGCAGCAGCTCGCCGCCCAGACCGGCCTGCAGTGCGTGGTGTCCTCGGCGATGGGCGAGGAGATCGTGTTCCTGGCGGTGGCCGGCGAGGTGGTGCCGTTCGGCCCGCACGTCCGCGTCGGCCAGCGCATCCCCCTCGCCCCGCCGATCGGCACCGTCTTCATGGCCTGGTCCCTCCCCGACGAGGTGGACGTCTGGCTGGACCGCGCCGCCGGCAAACCCCTGGCGGAGCCCGAGCTGGAGCGCTTCCGCAACGGTGTGCGCGCCGTCCGCCGCCGCGGCTACTCGGTGGGCCTGGAACCGGACGTCCTCGGCGTCCGCCTGGGCCAGTCCCTCGACGACCACGAGGCGGTCCCCCCGCTGTTCGCCGAGCTGTCGCACACCTCCTACCTGATGGACGACTTCGGCTCCGGCACCCACCGCATCGGCCACCTCGCCGCCCCGGTCTTCGGCCCCGACGAGCGCGTGGCGATGGTGCTCACGCTGTACGGCTTCCAGAAGCAGCTCAGCGGCCCGGACATCGACAAGCTCGCTGCGAAGCTGACCGCGACGACGCGGGAGATCACGTTCGCGGTGCGGGGACGGCATCCTGACTTGCGGGTGAGTGGGTTGCTGGACTGAGGGGGCGCCTCGGGGGCGTCAGGGGACGTCGAGGCGTTCCAGCTGCTGGCCGGTGATGTCGGCGATGAGCTCGAAGTCCTTGTCGCAGTGCAGCACGATGAGTCCGGCCAGCTCCGCGGTAGCGGCGATCATCAGATCGGGGATGGAAGGCGCACGGTGCATCCCTTGGTCGGCCAGCAGCGTCAGCACCTCCACTGCGCGGTCCTCTATCGTCGGAGTGAGGTACTCAGTCGGCATGGCGGACAGCGGTGGGGTGCGCCACCCCGTGCGTAGCTCCGATCCGGAGCGCGCCGAGTAGCCGACCTCCAGCCGCGTGACGGTACTGATGCGGACCAAGCCGCGCTCGATGCGCGCCGCCCAATCGGCCGCGTGGGGGCTTGCGCTCAGGCGTACCAGCGCGGACTTGTCGATCAGCCACGATGTCACCGCCACGCCTGCTCCATGACCTCAGGGTCGGCTAGGTCGGTGAACAGCTCCGAGAACCGTCGCAGGTCCGCGACCTGGACCGGGGCGTCGGGCAGCACCGTGTCAGCGGCCAGTCGGCGGCGTACGTACTCGCTCCGTGATATCCCCAGCCGCACGGCATGCGCGTCCAGCGCGGCCACCACTTCCTCAGGGACTTCGCGAATCAGCAGGTCAGCCATGGTTCACCTCCATTGATATCCCATGATATCGCCGAGTTGTCCACTGGGTAAACTCCGCGGGGTCGTCCCTCTCACCCCTCATCCAGCACCGGCGGCGCGATCTCCGCGAACACGTCGCCCGGCCCCGGATTCTCCGCCTGCGTCGCGCCGCCGAAGTGCCGCATCACGCCCCACACGGCGTTCAGCGCCGTCGTCACCGCGCCTTCGGCCCAGCCGGCGGTCCAGGAGATGTCGTCGCCGGCGAGGAACAGGCCGCGTTGGGCGGCCGGCAGGTCGTCCTGCATGAAATGCGTGTAGAGCCGGCGCTGGTAGCGGTACTGGCCTGGCAGGTTCGCCTTGAAGGCGCCCATGAAGTAGGGCTCGGTCTCCCAGGAGACGGTCAGTGGGGTGCCGATGATGTGGGAGCGGATGTCGACGCCCGGGTAGATCTCGGCCAGGGAGGCGAGGATCACCTCCAGGCGTTCCTCGCGGGACAGGGGGACGAACTTCATCGAGTCGTCGACCCAGGTGTAGGACAGGCACATCACGGCGGGGCGATCGGGGCCCTCGTCCAGGAGGTAGACGCCGCGGGGCATGCGGTCGGTCAGGGTCATGGACATGGTGTCGCGGGCCGGGTCGGTGGGGGAGGGGTCGAGCCAGAACGGGCGGTCCACGACGACGAACAGCTTGGAGGCGCCCATGTAGTGGGTGCGCTCCACCGCGGTCCAGACGTCGGTGGGGAGCAGTGCCTCGTCGACCTTGATCTTCGACAGCATCATCCAGCTCTGCGCGGTGAAGACCGCGGCCGGGTAGGTGCGGATCTCCTCGGTGGCGTCGGCGATGGTGATGCCGCGGGCGGTGCGGTACATGCGGGTCACCGCGGGGCGGGGGATGCCGCCGGGGTGCAGGGACTGGACGGAGGTGCCGGCCGGCCAGTGCGCGGCGTCGACAGGGGCCTGCGACCACAGGGCCAGGGGCAGCTGCCGGCAGCCGCCGGCGACGCGGCGGTGGTGGTCGTCGGCGCCGGTGTAGACCACGCGCAGGATCTCCAGCATGGAGTTCGGGAAGTCGGTGTCCCAGCCGCCGGTGCCGAAGCCGACCTGGCCGAAGACCTCGCGGTGCCGGAAGGACTTGAAGGCCGGGCTCGCGGCCAGGAAGCCGTAGAACGAGGTGTCGTCGAGCCGGGTCACCATGCGGCTCCAGATCTGCCGGATCGCCGCCACGTCCCGCTCCCGGATCGCCTGCTGCATCGCCGAGAACTCCGCGCCGTGCGCCGGGTCGTCCAGGGCGTCGGCCCAGGCGTCGGCCACCTCGTGGTAGACCGCCGGCAGGTCCTCCAGCGTGGTGGCGTAGTGGCTGACGCCCTTCAGGTCGATCACGGTCGACGGGGTCGCGGCGTCCAGCGGGTTCGGGAACGGCTCGGTGCGCAGCCCGGCGCGGTCGAGGTAGGAGAACAGCGTGGTCGACGACGGCGGGAAGCGCATCGCGCCCATCTCCGCGACGGTGCCCGGCACGCCCGGGAACGGCGTGGAGCGCATCCGGCCGCCCAGCTCGTCGGCCTCGTACACGACCGGCTTGAGCCCCAGCTTCAGCAGCTCGTGCGCGGCCACCAGCCCGGACAGCCCGCCGCCGATCACCGCGACCTCGGTGCCGTGCGCCGCCTCCGGCACCGAGCCCAGGCCCGCCGGGTGCGTGACGTAGTCGTCGTAGGCGAAGGGGAAGTCGGGGCCGAACATGGTGATCGGCTTGTGCGAGGCGCAGTGCAGGTGGTCGGTGACCTCGTGCACTGTGGCCGGGACGGCGGACGTCACAGGGATGCTCCGTACAGGTCGGTTCGTCGGTCTTGCAGGTACGTGTTCACCTCGCGCGAGGCGGCCAGGTCCGCCAGGTCGATGTCGGCGATCAGCAGCTCCTCGTGGTCCGCGCCGACCGCCAGCTCGCGGCCGTCCGGCGCGACCACCCGCGACTCGCCGGCGTAGACGAAGTCGCGCTCCACGCCGACCCGGTTCACGTACGCCAGGAACAGCTGCGACTCGATCGCCCGGGCCGGCACGATCTGCCGCGGCACGTACTCGTACGGCCGCATCAGCGCCGTCGGCACCAGCAGCAGCTGCGTCCCGGCGTCGGCGTGCGCCCGCACCGCCTCGGGGAACTCGACGTCGTAGCAGATCAGCAGGCCGACCCGGACGCCGGCCAGCTCCGCCTGGACCACCAGCTCCTCGCCGGGCGCGAACGCGGCGCGGTCCACTTCGCCGAACAGATGCGTCTTGCGGTAGTTCGCCAGCGGCAGCCCGTCAGCGCCGACCAGCTGCACCGCGTTGTAGACGATGCCGTCGCCGTCCAGGTCCGGGTAGCCGTAGAGGATCGCGATCCCGTGCTTCAGCGCGATCCGGGAGACCGCCTGCGCGGACTCGCCGAAGCGCCCCTCGGCGACCTCGGCCACCACGTCGGCCCCGAGGTTGTAACCGGTCAGGTACATCTCCGCCGTGACGAGCAGCTGCACCCCCTCGGCAGCGGCTCGTTCCGCGGCGGCGTCCAGCGCCTCCAGGTTGGCGCGGCGGTCGGCGGCCGGATCCGGCGAACCGTCTGGATGGTCGGTCACCGGACCTTGGAGGCAGGCCAGCCGCAATGTCATGCAATTAAGCGTAGGTGCGCGGCGGCGGGGCGCACCTCGCCGCGGTGGAGAGGGTGGTGCGGGCGGCTCGACAAATGGTCGGGCGAGAGATGGTGTGAGAGTCCTGGGTCTAGATGTGACCCAGGACTGCTCTGACGACCTGGTCGACTTTTTGCCAGTCCGGTCGCGACACCGCGCCGCGCGGGTGCGTGAGACCGGAAGCGGGAAGCCACTCGATAAGCTCCGGCAACACTGTGCCCGCCAGCGGGTTGACGATCGTGATGTCCGTGGCGAACTCCTCGGCGGGCAACGGTTCGCCGGGAATCACCGGGCACACGATCACGCGGCCGGGGCCCGCCTCGTTGTAGAGGTCTGAAGACAGAACGAGCGCGAGCGTGGGCCGGTCGCCACGCTCCCAGATCTCACCCTGCCGCACGCTGCTCCTCGACGCCTTCCTTGTGCTGAGTCAGCCACTCGGGTGTGATCCCGAGCTGGCGCTCCCGTTCGGCCGAGCGGCTGAAGCGTTGGCGCCAGGCAGCTTCCGTGAGCACCTTGTCCGTCCAGTTGGACAGGTTCATCCCGACGGCGCTGGCCGCGGCTCGCGACGCGTCTATCGTCTCCTGCTTCACGCTCACATCAAGCTTCGGCATGGTAAGCAGGATACCATCACGGATGGTATTGACGATGGTGTGCTGGCGCTACCGCCCCTGCATCGCCAGCAGCGTCACCAGGTCATACGCCACATGCGACGCCGCCACCGACGTGATCTCCGCGTGGTCGTACGCCGGGGCGACCTCCACCACGTCCGCCCCGATCAGGTTCAGCCCGTCCAGGCCGCGCAGGATCTCCAGCAGCTCCCGGCTGGTCATGCCGCCGGCCTCCGGCGTGCCGGTGCCGGGGGCGTGCGCCGGGTCCAGCACGTCGATGTCGATCGACACGTACAGCGGCCGCGAGCCGATGCGCTCGCGCAGCGCCTGCGTCACCGCGTCCACGCCCTGCCGCATCACGTCCGCCGACGTCACGATGCCGAAGCCCATGCGCTTGTCGTCCGCGAGGTCCTGCTTGCTGTACAGCGGGCCGCGGGTGCCGACGTGCGTCACCGCCGAGGAGTCGAGGATGCCCTCCTCGAACGCCCGGCGGAAGGGCGTGCCGTGGGTGTACGGCGCGCCGAAATAGGTGTCCCAGGTGTCCAGGTGCGCGTCGAAGTGCAGCAGCGCCACCGGGCCGTGCCGGCGCGCCATGGTGCGCAGCAGCGGCAGCGCGATGGTGTGGTCGCCGCCGATCGTCACCAGCTTGGAGCCGGCCCGCACCAGCTCCTCGGAGTGCGCCTCGATCTGGCTCATCGCCTCTTCCAGGTGGAAGGGGTTGATCGAGATGTCGCCGGCGTCGGCGACCTGCACCGCCTGGAACGGCGAGAAGTCCAGGCCCGGATGGTACGGCCGGAGCAGCTTCGACGCCTCGCGCACCGCCGCCGGGGCGAAGCGCGCGCCCGGCCGGTAGGAGACGCCGGAGTCGAAGGGCGCGCCCAGGATCGCCACGTCGGCCGTCTCCCCGGGCGGGAGCTGGTCCAGGCGCGGCAGCCGCGCGAAGGTCGCGAAGCCCGCGTAGCGCGGGGTCTTCGAGGAGTCGACCGGGCCTATCGGCGCGGGGCGCCGCATCCCCGGACCATCCGGGCTGCGGCCATCAGTGCTCGCCATTGAGCTGTTCTCCTTGCAGGGTGGTGCGAAGTGCTGTGGTGCGAATGATCTTTATGGAGGACTACGGCGCTCAGCCCAGCGCCTCGGCCCGCCGCCGGTTCACCTCATACAGCGCGATCCCGGCCGCGACGCCGGCGTTCAGCGACTCCGTCGAGGACGCGATCGGAATGGACACCGTCACGTCGCAGAGCTCCGACACCAGCCGCGACATGCCCTTGCCCTCCGACCCCACGACCAGGCACAGCGGCTCCGTCGCCGCCTCCAGTTCGTGCAGCGCCACCGCGCCGTCGGCGGCCAGGCCGGCGATCATCACGCCCTGCTTCTGGTACGCCTCCAGCGCCCGCGTCAGATTCCCGGCGCGCGCCACCGGCACCCGGGCGCCGGCGCCGGCCGCGGCCTTCCAGGCTCCGGCGGTCATGCCGGCCGCGCGCCGCTCCGGCACGATCACGCCGTGCCCGCCGAACGCGGCCACCGAGCGCAGCACCGCGCCCAGGTTGCGCGGGTCGGTGACGCCGTCCAGGGCCGCGAACAGCGGGTTGTCGCCGGCGTCGTACACCGACTCCAGCAGGTCGTCGGGGTGCGCGTACTCGTAGGCCGGCACCACCAGCATCAGGCCCTGGTGCAGCGCGCCGTTGGTCATCCGGTCCAGTTCGTGCCGGGGCGCCTCCAGCAGC